>NZ_CP028365.1:301350-602700 GCF_003033925.1 Tannerella serpentiformis
CTTGCAGGGCGTTGCGTTGGGCCAAGGCGGGGTTCTTGAGGTCGTGCGAGATGATGGAGAAGAACTTGTCTTTCGTCGCATTCATCTCGTGCAGTTCGCGGTTGCGCCGACGTTGCAGGCGGATCAGCAACACGGCCAACACGAGCAGGACGATGAGCACCGACCCGATCAGGACGGACGAGAAGAGGATGAGCTGCCGATTGGCCTCCACGGCCTCGTTGCGACGGTGCAGGCGGAAGACCTCCGCGTCGTTCTTCTCGCGTTCGTAGCGGATGCGATTTTGGACCACCTCTCGCTCGTCGCGCTGTCGAGCCATGCTGTCTCGACAATCTAAGCAACACGCCTGCCGATCGGAAGCCGCGCGATAGTCACCCCGCCGACGGTAATACTCGGCCTGACAGTAATACGTTTCCTCCAAATGGCCGAAGGAATGCGCGCGGAGGGCCACGACCTCCGTCTCGTCGAGCAGCCGACGCGCCGCCTCGAGGTCGTTCTTCTGTAGGTAAATCCAAGCCATCGATAGGGCAGCCCGCTGCCGATTCCACACCTCACCTTCGCCCTGAAGAACTCGGTAGGCGGCGCGGTGGTGGACGAGCGCAGAGTCCATTTCGCCGCGTTTCATGAGCAGCTGTCCGATGTGATTGTGACAGATAGCTATGCCCGTGGCCGATCCGCCGCGGATGTTGCGCTCCAGGGCGCGATTGTAGAAGACCAAGGCGGAGTCGTTCTGCTTGCGGTACTCGTAGATACTACCCAGCGTGGAGTAGTTCATGGCCACGCCATTGTTGTTGCCCAGCTCCTCGTCCAGTACGATGGCGCGGCGGAAGAAGATCTCGGCCTCGTCGCCGTCATTGAGGTATTTATAGACGTTGCCGAGGTTGTTGTAAAGGAAGGCACGCATACGTTTGCCCTCGGGCGAGTCGGCGCCAGAGAAGGTCTCCACACGGTGCAGCGCATCGTAGAGTCGGTCGGAAGCCTCGAAGAGGGCGCCC
The DNA here is from genome assembly GCF_003033925.1 of Tannerella serpentiformis. Classification (NCBI taxonomy): domain Bacteria; kingdom Pseudomonadati; phylum Bacteroidota; class Bacteroidia; order Bacteroidales; family Tannerellaceae; genus Tannerella; species Tannerella serpentiformis. The sequence continues at coordinate 302,343 of NZ_CP028365.1, forward strand.
ATGCGTCGATAGCCCGTGGCTGCCGTGTTTTGCAGCGCAGCCTCGAGGATCGTGTCGGGCGTGTCATGCAGCGCCTCAATCCCCGTCTGCACCACCTGCGCCGCCTCGGCAAACCGCTGCTTGTTCTGCAACGCCATCGCGGCCGCCCGACAAGCCACGGCTACCGCCACACTGTCACCCGAGGCACGTGCTTCGCGAAGGGCCACCGGAAGCGAATCGACCGAGGTCCAGCGACGCGCATTGAATAGCGCCTCGAGCGAGTCTCGCCGTGCCGCCCGTTCCGCGGCCGTCGGTTCCTGCCGACGCTCCCCGCCGCGTTGGCAGCCCGTGGCCACGGCACCCACGATCAGGCACCATAGCACACCGAGCCACGCACGCTCCGTCGTCGTTCTTCGTCTACGTTCGATGGTGGTCATTCTATCCATTGACTCCGTCCGTCTTCTCACCTCTTCCGGCAAAACGCCGTTTGTCGCTTTCAGAAGCTGTTTGGAATTTATTAGGGTAGAAACAGGCCCCGGATAGACCAGAAATAGAAATGGGGGAGATTCGCCCAAACAGCTTCATAAAACAATCATCCAATACATTCAAACCAGCTTCTACATATGTCCGGGGGGGATGGCGCGTGCACCCCTCGATCGGGAGATCGCGGCCCATTCCGCTCTTCAAAAAGAAGCCCCGTCGGCTAAAAGCATGACCGACGAGGCTCCTCGAAAACACTATCTATACTATAACAATTACATCTTCATTCCTAATCTAAAGCGCCTCACGGCGAAGAATGTCGAAGTAGTGACCCCGGTGCGACTCAAACGCACGACCTTCAGAACCGGAATCTGACGCTCTATTCAACTAAGCTACGGGGCCTCAATTGCGCCGCAAATATAGACGGCTGTTTTGAATTGCTCTAAGTCGACAGTGTAGGTCGGGGCTTTTCAAGTCTGAAAAGCCGAATCGACAGTGTAGGTCGGGGCTTTGCAAGTCTGAAATGCCGGATCGACAGTGTAGGTCGGCGTTTTTCAAGTCTGAAATGCCGAATCGACAGTGTAGGTCGAGGCTTTGCAGGATTGAGAAACGGCCTCTAACCCGATCAGGGCTTCTTTCTCCCAACAACCCTCCTTAAAAATAGGGATTGTGGCGCCCTACACGGGCCGATACTTTTGCCCCAAAAACAAGAAAGCACTGTACCCACTATGGTAAACATCCTAAACACAATCCGCCTCGGTCGAGGCGTCCGCCTGTTTGGACTGGCCTTCATCCTCCTACTGTCGTTCGTCTCTCTGTTTGCGCAACAGGACGGCACGGGCGTCTGTCAGGGCGGCGTCACTGACGCGGAGACACACAGGGCGCTCGAGGGCGTATTGGTGCGCGATGCCAGCGGCTATCATGGCGCCGTGACCGATGCCGAGGGGCGTTATAGCGTTGCGCTACCGGCCGGACGATTCAAGCTGACCTTTTCTTGCTTGGGCTACACCTCGCAAACACTGACGGTAACGGTCGGTCGAGCAGGCACAACGCAACTCGACGTGGCGCTGCGACCGGACGACAGTCAGCTGTCCGAAGTCGTCGTGACCAGCAAGAGCGCGGCGCAGCGCCTGCGTGAAGCTCCGTCGGCCGTGACCGTGGTCGATGCCTCGGCCCTGCGCTATCATATGGCAACGCTCAACGAGGTGCTCGACAAGACGGCCGGCGTGCACGTAGCGCGACAGGGCGGCATGGGCAGCATGGCGCGTATCCTGGTGCAGGGCCTCGACGGTAAGCGCATCGGCGTCTTCGTCAACGGTGTACCCATGGGGAGTTCGGAGGAGTTTTCACTCGGATCCATCCCGCCCGACATGGTGCAGGAGGTGGAGATCTACAAAGGCATCGTGCCGGCTTACTTGGGGGGCGACGGACTGGGTGGGGCGGTAAACATCATCCTCAAGGACTTCCAAAACGATCACCTCGAGGCCGCGTATGGCATCGGGTCCTACCACACGCACACGGCCAACTTCCAAGCCAAGAAATACCTGCCCGCGGCCGGTCTGGCTGTCCGCGCGGGCGGCTCATTCGACTACTCCAAAAACGACTATACCTTCAATTCCCCCTTCGAACTTGGGCGCATCATCCGCCGCGATCACGACGCCTATCGGCGCATAGCCGCTGAGGTGGGCGTCGCTTTTACCCACCTGCCGCTCGACCACGCAGAGCTGTCCGTAGGCTACGAAAACCTCTACGACGAGATCCAAGGCGGGCTGATGAACGTGCAGAACAATATCCGGCACGCCTTCTCGCGCTACAATTCCCTCAACATCTCCCAAGCGCTGTCCAAGCGACTCGCCGACGGCCGATTCTCGATCCTACTCAACGCTTCGCAGGGCTTGGCTGTGGCCAATCAGGTGGACACCTCGCATTACAGCTACGACTTCCTCGGCAATCGCTTTCTCAGCGCCTCTGTGCAAGGCGAGGTGGGTTCGCTGCCGAACGATTCCCGCGATCGATACACGAACCTACAGGAGCGACTCAACGCCAACTATCGTTTCAACGAAGTCCACGCCCTGAACGCCAACATCACCCACCGATACAACCGCAAACTACCCAAGGACGACTTGGCCGACAGCTATTCGCGCTTCCCCACCGGCGGCTACCCGAGTCAGTTACATGCAATCGTGGCCGGCCTGACGTACGAGTTGCATCTGGCCGGTGGACGCTGGGTCAATGAGGCGGGGATTAAGCTGTTCTATTACCAATCGGAGGTCATGCCGTCGCCTGAGCGAGTGGTGCTACAAGAAAAATTGACGGCCGCCAAGAATGCTCAGGCGGCACCGGGATGGAGTGAGGCCATCGCCTGGCACCCCAGCGAAGCACTGACCGTGAAAGCCTCCGTGCAATCGCTGCGCAGAATGCCCACAGCCGACGAGATGTTTGGCAACGGTGTGCTGATCTATCCCTCCTATATGCTCCGCCCCGAACAGAGCCTGAACATGAACCTCGGGGTCGGATGGATCGTCCGTTCCGGGCGCTATCCGCACGCCCGCATCGAGGTCAATGCTTTCTACATGCATCTCACGGACATGATCAAAATGATGTACGGCACCATGTATATGGCTTACGAAAACATTGGCCGAGCGCGTATCACGGGCGTGGAGGGCAGCGTGGATGCCGGCCTCTTCCCGTGGCTCGACGTGAGGGGCAACGTGTCCTGGCAAGATGCACGCGATACGCGCCGCGACGCCGTCGGTGGCGGGTCTAACTTCCACTACAACTACCGCATCCCCAACACGCCCTACTTCTTCGGCAACTGCGACATCAACCTGCACGCCGACCACCTGCTGGGCCGCAGATCGCATTCGGCCCTGACCCTCGGCTTTGAGTTCACGCACCGATTCAATTACAACTGGGAGGCTCCCGGCGATCGCAGCTCGATGGAGATCCCTTCGAAATACGAAGTGAACGTGGGCCTGCACCACGCCTTCACTCCTCAGTGGCAGCTCGGCCTGGAGGTGCGCAACCTCTTCGACCGCGAGAACTGGGGCGAATACCGTTACCCCTTAGAGAAGCGCACCCTGCACTTCAAAGTCAAATACACGCTTAACAAACTTAATACGATCAAGGAATGAAAAAGAGCAATTTGTACGGCCTACTGCCCACCGTGGCGGCAGCCTTGGCCCTGATGTTATCCACATCATGCGGCGAGAACGACACCCCAACGCCAAAGCCCGATCCCAAGCCCGGACCGAACCCTATGCCGGAGGAGGCGGTGCACCATTACGCCTTCGCGGCAAACGTGGACAATGCGTTTTACATCACCACCTTCGAAGACTTCAAGGAGGGCCTGAAGACCGACTTCAAAGGTGCCATCAAGCTGGCGTCCGGGCACCTCTTCATAGAGAAGTTTGGCGACTACGTCTACATGCAGTCCGGCTCCATGTATGGACAGCAGGGCGAGCAGACGCTCTATAAGTACGCCCTGAGCAAGACGGGCCGCCTCTCGGAAAAACCCGTGGCACAGCTGGCCTTCCCCGGATCGCCCAACGTGGTGGAGATCATCTTCGCCAGCGAAACGAAGGCTTACGCCGTGACCACCGGTAGCCGCGGACAGCTCATCGTCATCAACCCCTCCACCATGACGGTCGTCAAGGAGATCGACCTCTCCGCGTACGCCGAGGGCGACAACGACCCGGACGGTGGCAATGGCATTGTGCGCGACGGCAAACTGTTCCTCCCCCTCAACCAAGCCAAATCGATGCAGGAGATCCTGCCCACAGCGGCGCAAATAGCCGTCATCGACGTGGCCACGGACCGCGTGGAGAAGGTGATCAAGGACGAGCGCGCTACGAGCCTCGGCATGGTGGGCCACACCTGCCCCGTGACGGACGAGGCGGGCAACATCTACTTCTACACCGGCCCCCGGTCAGCCATGATGGCGCAGTTCATGCCCGGAAAGGGTTACAAGGACGGCCTGCTGCGTATCAAGAAGGGTGAGACCGACTTCGACAAGGATTTCTACATGAGCCTGCAAACCACTAACGGCGGCGAAGTGGGGTCGTACGGCTTGTATATGGCCTACGGCGGCAACGGCAAGATCTACCTCATGCTCTACAAGCCGAGCCTCGTGACCGAGAAGGACGATCCGAACATGACCAAGAACCGCAGCTTCGTGCCCTACGAGGTGGACGTGCGCGCCAAGACGGGCCGCGTGCTGCCCATGCCCGCCACCGTGGCTTGGACCTCCAGCGCCATCATCCGCGTAGGCAACGCCATCTACTTTGGCGAGCAGACCAGCGAGGGCATCGGCTTCTATCGCTACGACATGACCACCGGCAAAGGCAGCAACAAACCCACCGTAGAGACCCCCTCGGGCGCTTACAAGGTGATCGCACTCTAAGAGATAGGAGGCACACAGACAATGACACGCATACAAAAGATCATCACGCTCTGGGGGCTGGTGCTGGCGGGATTCTTGGCGCACAACATAGCCGACCTGCTGCCCATCTTCTGGGCCGTGGACGTAGCCGTGGAGCATGCCGAAGAGGCGCCCGTGGGCATGATGGCCTTCATGGCTATCATCACCTACACACTGCCCGCTGTGGGTATCGCCACAACGATGTACGGCCGTGGCCGTGGCGCGGCGCTCGTGAACCTCATCCTGGCCGCCGTCATGGCGCTCTTCAATGTCCTGCACGATGGCGGCGAACTCATCATGGCTTTCAACCCGGTGCAGGTGTTCGTTCTTCCATTCGTACTCTGCTTCAGCATCCTCTTAGCCGTGGAGTCGTTCAAATGGTATAAAGAAATGGGCGCGGAGTGACGACGCCTCAGCTGCGACACCCGTCGCAAGCCTAACCTCAAGACCCTGTTCCCCCTCTGGCGGGAGCAGGGTCTTTGCTTTCCGCACGTATAAGACCCAAAATCGGTATTGCTTTAGAAGCAAAACCCGACCCCGATTGGAGCCAAACCAGGTGGTTTGATGCGAAACACACCCGCGATTGGGGTCAAACCAGGTGGTTTGATGCAAAACCGACCCCGATTGGAGCCAAACCAGGTGGTTTGAAGCAAAACCGACCCCGATTTAGGCCAAACCAGGTGGTTTGAAGCAAAACCCGACCCCGATTGGAGCCAAACCAGGTGGTTTGAAGCAAACCCGACCCCGATTTAGGCCAAACCAGGTGGTTTGATGCGAAACACACCCGCGATTGGGGTCAAACCAGGTGGTTTGATGCAAAACCGACCCCGATTGGAGCCAAACCAGGTGGTTTGAAGCAAAACCCGACCCCGATTTGGGCCAAACCAATGGTTTGAAGCAAAACCCGACCCCGATTCGGGTCAAACCAGGTGGTTTGAAGCAAAACCCGACCCTGATTTAGGCCAAACCAATGGTTTGAAGCAAAACCCGACCCCGATTCGGGCCAAACCAATGGTTTGAAGCAAAACCCGACCCCGATTTAGGCCAAACCAATGGTTTGAAGCAAAACCCGACCCTGATTTAGGCCAAACCAATGGTTTGAAGCAAAACCCGACCCTGATTCGGGCCAAACCAATGGTTTGAAGCAAAACCCGACCCCGATTCGGGCCAAACCAATGGTTTGAAGCAAAACCCGACCCCGATTCGGGCCAAACCAATGGTTTGAAGCAAAACCGCCCTCAGATTGGAGCCAAACCAATGGTTTGAGACTTTCTATAGCTGTAGAAGGGGGAAAACGAGTGTTCTTTTTCGGACCAAAAACTGCGGCAAGACGAGACACGGGTCCCCGCCTTCGGCGAAAAGCCCCTTATTTCGCCCCCGATTCTCCGAGCCTCGGATAACCACCAACCATTCACCACACACACATCTTACTCGTTATGAAAAAGAACTTCGTCTTAGACACCAACGTCATCCTGCACGACTACAGTTGCATCGACCATTTCGAGGACAACGACATCTATCTGCCCATCACCGTGCTCGAGGAGCTGGACCGATTCAAGAAGGGCAGCGAACAGATCCATTACAACGCCCGCGCCTTCGTCCGTCGGCTCGACGAACTGACCTCCAACGAGCTGCACCTGCGCGGCGCATCGCTCGGCCCGGGACGCGGCATGCTCTACGTCGTCGTGGGCGACCATTACCAGAGGCGCGTGGCCAACTCCTTCCCCGAGCGTATCCCCGACCACCGCATCCTCTCCGCAGCCGTGACCGTGGCCGAGCGACATCCGGACATGCTCACCATCCTCGTCACCAAAGACATCAACATGCGTATGAAGGCCCGCGCACTGGGCATTCCGGTCGAGGATTATTTCACGGACAAGGTGACGGATTTCGTGCCCTTCAGTGAAAATGAGACCGTCTACGAGGGCATCGACCCGGAGCTTATCGACCGCCTCTACGCCACGCCCGAAGGTGTCGAGGCCGACCTTTTCGGGCTACCCAAACGCCCCGAACCGAACGCCTGCTTCATTCTCAAAAGCCACCGAAACTCTGTGCCCGCGCGCTATGTGCCCTTCACCGAGCGCTTCCACCGTGTGGACAAGGGCGCGGCCGTGGGCCTTGGCATCCGGCCCCGCAACGTGGAGCAGAGCTTCGCTTTCGAGGTGCTCAACGACCCGGAGGTGAAGCTCGTCGGTATCACCGGTCGCGCAGGCACGGGCAAGACGCTTCTGGCGCTGGCTTCGGCTCTCCGACAGATGGACGACTATAAGCAGATCCTCCTGGCGCGGCCCATCGTGGCGCTGGCCAACAAAGACATTGGCTACCTGCCCGGGTCGGGCAAAGACAAGGTGGCGCCTTACATGCAGCCGCTCTTCGACAACCTTAACGTGATCCGTGCCCAACTCGCCCCCGGGTCGAAGGAGCTGCGCCGGCTGGATGAGCTCCAGAAGAGCGACCGGCTCGTGATCGAGGCGCTGGCCTTCATCCGCGGACGGAGTCTCTCGGAGACCTTCTGCATCGTCGACGAGGCGCAAAACCTGACGCCGCACGAGATCAAGACCATCATCACCCGCACCGGCGAGGGCACCAAAATGGTCTTCACCGGCGACATCGAGCAGATTGACTCGCCCTACCTCGACGCCCAGAGCAACGGTCTGGCTTACATGATCGATAAAATGCGTGGCGAGCGACTCTTTGCGCACGTGAATCTGGTCAAAGGCGAGCGTAGCGCCCTGGCCGAACTGGCTTCGGAGCGCCTCTGACGATGGCTGAGATCACCCCAAACACCCCCTGCGGCGAGCCGACAGACAGCGCACGTGAACGGGCACTCGTCGGCATCATCGCCGCTGGGGCGGCGGTCAATCTGCTGCTACTCCTCTTCAAATTCGCCGCCGGTGTAGGCGGGCATAGTGGCGCCATGATGGCCGACGCGGTGCATTCGCTCTCGGACTTCGCCACGGACCTCATCGTCTTCCTCTGCCTCCGTCTCTCGGCCCGCCCCTGGGACAAGGATTACGACTACGGCCACGGCAAGTATGAGACCCTGGCCACGTCCATCATCGGCATCGTGCTGCTCTTCGTCGGTATCGGCATCTTCTGGGAGGGGGCGGCTAAGATCCACGCCGTCCTTTTCCTCGGCTACGAGCTCGAAGCGCCGGGCCACATCGCACTCATCGCTGCCCTCGTCTCGGTCGTGGTCAAGGAACTGCTCTATCGTGTCACGCTCTCCGCCGGCCGACGGCGCAATAGCTCAACGATCATCGCCAACGCTTGGCATCATCGCTCAGACGCCCTCTCGTCCGTCGGCACAGCGTTAGGCATCAGCGGCGCCATCTTCCTCGGACACGGCTGGACGGTGCTCGACCCCATTGCGGCCGTCGTCGTCAGCATCCTCATCGTGCGTGTGGCCATCAAGCTGACCGTCCCCGCCGTGAACGACCTCCTGGAGAAGTCCCTGCCCGAGGAGGTAGAGCGCGACATCCTCACCACGATCCTCGAGGACCATCGCATCAGCAATCCGCACCATCTACAGACACGCCGCATCGGCAACGACTATGCGATCGACGTGCACATCCGCGTAGACGGCCACATGACAGTCGCCGAGGCGCACGAGATCATGTGTCACGCAGAGCGCCGCCTGCGCCAGAAGTACGGCCCCGGCACACAGATCACACTGCACGCCGAGCCGGTGAAATGAGATAAGGGGCACCCCTCCGTTCGAGGGATGCCCCTTTTGTTATTATCGGTCGGCACTGGGAGGTGTTGACGCTATACAGGTACACGCTCAGCGGCGGTCATTGTATGCTTTGTAAGGGTTGATGCACGTCCCGGTAAGGGATAATAAGCGGCTTCATATTCTATGACCGCGTCCGAAAGACGGATGTACTCGCGCTTCTCTTCGTCTGAGAGATAATCCATCCCTCCAAGCTCCGCTCCACGACGTATCAGCGCTTCGCAACCGTCTTGATATTCTCTGAATTGTTTCTCTGTTTTGATTTTCATCATCGTCTACATTATGCAAGAGGGAGATAAGACTGGGAAAGACGAAAGCCGGGTACATGAGAGTTTCCTCCGCTCGTGTATCCGGCTTCGTTTTTAGTTGGTAGTTCTTAGCTGTTAGTTCTCCACGTCTAACCGCAGCCCCACTCCCCTTATGGTGGAGATGGTGATTGCGGGATCGGCAGAAAGCAGCTTACGCAGCTTCGTGATAAAGACATCCAAGCGACGAGAGGCGTAGAAATAATCCACGTCGGGCCACAAAGTCTCCAAGATCGTATCTCGACCGACTGTCTCTCCCATGCTGCGGCAAAGCAGGCGGAGGATCTGCGATTCCAAAAGCGTCAGAGAGACGCTTTTCCCCTCCGTATCGCTGAGCGACGCCTTCTCGGCGTTGAACTTCCATCGGCCGATAGGATACGTTTCCGTGTTGTTCTCCATCCGCCCGCCCAGATTGATATTCCGAAGCAGCGCCCGGACGTGTGCGTCCAACTCCTCGGGCAGGTAGGGCTTCTTGATGTAGTTGTTCACACCCACCTCATAGCCCCGCATCACATGCGACGGATCCTCCATACCGGAGGCAAACACGATGGGCTGCAGGCGATCCGTCTCCCGGATCTTGGCCACCATCTCGTAGCCATCCATAACAGGCATCTCCACGTCGGCCACGATGATATCTGGCCGGAACGTCTTCCACAGTTCCAATCCTTCCGCACCGTTGGCGGCTTCGGCCATCTCATATCCGCCGATCACAACCTCCAAGCTGTTGCGAATCATATAGCGCAGCGTGGCATCGTCTTCTACCAATAGCAACTTCATCATGTCTCCGTTTTCTCCTTGTTTTATCTGTGTGTACCTATTCTTTTTATGTCTCCGACGGAACGGGAAAGGTCAGGGTAAACGTACTGCCGCGACCGGGTTCACTCGACACCGTCACACTCCCGCCGTGTTCCTTCATCATGAGCTGTACATAATTCAGCCCCAACCCAAATCCCGTAGCCCCAGTACCAGTCGTCGACCGTTTATTGGCCCTGGATGCACGTTCAAACTTCTCGAAGATCCGCGCCTGCTCACTCTGCGGAATACCCACGCCATTGTCCGACACTCGAATGCTCGCCTGAGCCTCATCGTGGGCATAAGCAATGGCGATATGTACCGTCTGGCCGGAGTATTTCTCGGCGTTCTCGACGAGGTTGCTTAAACACTCTGTGAGATGTGACGGATCGGCATAGACGACGGCATCGTCAGGGACATCGACGCTGAACGTGACTGTTTTTTTCGACCGCAACGGGTATTTCTCCATCAACTCATCTACCATCGGCTTAAGGGCGATCTGCTTACGATTAAGCACAAGTTTTCCACTCTCCATCTTGGCAATGGTCAGCACCTTATTCACGAGCGAAAGCAGGTGCTGATTCTCGCGCTCGACCAGATCGAATACCTCTTGCTTCTTCTCCGGAAGGCTGTCGAACTGTCCACCCCTCAGCATCCTTATCCCGGTTATAATGGACGAAATGGGCGTCTTCATGTCATGCACCATCGTGCGGGAGAAAGTTTCCCTAAGCTCCGACAGACGGTTCTGATCGAAGATGATCTTCACCTGATAATACAACCCCCAGGCAGCAAAGCCGATCAACACAATCGAACTGAGATAAAGCAGCCATACCCTCCGAAGCACATCCTGAACAGGTGAGACGACCACGGCTACCACGGCCTCGGTGCTGTCGCGGCGGAGGTATTGGGGATACGTGGTGATCGAGCCCCACGACCCGCGGAAGGTGGAGTCCGTGCTTTCCAACACCTCGCCCGTCCGGGGGTTGATACGGTTGATGACGGTGCGCGCATGGATGTCTTCAGCGGAGAGGCCGGCGCGATAGAAAGAATCGAGCCTAGTCAGGGAAATCGGGACGTTGCGCTTGATAAGTGTGTCTTGAAAATACACGTAGTCCCCTGTACCATCATCTCGAACCGCGCCTGCTTCAACCTCAACTCCTGCGGGGAAAATGGCATCGATTCTTTCTATGACCTCCTTGAAAATAGCACTCAAAAAAGTCGTATAGCTCACCTTCTCCAGCTTCGCATGCTGCTCCTTATACGTATAGACGGACCACACCACCTGCAAGCAGAGCAGGATAAATAGCGATGAAAACGTGACGATTTTGACGCGTTGAATCTTCATTGTGTCCGCCTGAATTTTTCGTCTTTACCCCCTGATCACTTCCGTGTCGGTGACGACGGCGGTCATGCGGCGGTCGTGGGCGTCGACGGGGATGTGGTCGAAGAGCTGAAAGGCGAAGGCTAGCCCGATGCAGGGCAGGGTGAGGTCAGAGAGCAGGCGGTCGTAGTATCCGCGGCCGCGACCGAGGCGGTTCAGCTGGCGGTCGAAGGCGATGCCGGGCACGATGATGAGGTCGGTCCGTGGCACGTCGGAGGCGGAGGCGTCGACGGACGGTTCCCAGATGTCGTAGGCGCCTTTGTGCAGGCTGTCCGGCCCCGCATAGGGGCGGAGCACGAGGTCGTCGCCCTGCACGATGGGCAGCAGGAGTTGCTTACGGCCGTACCATCGCCCGAGGAACTCGGCCGTCTGCACCTCGCCCGGCAGCGCGTGGTAGAGCGCCACGCAGGCGGCGGATTGAAAGGCGTCGAGGGTCTCTAATCGGGCGAGCGCCTCGGCAGAGAGCGCCTCGAGGGCCTCCGGGGTGTGGGCTCGCTTGAGCGCTGCCACCTGCTTGCGCAGCGCTTGTTTCTGTTCGTTGATCGTCATATCAAGGATCGTTAGGAGTGGTAGTTATGCGCCTTTCATGCGATAGTTACGGTCTAAGGGCAGCGGGGAATAGATGAAATAAGAAGCTGTGGTGGAGCGCAAGTTCCCTATCGTGATGCGTCCGATGGAGCGGATGTGGGCCATGAGCTTTTGACGCCAGGCGCTACTCTCTAACTCCTGAACGGCACGCTGTAGGGTAGCGTCGTCGCGCTGGAAGACGGGATAGAAGCCGTCGTAGTCGAAGAAATGGCGGACGATGAAGGCTTCGAGAGCGGTCTCGATTAGCGGTCGTGAAACTTCGATGAGTGTCGGCCGACGGCGGACACCATTCTCCTCGGCATAGTCAACGAAACGATTGAGTAGCGACTGCTGACGGAGGTAACCGAGCAGTTCGGGGTAGGAATGGAAGGAGGAGAGCTTCTTGTAATTGCGATCGGAGTAATCGAGGGTAAAATCGTAGAGAATACCGTCAGTCATGACCTGGTTGTAATACGAGGTGATGCGCTGCGTATCGCGAGGGATAAAGATGTCAGGCATGATGCCGCCGCCGCCATAGACGGTACGCCCGCCGCGAGTCTTGTAGGCGGCCGACTTGTCGAAGGTGATGCTGTCGGCCGTGTCGAACTCGCCGTGGAGGTAGCGCCGATAAAGATCTTGCTCGTATTCGTCGGTCTTGCCCATCTCGTACATCTTCTGGATGCAACGACCGGAGGGCGTGTAGTAACGGGCGATGGTCAGGCGCAGCTCGGAGCCGTCGGAGAGGGGGATGGGCATTTGCACGAGGCCCTTACCATAGGAGCGCCGACCGATGATGAGTCCGCGGTCGTTGTCCTGGATGGCGCCGGCGAAGATTTCGCTGGCCGAGCCAGACATCTCGTCGGTGAGGACGACCAACGGGGCGTCTTGGCAGGTGCCGCGACCATCGGCAAAGAACTCCTGCCGAGGGTAAGCCTTGCCCTGCACATAGACGATCATCTCGCCGCCGGGAATGAACTCGTTGAGCATGGTCACGGCCGCATCCAAGAGTCCGCCGGCATTGTCGCGCAGGTCGATGATGAACTTGGTGCAGCCCTCTTTCTTCTCTTTGGCAATGGCGGTGATGAACTCGTTATAGGTGGAACGGGTGAAGCTGCGCACCTTGATGTAGCCGATGTCTCGCCCGATCTTATAGGCGGCGTCGACGGAGCGGTTGGGCACTTCGCCACGGGTGACGACAAAGTCAGTCAGCTTCGAGGCATGGTTGCGCTGCACACCGAGCTTCACCCTTGTGCCCTTCTTGCCGCGCAGGGTGCGCATGATCTTGGCCTGCTCGAAGCCCTTGCCGGCGAACGTCGTGTCGTTGATCGCTATGATGCGATCGAAGGGGCGGAGACCGGCCTTCTCGGCAGGCCCACCGGAGATGATGCCGGTGATGAGGATCGTGTCGTTTCGCAGACTGAAGGAGACGCCGATGCCGCCGAACGACCCCTCGAGATCGTCGTTAACGGCCTCCACACTCTCGGCCGGGATGAGCACGGAGTGCGGATCAAGCTCGCTGATCAGGTTCTCAGCCGTGCGGTCGATGAGGTCGCCCATGTTGACCGTGTCAACGTACTGCGTGTCGATGATGTCGAGGATGGCGTTGATCTTGTTTTTGCCCGTGTTGATGCCGCGGAACCGGGGCGACCGCGAATAGAGGAAGATGCCGAGCCACATGCCCAAACAGAGGCACGCCACGGCGCCGACAATTCCCCACAAGACATTCTTACGCTTCTTATTCATGATTTTCTTCGTTGATGCTGATGTAATCGACTGCTATACCTGCGCGGCGGAGCAACTGGACGCCCTCGTCGGTGTGATACTCCTCGGAGTAGACCACCCGCACGACGCCGGCTTGGATGATGAGCTTGGCGCACTCGATGCAGGGCGAGGCGGTGACGTAGATCGTGGATCCGCGACTATTATTTGACGAGGCTGCCACCTTGGTGATAGCGTTGGCCTCGGCATGCAGCACATAAGGTTTGGTCACGCCGTCCGCGTCCTCGCAAACGTTCTCAAAGCCCGAGGGTGTGCCATTGTACCCGTCGGAAATAATCATGTGATCCTTGACAAGCAATGCGCCTACTTGACGGCGCTTACAATAGGAATTTTCGGCCCAGACGGCTGCCATACGCAGGTAGCGCCGGTCGGTTTCATATTGTTTCTCTTCCTTATTCGTCATCGCTGTATCTACATATTAGGAATAGCCCCCTTCATCGTCGTGTGTAGTCACCCTGTCCGAAAAGGGTGCGCAAAAGTAGCATTAAGCGTAAATCGGCATGGACAGCCGAGTCTGGCAGGGCGGGGCGAGCGGGGGGAGATCAGCCGGACATCGCTCCTCCTTGCGCCTGTTTTGTAGGCCAACACCCCGTCGGGCACCAAAAGGCGGCCTGTTTTGCAGGCCAACACCCCGTCGAGGCCCAAAAGGCGGTCTGTTTTGCAGGCCAACACCCCGTCGGGGTCCAAAAGGCGGTCTGTTTTGTAGGCCAACACCCCGTCGAGGTCAAAAAGGCGGTCTGTTTTGTAGGCCAACACCCCGTCGGGGCCCAAAAGGCGGTCTGTTTTGCAGGCCAACACCCCGTCGGGCACCAAAAGGCGGCCTGTTTTGCAGGCCAACACCCCGTCGGGGTCAAAAAGGCGGTCTGTTTTGCAGGCCAACACCCCGTCGGGCACCAAAAGGCGGCCCGTTTTGTAGGCCAACACCCCGTCGAGGTCCAAAAGGCGGTCTGTTTTGTAGGCCAACACCCCGTCGGGGCCCAAAAGGCGGCCTGTTTTGCAGGCCAACACCCCGTCGGGGTCAAAAACGCGGCCTGTTTTGCAGGCCAACACCCCGTCGGGGCCCAAAAGGCGGTCTGTTTTGTAGGCCAACACCCCGTCGGGCACCAAAAGGCGGCCCGTTTTGCACCGTTCCGGGCTGCGCGGTGAAAAAGGCGGTCTGTTTTGCACCACTCCGGGCTGCGCGGCGAAAAAGGCGGCCTGTTTTTTGCCATTCTTAACTGCGCGGTGAAAAAGGCGGTCTGTTTTTCACAGTTCTTGGGTGCGCGGTCAAAAAGGCGGCCCGTTTTTTACCATTCTTAGCTGCGCGGCGAAAACGGCGGCCCGTTTTGCAGGCCAACACCCCGTCGGGCACCAAAAGGCGGTCTGTTTTGCAGGCCAACACCCCGTCGGGGCCCAAAAGGCGGTCTGTTTTGCAGGCCAACACCCCGTCGGGGGCAAAAAGGCGGTCTGTTTTATGGGCCAACACCCCGTCGGGGTCCAAAAGGCGGTCTGTTTTGCAGGCCAACACCCCGTCAGGGTCAAAAAGGCGGTCTGTTTTGCAGGCCAACACCCCGTCGGGGTCAAAAAGGCGGCCCGTTTTGTAGGCCAACACCCCGTCGGGCACCAAAAGGCGGCCTGTTTTGCAGGCCAACACCCCGTCGGGCACCAAAAGGCGGTCTGTTTTGTAGGCCAACACCCCGTCGGGGTCCAAAAGGCGGTCTGTTTTGCAGGCCAACACCCCGTCGGGGTCCAAAAGGCGGTCTGTTTTGCAGGCCAACACCCCGTCGGGGTCAAAAAGGCGGCCTGTTTTGTAGGCCAACACCCCGTCGGGGTCCAAAAGGCGGTCTGTTTTGTAGGCCAACACCCCGTCGGGCACCAAAAGGCGGTCTGTTTTGCAGGCCAACACCCCGTCGGGGCTGCTGTATCGGCCCTTCATTTCGGGCTGACTATAAAACGAAGCCGGATACACGATGAAAATCCCATCGTGTACCCGGCAAACTTCGCTGGCGTCCGAAGACGCCCCGGCAAATTTTGCTGTGGTGGCCGCAGACGCCCCGGCAAACTTCGCTGGCGTCCGAAGACGCACCGGCAAACTTCGCTGGCGTCCGAAGACGCCCCGGCAAATTTTGCTGTGGTGGCCGCAGACGCCTCGGACAGATTCGCAAGCGTCCGCAGACGTCCTCGGTAGGGCGTTAGGCCTATCCAGCGAGGTGAGATCAGGCCTGCGAGAGCAGGTAGTCCTTGAACGCCTCGAAGGTGCGCGCCATCGGCACACTGCGTTTCTCGCCCTGCATAAAGGCTCGGAGCCGCTCGGGGATCTCGACTGAGCGACCCGTGGCCGTCTCCACCGTGTCGAGGAACTTAGCCGGGTGAGCCGTCTCAAGGAAGACGCCCGTCTCGCCCGGCTGCAGGCCGCGCTGCATGAGGGCGTGATAGCCACAGGCACCGTGGGGATCGGGCGTGTAGCCATGCGTGCGGACGACGTCGGCCAGGGTGGCACGGATCTCCTCGTCCGTCGTGCGGCTGCCGGAGATGAGCGCCGTGATCGCGGCATGGTCGCCGCCGAAGAGGTCGAGGATGCGGGCGAAGTTGCTCGGATCGCCTACGTCCATCGCGTTGGCCAGCGTGGCCACCGAGGGGCGGGGCCGATAGACGCCCGTGTGGAGATAGTCCAAGAAGACGTCGTTGCGGTTGTTGGCGGCGATGAAGTGCGACACGGGCAGCCCCATACGGTGCGCGATGAGTCCGGCCGTTAGGTTGCCGAAGTTGCCACTGGGCACACTCACGACGAGGCGCTGGGCACGGCCGATGCGGTCCATCTGGGCGTAGGCGTGGAAGTAATAGAAGGCCTGGGGCAGGAAGCGGGCCACGTTGATGGAGTTGGCCGAGGTGAGCTGCAGGTGGGCGTTGAGGTCGGCGTCCACGAAGGCGGACTTGACGAGCGCCTGACAGTCGTCGAAGACGCCGTCCACCTCCAGCGCGGTGATGTTGCGCCCGAGGGTGGTGAACTGGCACTCCTGAATCGCGCTGACCTTGCCCTTGGGGTAGAGCACGAAGACGCGGATGCCGGGCACATCGAGGAAGCCGTTGGCTACGGCGCTGCCCGTGTCGCCCGAGGTGGCCACGAGCACGTTGACCTCGCGGCTCGCCCCCTGACGGGCGATGAAGTGGCCGAGCATGCGGGCCATGAACCGTGCGCCGACGTCTTTGAAGGCCAGCGTGGGGCCGTGGAAAAGCTCGAGGGAGTAGACCGTGTCCGTGACGGGCACGACAGGCGTGTCGAAGGCCAGTGTGTCCTCTACGATGCGGCGAAGATCGCTCTGCGGCATATCGTCGCCAAAGAAGGCGCTGGCCACGTGGAGGGCGATCTCGTGAAAGGTCATGTGCTTCATCCCGTCGATGAACGCGCGGTCGAGCGTGGGGATACGTTCGGGCATGAATAGCCCGCGGTCGGCGGCAAGCCCGCGGACTACGGCCTCCTCGAGGCTGGCGGGCGATACTTGGTGATTGGTGCTGTAATATTTCATCTTGATAGGGGGAATTTATGCGCCTGCGGCGCAGTAGTCCGGGGGGCTACGCCCCCGGTAGTTAGAAAGAAGTTATGCGCCTGCGGCGCGGTAGTCAGGGGGACTACGCCCTCGGTAGTTAGAAAGAAGTTATGCGCCTGCGGCGCGGTAGTTAAAAGATGCCTCCCCTAACTACCCTCTAACTACGTCTAACTACTGCGGGCGAAAGCCCGCATAACTACCGGCGCGAAGCGCCATAACTACCGGGGCACAGCCCTATAACTACCCGGCCGTTAGGCCGTAACTACCACGGCCGAAAGGCCGCATGACTACCTTAAGAACACCTTCATAAACTCATCCTTACGGAGCAGCCCGTAGCTGCCATCGATGGCGGCGAACTCGTCGTAACGCTCCACGGCGTCGGGGGTGGCGCCGGGCTTATAGATCACGAAGGGGATGGGGGCGTTGGTATGCGTACGGATGGCGCAGGGCGTGGGATGGTCGGGCAGGACGGCGATGGCCACCGGCTCATCCCACTGATTGACGGCGCGGAAGACGGGATCGACGATGCGGCGGTCGAGGTACTCAATGGTGCGCACCTTCAGCTCCACGTCGCCCTCGTGACCGGCCTCGTCGCTGGCCTCGATATGCAGATAGACGAAGTCGTGCGTGCGGAGGGCCTCGATGGCGGCGGCCGCCTTGCCCTCATAATTCGTGTCGTAAAGCCCCGTGGCGCCCTCCACGTGGATCACGTCCATGCCGGCATAGACGCCGATACCGCGGATCAGATCGACGGCCGAGATGACGGCCGAAGAGCGTATGCCGTACAGTTCACGGAGCGTCTTCATGGCCGGACGCACGCCGGGCGACCACGGCCAGATGCTGTTCGCGGGATCCTTACCCTCGGCACGACGCTTCACGTTGATCGGATGATCGGCCAGCAACTGCTGCGAGCGGAGGATGAGGTCGTTCAGGCGGTTGGCCGTAGCCTCAGCCTCGGGCACACGCGCCTTGACGAGCGCTGGACGGAAGGGGTGCAGCGGGATGTCGTGCGGCGGGGTGCAATCCAAGCGCCGATCGCCGCCACGGAGCACAAGCAGATGGCGGTAGGAGACGCCGTGGTGAAAGGTGACATCGTCCGACCCGAGCTGCTCGTTGAGGTAGCGAATCAAGACGTCAGACTCCTCCGAGGAAATGTGTCCCGCGGAGTGATTCTTGATCCGATCGCCGTCAATACAGATGAGATTGCAGCGCAGGCCCAGCTCACCGGGTCGGAGGTCGACCCCCATGCTGGCGGCCTCGAGCACGCCGCGCCCCTCGTAGACGGTGGGCAGGTCGTAACCGAGAATCGAAAGGTTGGCCACCTCACTGCCCGGGTGGAATCCGTCGGGCACCGTGTGCAGTCGGCCAGAAGCTCCGAGCTTGGCCAGCCGATCCATCGCAGGCGTAGGTGCATATTGCAAGGGCGTCAGTCCGCCCAGTTCGGCTATCGGCTCGTCGGCCATGCCGTCTCCCAAAATGATGATATGCTTCATATATAATACGTATGTGGGCGCACCTCACAGTCCGCCCGGGGATTTCGATGTGTTGTAGGGGCGGCAAAAGTAAACGTAGGGGCGGACGCGCGATGCCTGATCGGCAGAGATCGGTGCAAGTAGGTTCCGCCATCTGTTCTTCTCGTCCCGCCGCGGGACGGCGTCTCAACGGTCATTTTGGCCCCGTCCCGCCGCGGGACGGCATCTCAACGGCCATTTTGGTCTCGTCCCGCCGCGGGATGGTATCTCAACGGCCATTTTGGTCTTGTCCCGCCGCGGGATGGCGTCTCAACCGTCATTTTGGTCTCGTCCCGCCGCGGGATGGCGTCTCAACAGTCATTTTGGCCCCGTCCCGCCGCGGGATAGCATCTCAACGGTCATTTTGATCTCGTCCCGCCGCGGGATGCCTCGCCGTACCTCCCAAAGCATGTCATCTGGGCCTCCCTCTGGGGAAATTTCATCCATCAGACACACATTTCTGCCAGAAGTGGCGCGCGCTTCTATCTTTGCCTGCGCTTAAAAGAAAACGAAAGCACATCCATGAATACTTCCCTCACCATACGCTCGGCCAACGCTGACGATCTGGACGCCATCCTGTCACTCTTCGATACGGCGCGCCGCTTCATGGCCGCCAACGGCAACCCGTCGCAATGGGTCGAAGGCTACCCCAACGCGGATATTGTACGGGCGGACATCGCCCACGGAAACTGCTACGTCTGCACGCCGGCAGATCGCCAAACGATCGTCGGCACGTTCGTCTTCATCCTCGGCGAGGAACCCACGTATCGCCTCATCGAGCAGGGCCACTGGCACGCCGATCGCCCCTACGGCACCATCCACCGCATGACCTCCGACGGTCACACGCACGGCATTGCCCGCGCCACGTTCGACTACTGCGCCGCCCAAACGGACTATCTCCGCATCGATACCCACGCCGACAATCGCCCTATGCTCCGCGCCATCACCCGTTACGGTTTCCGCCCCTGCGGCATCATCTACGTCCGCGACGGCAGCCCACGTTTGGCGTTCGACCTGGAACGGCCTTCGGCCGGGCGCCCATAAGGGGTGCCCCTACTACCGCGCCGCAGGCGCATAACTACCCGGCCGCAAGGCCGTAACTACTTATAACTACCGCGGCGAATGCCGCATAAACCCATCAAACACCAAACATCATGGAACTCCCTTTTTCCGAATCCTACCGCATTAAAATGGTAGAGCCGATCCGCAAAAGCACGCGCACAGAACGCGAAGGCTGGATGGCGGACGCAAAGTACAACCTCTTCATGCTGAAGAGCGACGAGGTCTTCATCGACCTCCTGACCGACTCCGGCACCGGCGCCATGAGCGACCGCCAATGGTCGGCCCTCATGCTTGGCGACGAGAGCTACGCCGGTGCACGCTCGTACGAAAATATGCGCGAGGCCATCCGCCGTATCCTCGGCTTCGACTTCTTCCTGCCCACCCATCAGGGTCGCGCGGCTGAGAACGTGCTCTACTCCGCCATCGTCCACGAGGGCGACATCTTGCCCGGCAACTCCCACTTCGACACCACCAAGGGGCACATCGAGTTTCGCCGCGCCACCGCCCTCGACTGCACCATCGACGCCGCCGCCGACACGCAGCTCGAGCTGCCCTTCAAAGGCAACATGGACGTCGAGAAGCTCGAGCGCGTGCTCCGCTCCTACCCCGCCGAACGCATTCCCTGCGTCGTGCTCACCATCACGAACAACACCGCCGGCGGTCAGCCCGTGTCGATGCAGAACATTCGCGAGGTTTCGGCCCTCTGCCGCCGCTACGGCGTGAAGCTGCAAATCGACTCGGCCCGCTTCGCCGAAAACGCCTACTTCATCAAGACGCGTGAGGCGGGTTACGCCGACAAGTCGATCAAAGAGATCGTGCGCGAGATCTTCTCCTACGCCGACATCATGACCATGTCATCGAAGAAAGACGCGATCGTGAACATGGGCGGCTTCGTGGCCTTCCGCTCCGAGGAGCTTTGGCGCCGCTGCCAGATGTTCTGCATCATGAACGAAGGCTTCATCACCTACGGCGGCATGAGCGGCCGCGACATGAACGCACTGGCCGTGGGCCTCGACGAGGGCACGGAGTTCGACTATCTCGAGACACGCATCCGGCAGGTGGAGCACCTGGCCCACCGTCTCGACGAGTACGGCATCCCCTACCAACGCCCCGTCGGCGGTCACGCCGTCTTCATCGACGCCAAACGTGTCCTCACGCATGTGCCGAAGGAGGAGTTCATCGCCCAGACGCTCGGCGTGGAGCTGTACCTCGAGGCCGGCATCCGCGGCGTGGAGATCGGCGCCATCCTGGCCGACCGCGACCCGAAGACGCGCGAGAACCGTTACCCGAAGCTCGAGCTGCTGCGCCTGGCCATCCCTCGCCGCACGTACACCGACAACCATATGGACGTCGTGGCTGCGGCGCTGAAGAACGTCTTCGACCGCCGCGAACGGATCACCCGTGGCTACCGCATCACGAAGGAGCACCCCATCATGCGTCACTTCACCGTCGAGCTTGCACCGGCGGAATAGACCGTCTGAGAAACCTTGGAAGCAGTGACCGGTGCGTCGCAATGCCATGTCTGCGTCTATTTTTGCCGCCCGTACAAAACCCACAAGTAGTTATACAAGATGAGAGTAAAGATTTTCATGGGCATGGCGTTGCTGATGGCGGCTGTGCTGACCCTGACCTCGTGCGGCAAGGATGAATCGTTCGCCAGCAAACAGCGGGCTGAGCGTAAGGCCGTCGAGAAGTTTATCAAAGAACGCGGCATTGAGGTGCTGCACCGCTATCCCGCCAATGGCGTCTTCGGCAAGAACCAGTATTACTTGATCGACGACGGCCTGAACGAAGGCAAAGTCTATCTGCACGTGATCGACTCCGGGAATGGCAACCGCGCCGTGATGGGCCGCACGGATGTGCTGATGCGTTGCAGCGGCGAAGACTTCTTCCAGCTCGACACGGCGATCCCCTTCAACCTCTTTGTCAACGAAAAAGCGCCGATCGAATTTATCTACGGCACGGCGCAGTATGTCTCCTCGCGAGGCTTTTACGTACACGGGGATAAGAAGTTCTACACCGCGTCTGGTTCCTTCCTCAGCCCTGGCGTGGAGTCGGCTCTGCGCTACGTGGGCGAGAACGCCACCGTCAGCCTGATCGTCTGCTTTGTCGATGGCAGCTTGCAACAGCTGGAGCAATACAGGCCGATCTTCTATGACCGGGTGACTTTCCGCTTCGGTGATTGACCCTCACGCGTCGGGATTGGATCATGCAAAGACTCGGAGCCAGATGGAAACAGCCATCGGTTCCGAGTCTTTGTATCTCATGTGAGTAGCCCACCCCGTCATGCGACATTTTGGGAAGCCTGCGTGCCAGCGGCGCCGTCATGCGACATTTTGAGGAGCCTGCGTGCCAGCGAGCCCGTCATGCGACATTTTGAGGAGCCTGCGTGCCAGCGAGCCCGTCATGCGACATTTTGAGGAGCCTGCGTGCCAGCGGCTCCGTCAAGCGACTTTTTGGCGTCGCTGGGTGCCAGCGGCTCCGTCAAGCGACTTTTTCGCGTCGCTGCGTGCCAGCGGCGCCGTCAAGCGACTTTTTCGCGTCGCTGCGTGCCAGCGGCGCCGTCAAGCGACTTTTTCACGCCGCTGCGTGCCAGCGGGCCCGTCAAGCGACTTTTTCACGCCGCTGCGTGCCAGCGGGCCCGTCAAGCGACTTGACGGCCCGATCGCATACCTTATTACGCTCGGCTGATGGCTCGACGGAGCAGCATAGCAGAAAGCAACGTGGCGCCTAAGCCTGCCAGAGCCGCAAGGAAGATAGACAGATAGCCCCCGTCCGCTGTGAACTGATAATCGGCCCAAGGGGCATGCGCGAAGTTCGGTGCGTCGGGCAGTAGGTGGAAACTGCTCAGCGTGCCCTCCAATGCGTCGGGAGAGGCGGACGCCAACGGTGCCAAAAGGAGGGCGCCGATCAACAGGGCTCCGTAAACCGTCCACGCAGTCGAACGGGCGACGGGAGAGGCTCCCTTCGCAGCGTCCGTCAGGGGGACTGCGGAGAGAAGGCGGTAGAGCAGCAGTGTAACGAGGCCCTCGCCCAGAGCCACCGGGATATGGTGGATGGCCAGCGAAGTGTAAAGCGCGGACGAGCCGACTCCGGCTGCGGAGAGTTCAGCGACAAGTGCGCCTACGGCAGCCATCACAGACAGTCCGGCGGAGGCAACCAGCGACACCGATCGGCCCACGTGCGCCTGGAGTCGAGCGTGGAGTACGCCGCCCAGACCCGCTCCGATAAGCGCCATGTTCAGCGTGTTCGCGCCGAGCATCAGCAGTCCGCCGTCGGCAAAGAGGAGGGTTTGCAGGAGGAGCACGAGCGACACACTCAGTATACCGAAGGGCGTACCGAGCAGACTCGAGGCGAGGAGTCCGCCGAGGGCATGGCCAGACAGGCCGCCTCCGATCGGATAGTTCAGCATTTGAAGGGCGAAGACGGTGCCACTGACAAGCGCAAACCGTGAGGCGGACGGGCGCGTGTCGGACTTACGTGCGAAAAGGGTGGCCGCGGCCACTCCGGCGATGGCGATTGTTGCCGTTACGGGGCAAATGCTGCCATGAAGCATTTCTGATGGAAGGTGCATAATGATGTGATGTTGTTGTGCGGCTATGCCGCGGTTAGGAATACATGAGTTGGGCGGCCTACTGGCCGCAGTTATTAGTGACTTTGCGGGGCGCGTAAGGGCGAGTCGTCGGCCCCTGCGCATACCTTTATATATAGTACTCTATGGGTTGCTTCGACAGGGAGTAGAGCTCGTGATAGAGGAGATCGTACTGTCGGGCGAAGGCACCCGAGTCGCGGCTTCGGGGTCGGGGACTGTCGATGGTGAGTACTCGCCGAACACGTCCGGGAGAGGAGGATAGGACGACGATGCGGTCGGCCAGATAGATCGCTTCGTGGATGTCGTGCGTGACGAAGACGACCGTTTTGCTCCGTTCACTCACGATGCGCAGCAGATCGTCTTGCAAGCGGTGGCGTGTGATCGGATCGAGCGCCGCAAAGGGTTCGTCCATGAAGAGCACTTGGGGATTCACCGCCAGTCCGCGGGCCAGTGCCACACGTTGTTGTTGCCCCCCTGAGAGCCGGGCGGGAAAGTTGTGCGCCTGGTCAGACAGACCTACCAGGCAGAGGTATTCCTCTGCCAAACGCTGCCGGTCGACTCGCGGAAGTCGCTGGGCCTCCAGACCGAGCATGACGTTCTGCTCCACTGTGCGCCAGGGTAGCAATCCGTATTGTTGGAAGATCATCACGCGGCTACTGGATGGGCGTGTCACGGGCTGACCGTCGACTTTGATGCGTCCGGACGTGGGTTGATCGAATCCGGCGAGCAGGTTCAGCAGCGTGGACTTTCCGCAACCGGAGAAGCCAAGCAAACAAACGAACTCTCCGCGGTCGATGCTGAGCGTGATGTCGTCCAAGATGACGCGCTCACGGCGTACGCCATCCGTGTCACGCGCCACAACCCGCTTGCATAAGTGGTCTATCTCGATGTACATGTAGTGGAAGCTGAAGAACGAAAGACTAAGAACAAAGAACGAAAAGAGCGCACCCGGGTATGGAGGCACCTGTTGCTCCGCAGACTCATGCGACAGCCCCCCAGCGCTTGAGTACCGAAGACGTTAGCCGCCCGACAAGTAAGTCGAGGGCGAACCCCGCGGCACCGATCACGATCATCGTGGCCAGCAGCTGGTCCGTTCGCATGTTGTTACGTGCATCAATGATCATGTAGCCCAGCCCTGTCTGTGCACCCATCATCTCGCCCGAGACGAGGAAGATCCAGGATGTGCCTAAGGCAATGTGCAAGCTATTGGCGATCTGCGGGAAGATGGCTGGCAGGACAATGCGAAAGACGTATGCCGAGCGAGCCATTCCGTAGTTGGCCGCTACTTTGGCATAGATCGGGTCGATCCGATGCGTTGCAGAGGCCGTCGTCAGAAGTACGGGGAAGAACCCCGCCAGGAAAATGATCACGATAGCGGGGGCGTCGCCGATACCAAGAAGCAAGACGATGAAGGGCATCCAAGCCACCGGCGCTATGGGTCGCACCAACTGAATCAGCGGGTAAGCATAGCGGAAGAGGCTGTTGCATAAACCGAGCAGTAATCCGAAGGCGACGCCCACGGCTACAGCCGCGGAGTATCCCACAACGAAACGCCCCAAGCTGTCGCGTAAGCCTAACGCCAATGTACCGTCGACCACCCATGCGACCAACGCCCGAAGAACTGCCAGTGGCGAGGGCAACAGAAAGTCGCCAGGTCGCCAAACCATGATGGCAACCTGCCACAGGACGATCACCACCGTGAACGATGCCACCGTATAGTAAAGTGCCTTGAGAAAAGCCTTGCCATTCATCCTTATTGCTGATCTACTATGGGGTTCACAAAGTCCGCATACTCCGGCGGTGCCTCCGACAATCCATACCGACGCATACGCTCGGCGAGGTCACGGTAAGCAGTCTCCGTGATGGTCAGTTGAGAAAAATCGATCCAACGAAGCGATGCCCGCAGCACGTCGTCCGGTTGACGACTGATTTGCTTCAAGGCGCGCAAGGCCACATTAGGGTCGCTCAGCCGATTGCCCGCAGCGTGGTAAGCCTTCACTAAGCGTGCAGCCAGCGACGGGCGTTGCTCGATCATCCGATTGTTGAGCACCAGTGCGCAGCAAAGCCCGTCGGGCCAGAGCGCATCAGACTCGCCGATAACGTGTCCGCCACTCTTGGCGATACCGACCGCACCAAACGGTTCCGCTACACAGTACCCGCCGATCTGACCAGTAAACAAGGCGGAAGGCATTTCGGAAGGCGATAGCTCCACCACCTGCACTTCGGACGGCTGCAAGCCATGTTGCTCCAGCAGTGAGCGGAACAGGAGATAGTGCGATGAGTTACGGTGCGGTATGGCGAATACACGCCCACGCAGCGCCTCGGCCGATGCGCCCCCAGCGCCCGCCACGATCACGTTGCCGCGACGATGGCCCAGCGCCACCGCCGTTAGCGGTGCGCCGCGTTCACGCGCCTTCATGGCCAGTTCGATGAGCACCGACGCGCCGTCCACGCGACCTGTGATCAGTGCGTCCATCAGCTCGGGCCACGATCCATAGCGAATAAGCTCCACGCGCAGTTCGGGATCCGAGGCCGTCTCAATAACTGGTAAGGCGTGCGAGATGGGCAGATAAGCCAGGCGAATCGTGTGCTCATCCGCCGCACCTGACTTGCGGCACGACGCGGTCAAGGCCATCAGCGACAGAGTAAGCAGTAAGGCGGCTACTCGCCCCATAAGGCCTGCCGCTTGTTCGAGATATGCTCCACGATTTTATTGGCCAGCGAGATGTGATCTACGTCGACGACCATCTCAGACCCGAGCGGCTCCTTCGTGCCTGTGGCCATAAACTCCGCCACACCAGGTGAGCCCTGCACGGGGGCGTAGACACTGTGATAGGAGTTGATGCCCAATAAGCGGAAAGCAAGGGCGGCGCAAATGCCTTTCTCATTGCTCCATTCCGGCGATGTGAACGCATAGGGCATATCCTTAATGGCTGCCCCTGCGGCGGCCGCTATCCCACTGAAGAAAGCCGAGGCGCGCGCGTTGTCAAGACACTCGCCGAGGTGCCACACGGGAGGCTGGTCGACCAGGAATTCACGTAACCCGTCGCCACACCAATCTAACGCCTTCTTGGAGCAGAATCCCAGCTTCAGTAATCCGAACGACGCGCATCCGTTAGTAAAGATGAGGATGTCGTTCTTGAGGAGTATCTGCGCCACCTCCACGATGGCCTTTTCGTAAACAAGCCGGGGGTTATTGCAGCCAACTAAGTTGACAATGCCGCGAATCTTACCGCTGCGCAGCGCGTCTGCCAAATCACGCAGTCCACGCTCGAAGTGCTTACCGGCCCACTCTACCGAGAATCCCATTTCAGCCTCTACCTCGTACTGCGGTATCTTGACCGGAATGTCCCGACGATCAACAAAGCTCTCAATGCCCCGGGTGACAATCTTCCGTGCAATAGAGTTAATCTCGCCGATATTAGAGTGTTCGTGATCGAAGCCGTAATGCTCGGCGCCCGGCAGTCGGGCTGAATCGCTCGTCGTGACGACTGTCGTCCGGAAGCAGTACGCTACATCCATGATGGACGGGAAGACATCCTGCACGTCAGCTACCCAAAGGTCGATCGCACCTGTACCCAGCACTAACTCCGATCCCACTGCATTGGAGAGCGGAATGACTCCGCCGTAACGATACATGGCCGACAGGCCCGAGCAGCAGATGCCATAGAACTGGATACCCTTCGCGCCCTTAGATTTAGCCAACTCCACCATCTCGTCAGATCGGCCGACGCGCACGATTTCGCTAACCAGCAGCGGCGAGTGTCCATGCACCGCGATGTTCACGTAACCCATGCGCAGGGCGCCCAGGTTGATCTTCGACGTGCTTCGCTGGGGCAGGCCGTACAGACTATCCATGGCGATCGACGATCCGAGACACGACGACCAAGCGAACGAGACGCCCGTACGCAGAAACTGATGCATACAGTTACGCCAGTCGCCATCCGTACCGGTGGAGGTGCGGTGCAGGCTCTCGAAGGCTTCGTGATACGGCCCGAGCGGCATGATGCCGGCCTTCTCCCATGCCTCAATCCGTTCCTTCGGGGCAAAGGCGTAGAGCGTGCGGTGCTTGTCCGGGACTGTTCGCGAGAGGTCCGCGAGCAAGATATCTGCCACTTCGCCTGCCAACTCGTTTAGTGACCGCCCTTCCTGCTCGATGCCAAACGTCTTGCAGACGGCCCGGATCTTCTCCTCACCTTCGATGGCGATCGGAGCTTTGCCCTCAGCGGCCATCTTGAGTGCCAGCATACTCTCCCGCCCGCGAGCGCCGTGGGCCGCCGTTCCCGCTGCCACATGCCGCAAGAGATTCCGCGCCGAGATGAGGTCGGCGTCCGCACCGCAAACACCGCGGGGCGCCTTCTTGGTAATTCGGCAGGGGCCCATAAAACAGTTCTTACAACACGTACCCGCTAAGCCAAAATTACACTGCGGCTGTTGTGCATCGAAGCGATCGAAGACTGTTTCGAGTCCCATCTCCTGCATATGAAGCAACATCTCTCGCACGGCGGGGTCGGGTGTCTGCTCAATGACGCGCTGCTTGTTGGAAAACGTCTTCCGATAAGCATTCACGGCCGCCATATAGTCCTCCGTACCGCCGTGTACATGCGGGTGCCCGTGGCCATGACTATGGGTGTGGGAATGGGCATACGAAATACCGTGGGTATGCGCCTGCTCTTCGTGCGTGTGCACGTGATCGTGTGATGAATGAGGTGACATGTGATGAAACTGTTTTAGGATGTGAATTTTTACGGCGGCAAAGGTCCGGGTTCCTGTCGAGGCAGGAAATACCACAGTCATGGTAGATTGCAGCCCCCGGCGATAGGACCGCCCGCCAATCGCCCTCCACGATATGATCAAGTATAGCCGACCCTCCGCGGCATAGCCTACGCCTTACCTATCTATTGATCCGAAGTCGGTCATTCAGGAGGTAATCGGCGCGTGAATGTATGGCGTACCACCCGCGTCTACCGGTTCTGTCTGATTCCATGTCAATCCTTCTTCGGACGCCTTGAGGTGCGTATGCTTTTGCGCCCCTATCCTACTGAAAGAAAGAGATACCTCGGATAACGGATCTGTCATCGGAAGGCGCATGCATAGGCGATTCTCTTACGGGGAATGTCATCAGAAGGCGCGTGCATAGGCGATGCTTTTGCGTGGTATATCATCGGAAGACGCGTGCATAGGCGATGCTTTTGCGGGGTATGTCATCGGGAGGCATGTGCACAGGCGATTCTCTTGCTGGATATGTATAGACAACTACCCTAAGCGATGGATACCTATAACGACACGCTGAGGGCTACTGCTATGCGTATAGGAAGCTCAAAATGAATAGCTAGGCCGAGCTACCATCTGCGCAGGATAGCCCAAATGACTTACTTTAGACGGCTCCCTCGGCTCATTGATGGGTAAGACGAATATGATTCGTAAAC
Organism: Tannerella serpentiformis; assembly: GCF_003033925.1. Taxonomy (NCBI): domain Bacteria; kingdom Pseudomonadati; phylum Bacteroidota; class Bacteroidia; order Bacteroidales; family Tannerellaceae; genus Tannerella; species Tannerella serpentiformis. The sequence goes on from NZ_CP028365.1 coordinate 330,900, forward strand.
TACTGATTATCAGTGAAGCATAAAATAATCTTCGATGGGCATACTCGGAGTGTCCATGAAGCCCAAAATGAATTGCGATTTTGCTCTCCGGAGACTCAGTGAAGCGAAAAATGAATTACGATTTGCGTTTCCGAGGCTCCGGGAAGCCAAAAATGAATTACGATTTGCATTTCCGAGGCCTCGGGAAGCCAAAAATGAATTGCGATTTGCGTTTCCGGAGCCTCGGAAAGCCAAAAATGAATTGCGATTTCGCTTCCCGGAGTCTCCGGAAGCCCAAAATGAATTTCGATTTTGCTTCCCGGAGCCTCTGAAAGCCCAAAATGAATTACGATTTTGCTTCCCGGAGTGTCCGGAGACGCAAAAATGAATTGCGATTTTGCTTCCCGGAGTGTCTGGAAACGCAAAAACGAATTGCGATTTTGCTTCACGGAGTGTCCGGAGACGCAAAAAGGAATTGCGATTTTGCTTCCCGGAGTGTCCGGAGACGCAAAAATGAATTGCGATTTTGCTTCACGGAGTGTCTGGAGACGCAAAAATGAATTGCGATTGGGCTTCGCCGAGAGACGGGGAAACCCGAAAGGATTTGCGATACCCATGCAATGCGTCTCTCAAATTGGGGAGATAAGTTGTGACGAGACTTCATGGAGCAGCGGGGATAGCCGAAAAGACTTACGATTCCTATGCAGCGTGCCTTCTATGTTCGAGAGACGAGTTGCGGTGTGGCTTCATGGAGCAGCAGAGGTAGCCGAAAGAGTATGCTGTGGAGCTTCATGGAGAGGGGGAGGTAAGAAGAGGGATCGCAGAGAGGCATGCGTCGGCGTCGGGCGATAGCGATCCGAAAGGCGGGGACGGATACGGGCGCAGCCGGAGGTAGGGCGATACCTTATATATAGGCGTGCGCGCACATACGATAATTAGTCACCGCATGGAGTACGAGCTATCCAAAAGCGCCGTATATTTGCCACGCAAGTACCAAACAGGTATCACATTCGTTCGACGATAAAGAAATTTAGACTTCCGTGGCGGTCCGTGTTTGTCCGCCATACCTCGCAGTAATTAGGTTTTGCCACTCCAGATGGTTTCCAGTTCTAACTAAACATATCACACCTCTATGGACACCAAAAATTATGAGGCCTTCCTCGCCGAGATTGGCAGTTATCTCGACAAAGACCAAGTGTACACCGACGAATTGCGCACCCTCGGATGGGGCACAGATGCCGGTTTTTATCGATTGATCCCTAAGGTCGTCGTCCGCGCAAGGGACGAAGAAGACGTATCACGAATCGTCCGCGCCTGCCACAAGCACAAACTACCTTTTACCTTCCGTGCCGCGGGCACATCGCTATCCGGACAGAGCGTCAGCGACTCTGTGCTGATTGTCGCCGGTAAGCATTGGGAAAAGTATGAGATTAGCGATGACCGCAATAGCATCCGCTTACAACCCGGTATTGTGGGTTCCCAAGTCAATCGGGTACTCAAACCGTACGGCCGTGTCTTTCCGCCCGATCCCGCCTCAATCGGAAGTGCGATGGTGGGCGGTATCGTCTGCAACAATGCATCGGGCATGAATTGTGGTGTGCACGCAAACAGCGACCGAATGCTTATCAGCGCGCGAATCATTTTGCCTGACGGCACCCTGGTCGATACCGGAGACGAAGCCAGTAAGGCATCCTTCCGGCGCACGCACTCGGAGATGATTCGTCGGATTGAGAACCTCCGAGACCGGGTCCGAGCCGATAAGAAGCTCGCTGAGCGTATCCGCTATAAATACAGTATCAAAAATGTGACGGGTCTGAATCTCCGGCCACTCATTGCATACGACGACCCGTTCGAAATCATGGCTCATTGCATGGTTGGATCGGAAGGGACACTGGCTTTCCTATCCGAGGTCACTATGCGAACGCTCTACGATTATCGTTTTCGCGCCTCCGCGATGGTCTACTTCCACACCATGGAAGAGAGTTGCCGTGCGGTGGTAGCCATGAAAGGGATGAAGGCGACCGAAAAGGATATCGAAATGAGCGCGGAGGACCTCGTCGTAAAAAGTGCCGAGATGCTCGACTACTTATCGCTTGGCTCCGTGAATGATCCCGTCTTTCTCCAGTACAAAAAGGATGTCGACGCAGGTCTCGTTCCGGGAGTCCAGCCGGGCGACTATCACAATTTGACGGCCATTTTGACTGAGACTAAGGCCGTGACTCACGAAGAATTGCTTTCGAAGATCGATCGCGTGAAGCAATGCCTTGCCAACTTTAATCTCTATCAGCAACCGGAGTTCACGGATGATCCCCAAATCTATGGTAAATACTGGGCCATCCGCTCCGGGATATTCCCCTCCGTGGGCGGGACGCGTCCCGAGGGCACCACATGCCTCATCGAAGACGTTGCTTTTCACTTAGAGGACCTGCCCGTGGCTACCGTTAAGCTCCAAAAGTTGATTGCGGATTATGGCTACAGTGACGCGTGCATTTATGGGCACGCCTTCGAGGGCAACTACCACTTCATCCTCAACCAAAGTTTTCACACAGAGGCAGAGGTGAAGCGATACGAAAGCATGATGCGCGACGTTGCCCGGTTGGTGGTTGAAGAGTTCGACGGATCGCTGAAGGCAGAGCATGGCACCGGGCGCAACATGGCACCGTTTGTGAAATACGAGTGGGGAGAGGCCGCGTATGCCGCCATGAAAGAGTTGAAGCAAATATTCGATCCGGAGGGATTGCTCAACCGAGGCGTGATCTTTAACGACGACCCTCAGTGCTTCATCAAAAACTTTAAGCCGCTGCCTGTGCTCGACTTCCGCTTTGACAATATACCCGACGGCGGGCAATTCCTGACCCTGGCCGAAGGCACGCGCTCGTCCACGAAGGATATGGTGGAGGGCGTCCGAAGGGCAAACAAATGTATTGAGTGCGGGTTCTGTGAGGTGAACTGTGTCTCCTGCGGATTCACGATCTCATCACGGATGCGGATAGTTGTCCAACGCGAGATCCGCGACCTTGAGAATCGTGGCGCCGATCCGGAACGCGTAGCCCGATTGCGAAAGCTCTACGAGTACTATGGGGACGCCACATGTGCTGCGGACGGTCTCTGCGCCACGTCCTGCCCCATGAAGATCAACACGGGCGATTTGACGCACCTCATCCGTCAGCTAAACATGATGCAGAACCCTACCGGCTACCGCGTGGGCAAGTTCGCAGCCGATCATTTGGGCGGTCTCAAGAGCAATTTGCGACTCGTTCTGGGCGCCGCGAACCTTGGCCACACACTCCTTGGTACCTCGCTGATGAGCGGAATCTGTAGCGGCGCACACCGCATAGGCCTTCCGCTGTGGACTTCGGCTATGCCCCGCAGCACACGACAGCCAAAACCAGGTACTCACGTGGGTCACGGAGACCTCAAGGTTGTCTATTTCCCCAGCTGTATCAATCAGACGATGGGCGTCGCAAAGGGATCGCCAGTCAAAAACACAGTCGTTGAGGAAATGTGCTCGCTAATCAATAAAGCGGGATACGAAGTCATCTTCCCCAGGAATATGGATCGCATGTGCTGCGGGCAAATCTGGGAGAGCAAGGGAATGATGGACATAGCCGATCGGAAAAGCGGCGAGCTCGAGGAGTCGCTGTGGGAAGCCTCGGAGCACGGTCGCTACCCCATACTCTGTGACCAAAGTCCTTGCTTACACCGTATGCGGAAGGTCATCACTCGCATGAAGCTCTACGAACCGGTAGAGTTCATCATGACTTACTTGGTCGACCGACTTACTTTTCACAAGACCGACCGCCGGGTGGCTGTCCACGTGACTTGCTCGACCAAAGAGATGGGCCTCGGCAGTCAGCTATTGCAACTCGCACGGCTATGCTCCGACAACGTCGTAGAGCCAGAAGGAATCGGATGCTGTGCCTTCGCGGGCGATCGCGGCTTCACTTATCCTGAGTCGAACCGTTATGCGCTGCGTAAGCTCCGTCCACAGATCGAAAAACTGCAAGTCGTGACCGGCTACTCTAACAGTCGCACGTGCGAAATCGGTCTCCAGAGCAACTCGGGGATACCGTACATGAGTATTGCGTACTTAGTCAACGAGTGCACAGAAGCCCGTTGATGTCTCTGCGGCCCTTCACCCAGCCGCAGTGAATGCTTCCCCCTGATCGTTTTCCCTATCCCGGAGACGAGATGGTTGCCTCTCCCTTATCGCATCCCCCATCCCGGGCGCGGTAAGGGAGAGCTTTTGAATGCCTCTCTCCCTTCGTCCAGTCTCGGCAATTGCCTATATCTTATATATAGGGCGATCGGGGAGGTGGAGGGATAGGTATTCGGAATCTCTTTTCCCCTTCATCCAGTCTCTGCGGTTGGCTACGCTTTGTTCTATTTCTGATCACTCGGTCGAGGCGATTGCCTATACCTTATATATAGGGCAATCGGGGGCGTAGCAGGATAGATGTTTGAAGGGGTTAGCGCTGAGTACCGTATTTTTGCACTACTCAAAACAGGACGGTGTGCCCAATCATCGGGCAAGCCTCCTACACACGATACACGGATATTAAGACCCTCAAGTACATATTCATTGCCCTACTGGCCGTCGCGTTGCTACTCTACGGACTCCCCGTAGTACTCGTGCATGTGCCTGCGGTTCAGCGACACCTCGCCAAAGGGGCCTCACACCTGCTGACGGCTAAGCTCGGGGCACCGGTGAAGCTCGGCGAGGTCGATATCACCTGGCCCGACGGGCTGACGCTTCGCCATGTCGCCATCGACGACCTATCGGGCCGTCCGCTGCTTCGTGCCGACCGACTCTCGGGCGGTATCGATCTGGGTGCGCTCTTGCTCGGGCAAGTCCGTTTTACCTCCGCCCGACTCATCGGCTTCGACATCCAACTCCGGAAAGCGAACCCCGACAGCCCGCTGAATGCCCAATTCATCTTCGACGCGCTTGCCTCGAAAGACACTACTTCGACCGGCGGCATCGATTTGGCAATCCGCGGCATCCGACTCTCCCGCGGACGAATGAGTTACGACGTAGGTCGCGACAAACCACTCGCCGGCCGATTCGATGCCACCCACCTCCGCGCCGACGACATCGACGCAAAAGCTACGCTTCACGAACTACACGGCGACCGGCTTCGTGTCGAAGTGCACCGTTTACGATTCCGCGAGCGATCGGGATTGGAGATCCGCCATCTGTCGGGCAACCTCCGCAAGCTCGGGAAGCAGCTCGAGCTTCGCCATCTCCTACTCCACCTACCGCGCACTTACCTACACATCGCCGTAGCAACTACCCGCCTGCCTCTCGACTCGGACGACACACCGATCCGCCTCAACCTCCAGCCCTCGGAGGTTTGCCTCGCAGACCTCGGAGCATTAGTGCCCGCACTCAGCGATTTGCCTGAGACATTGCGCGTAGCAGCCACCGTGTCCGGGACCTTAAACAATCCCGTGCTCGATAAGCTATCGGTGAGCCAAGGTGAAGCGCTATCGCTCACTGCACGGGCTGCGCTTCGCGACGTGCGTCATGCACAACGTCTCTACATGGATGGTCGCGTGTCCCGCCTACAAGTCACCACGGCCGGTGCCGGCATGCTCCTCCGGCGGTTAGGTGACGATCCGTCCGCCGCACTCCCTTCGGTCATTGAGCGGTTAGGCACGCTACACTTCTCGGGGGAAATCTCCGGCTTCCTGGACAAGCTCGTCGCATACGGTACGCTGAACTCCGACGTGGGCCGACTTGCCATGGACATCATGATCGGGCGAGACCGGAGCCAACGGATAGCCACGTCGCTACAAGGACGGATAGAGTCGTCCGATCTGGACATGCATCGCCTCTTCGATGAGGGCAATGCATTCGGCAACGTACGTTTCAGCGCAGAGCTCGACGCGTCACAGCCCACGGGCGGCGATCTGGCAGGCATCGTCCGCGCGCGAATCGACCGGCTGGAGTACAACCAATACGGATATGAGAACATCGAGCTCGACGGCAGCTTCCGACCGCGCGAGTTTCGTGGCAGCGTACGCATGGACGATCCGAATGGCAGCCTACATGCCGACGGCCTATTCCTGAGCAACGGCGCAGCGTCCGCGTTCGACTTCACAGCAATCGTCCACCATCTACGCCCCGATCGACTTCGTCTAACTGACCGCTACGAAGAGCCCGACCTTAGCTTTGCCATCCGCAGTAACATCACTGGTAACAGCCCAGACAACTTTCGTGGCACGGTCTGCATCGACGCCCCTGTCTTCCGCACCCGCACCGATAGCCTCGCGCTCCGATCCGTCTGCATTGAGGCTGACGGCCAACCGTCCGACCGACGTATCGCAGTGCACTCGGAGCTCTTAGATGGAGAGCTGCGCGGTGCCTTCGCTGTGGCTGACCTTCCCGTGGCACTCCGTGAAGTGATGCACACCTGCTTACCGTCCGTTTTTGAAGCACCCGCCAAACGAACTGCCACCGCCGGTGAGTCGCCACGCTTCTCCCTGACTGCGTCGGTGCGGAACACGGAAGTACTCTCGCGCCTACTCGGACTGCCCGTCACCGTCGTGGAGCCAGCCACCATCGCCGCAGATTATGACGGCCGCACGGGGCGTGTACATCTCACGGCAGACTTGCCCCACTTTCTGGCGGCTGGATCCACCTTCCGCGCCGGAAAGCTCACTGCCGACAATGCCGACGGCCCAGTACGCGTGCAGATTGAAGCCGATCGCATGCAGCAAGAAGGCAACTTGAGCCATATCCACGTAGAAGCGGAGGCGGAAAGCGACCGGTTGAAGACGCGCTTAGCCTTCCGCTACCCGGAGGCCGGCGTAGATCTGGCGCTATCGGCCGCCACGCGGTTCAGCATGCACACTGGCGCGGACGGTCGACAGGCATTGCTGGCCGACATCGATCTGGAGCCGAATCGCCTCGTCATCCGCGACTCCACCTGGCAGACGGAGCCGGCTTCCGTGACCATCGACGGCCGCGACATCACTATCCGCAACATCCACTTAGCCAACGGCTCGCAATACTTGCGCATCAACGGTCGACTCTCCGAACGCGATCCACAGGAGACGCTCCTACTCGACCTGAACGACCTCGAGCTACGCGACATCTTCCGCATCGTCGACATCCCCGTGCTACAGTTCGGAGGCCGCGCCACGGGTACTGTCCGCCTGAACGACCTCTACGGAAGCCGCATCATCAGCACCGACCTGGACATTCGTGACTTCGCCTTCAACGACGTCGTACAGGGCCGCCTTAATCTCTTCAGCGCGTGGGACAACGCCCGAAACGGTATCCTCATGCGCGGTACGATCTTCAAAGACTCCACCACCTTCACCGACGTCAACGGCTACATCTTCCCCGTGGGCGACAGTGCCGGTCTGGCGCTCCAATTCGACGCCCACAACCTCGACGTGGGCCTACTCCGTCCCTATCTCGACGCCTTCACGCATACCCTCGATGGACGCGCCACGGGGCGCATGCGCCTCTATGGCACCTTCTCCGAAATCAACTTCGAGGGTAGCGCCATGATCCGTGATGGACGTATCGGCGTGGACTTCCTCAACACGGTCTACAGCTTCAACGACTCCGTACGCCTCACCCCGACCGCCATTGAAGGCCGCGCTATCACCCTCACAGACCGCAACGGACACACCGGCACGCTGGACTTCACCGTCCGACACAACCACTTGGAGAATTTCGCCTTCCAAGCTGACATCGCCGCCCGCAACCTGCTCCTCTACGACGTGCCCCGCAAGATGAACCCCCGCATTTATGGCTCCGTCAGCGGCACCGGAACGGCTCGCCTCCGCGGTACAGAGCAGCTGATCGACATCGACGCCGCCGTCACCACCGACCGTCAGACGGCCATGAGCTTCGACTTTAACTCCGCCTCCTCGGCTGAAGATTACGGCTTCATCCGCTTCCTCCCCCCCGTCCTGACGGACACCGCCCTTGCCCTCCGCCCCCCGCTCATCGTGCCCACAGCGGACGACGACGCCACCGAGATCCGTATCAACATCACCACCGACATCACCCCCGACGCCACCTTCGAACTCGTCATGGACCCCATCGCAGGCGATCGCATCCGCGGTAACGGCACCGGAAACCTACAAATCAAGTATTCCACCAACGCCGACTTGGGCCTGTACGGCACCTACACCATCCGCGAGGGCAACTACAACTTCAGCCTCGAGCAAGTGCTCCGCAAGGAGTTCCGCATCCGCGAGGGCAGTCGCATTGACTTCCGCGGCAACCCCACTGATGCCCTGCTCGACCTCAGCGCCGTCTACGCCCTCAAGGCCGACATCGAGGACCTGGACGAGCGGCTGGCCAGCGAAAGTGGCTCCCAGCGCACCATCCCCGTCAACTGCATCCTGCGCCTCAACGGCCGCCTCACCTCGCCCGCCATCGCCTTCGACATGGAGTTCCCCAACTCCACCGGCGAGCTGGCCCGACAGGTGCGCGCCTTCATCGGCACCGAGGACATGATGACGCGACAAATCATCTACCTCCTCGCCATCGGCCGCTTCTACACGCCCGGCTATTCCGGCAACGGCTTCCGCGCCGGCGAGCTCAACGCCGTGGCCTCGTCCGCCCTCTCGGCGCAGCTCTCGGGCATCCTCAGCAGCCTGACCGACAAAGTGCGCATCGGCACCAACATCCGCACCCAGCAAGACGGCACCAGCGACAGCGACACGGAAATGGAAATGCTCCTCTCCGGCCGCCTGCTCAACAATCGCCTCCTCTTCAATGGCAACTTCGGCTACCGCGGCAACTACATCCAGCGCAACGCCTTCATCGGCGAGTTCGACCTCGAATACCTGCTGGGCCCCACCGGCGACATCCGCCTCAAGGCCTACAGCCACGCCAACGATCTCTATCGTTACAACTTCAAATCGCTCACCCGCCAAGGCGTCGGCATCCTCTTCCACCGCGACTTCACCTCGCCTGCGGAGCTGATCCGCCGCCGTTCACTGCGCCCCGTTCAGTCGAAGTAGGCGCCCCTCAGCGTATCGTGAGTTTGATACGGAGGCGATCCACATCCGGCCGATTTCCTGAGGAAATGAGCCGAAAAGTTTTGTGGCGGCCGATTTCCTGAGGAAATGAGCCGAAAAAGTTTTGTGGCGGCCGATTTCTCAAGGAAATGAGCCGAAAAGTTTTGTGGCGGCCGATTTCCTGAGGAAATGAGCCGAAAAGTTTTGTGGCGGCCGATTTCTCAAGGAAATGAGCCGAAAAAGTTTTGTGGCGGCTGATTTCCTCAAGGAAATGAGCCGAAAAAGTTTGTGGCGGCCGATTCCCTTGAGGCAATCGTTCGTCGAACTCACGCATTATTTGTGCTACAAAGGCCAACACGCCTATCCGATACGTAGAAAGGTTCGTGGACGCATTTCCGATTGGCTATATCTTTGCCGCCGTTAAGCGCGTCGCAAAACGCAGTCACATTTTTTTATTCCCAATAAAACAAGTAGTAAGTAAGTATGAAGTTCCTTCTCTGTTCGATCCTTTTGGCTTGTACCGCATGGATCACCACGGCACAAGAACCCCAGAGCTGCCGCCTGGGATTCAGTTACGAATTCAGCAACAACAAAAACTGGGGGAAAGACAAACCCGTCATCATGAAAGTCTACCCCAACTCGCCGGCCGAAAAAGCAGGCCTAAAGCAAAACGACATCATCGAACGCATCAATGGCGCTCGGATCGAAGAGATCTCACCCGACGACGTCGACTCGCTCATCTCCGACCCTGAAGTGCGCGAAGTGCGCCTCACCATCCACAACTTCAGCAGCAACAACCGCGAGGTGACCCTCGAGAAAGAGTGCACCTCCGCCCTCTCACTTGGCGAAGAACAGCTCGCCACGGCCTTCTCCATGTACAGCGTCGAGAGCACACACGACCGCCTCTTCATCTGCCCCTTCATGACCAAAACGACCGATGCCGCAGTCGACTTTTCGCAGTTCACTACCTTCGACTTCACCGACACCGACGACCACACGATCTCCAAGATCGAATCCGTCATCAACAACGTCCTCAAAACCGAACTCACCAAGAAGGGGCTCCGCCAACAATCCATCAAGCCCGACTTCACCATCCAGACCTATTACAAGTTCAACAAGAACCCCAACTTTAAGAAGAAGAGCCGCGAGACCGCCGAACAGTCGCCCACCTTCCGCTACGACATCACCCGCGACCGCGTCACCAAATTCCCCTTCTACGACGCCAACACCCCCGAAAGCGAAGCCGAATACATCCTTCAGTTCGGTATCCGCTTCATCGATCAGCGCTACGTCCGCGGCCGCGTCCTCTGGGAGTGCGAAGCCAACGAACTGATGAGCAGCCCCTACGCCGTCGATGAGTACGCCTCGATCCACATCCCCCTCATGTGCATGCAGTTCCCCTACGTCAAGTACGAGCGCAACGCCCAGTTCATCCTCACCAAAAATAGCCACAACTACACCGGCATCCGCTACAGCATCTATGAGCTGAACAAGGTGGTCGACGTGGACTACGGATCGCCCGCCTCCAAAGCCGGCATCCAGCGCGGAGACATCATCGACCGCATCAACGGCAAGCGTATGGATCACACGGCCGACGAGTTCACCGCCGCCTATCGCCAGTTCATCACCAACACGCTCAAATATCGCGACAGTGGCACCCGCTTCACCAACGCCAACGGCTTCCCCAACTGCATGTTCTGGGACAAGTTCAAGTACCCCCAGATCGCCAAGATCTTCGAGACCGATAAGTATATGACCGCCTTCTCCTACCTCTACTTCTTCGCCCCCTACGTCAACCCCGAAGGCACCGGCGCCAACGTCTGCATCCTGCACCTGCGCCGCGGCACGGAGAAGTTGGAGTACATCATCCGTCCTGAGCTGCGCTCCGAAAAGACGATCGAACTGAATTGAACTACGTGATTTATCCGGAAAACTTTGAACATAAACTCGGCTTCGACAAGATCCGCGAACTGGTCGCCGCGCAATGCCTCAGTTCGCTGGGTCGCGAGCAAGTAGAAGCGATTCGCTTCTCGGCCGATGCGACGGTCGTAGCCGAAGAGTTGGAACAAACAGGCGAGTTTGTCCGCATTTTGCAGGGGGAGCGTGCTTTCCCTGCAAATTATTTTATAGACGTCCGTCCCACCCTCAGCCGCATACGGCCCGAAGGCACCTTCGCCGATGAGCCGGAGCTGTTCGACCTCAAACGCTCGCTGCAGACCATCGTCGACATCACGCGCTTCTTTCGGCCCGTGGACAAGAGCGACGACGCCCAGCCGGAGTATCCCGTGTTGGCCGCAATGGCCGGCCGAGTGCCCGTCTTCCCACAGCTCGTGCGCGACATCGACGCCATCCTCGACCGCTACGGCCGCACGAAGGATAGCGCCTCGGCTGAGCTGGCCCGTATCCGCCGCGACATGTCGGCCGTCTCGGGCAGCATCTCCCGCAACCTGCAGTCCATCCTCCGCTCGGCGCAGGCTGAAGGCTGGGTGGATCGTGACACGGCGCCCACCATGCGCGACGGCAGACTCGTCATCCCCGTAGCCCCCGCCTTCAAGCGACGAATCCGCGGTATCGTGCACGACGAATCAGCTACCGGCAAGACGGTCTACATCGAGCCCGAAGCCGTCGTCGAAGCCAACAATCGCATCCGCGAACTCGAAGCCGAGGAGCGACGCGAGATCGTCCGCATCCTGACCGCCTTCACCGACGTGCTCCGCCCACTCGTGCCGGACATCATCCAGTCCTACGAATTCCTATCCGTCATCGACTTTATTCGTGCCAAAGCCCGCTTCGCCGAAAGCATCGGCGCCATCGTCACGCTGCCCCAAAACGAGCCGCTGATCGACTGGCAGGAAGCCGTTCACCCCCTCCTACTCCTCGCCCACCGCAAAGCCGGCAAAGAGGTCGTTCCGCTCGACCTCTCCCTCGATCGCGACCGCCGACTGCTCATCATCTCCGGCCCCAACGCCGGAGGGAAATCCGTCTGTCTGAAGACCGTCGGACTGCTACAATACATGCTCCAATGCGGCATCCCCATTCCGCTCCACGAGCACTCCCGCACGGGCATCTTCGAGCGTATCTTCATCGATATCGGCGACGAACAGAGCATCGAAAACGACCTCAGCACCTACAGCTCACACCTGACGAACATGAAGTACTTCGTCCGTCACGGCAACGAGCGCACGCTGCTGCTCATCGACGAGTTCGGTAGCGGCACAGAGCCACTCATTGGCGGCGCACTGGCCGAGGCGTTGCTCGAGCGCTTCAACCGTCACCGCGCGTTCGGCGTCATCACCACGCATTACCAGAACCTCAAGCAGTACGCCGAGGATCACGAGGGCGTCGTCAATGGCGCCATGCTCTACGACCGCAACCTCATGCAGCCGCTCTTCCGCCTCTCCGTCGGCCATCCCGGTAGCTCATTCGCCATCGAGATCGCCCGCAAGATCGGCCTGCCTGACGATGTCATCGCCGAAGCCTCCGAAAAGGTGGGCAGCGATTACGTCGACATGGACAAGTATCTCCAGGACATTGTCCGCGACAAGCGTTACTGGGAAAACAAGCGACAAAACATCCGCCGCCGCGAGAAGCAACTCGAGGAGCTGGTCGCGCGCTACGAACAAGATCTCGAGTCCGTGAACAACCAACGGAAGGCGATTATCGGTGAGGCCAAAGAGGCCGCACAACGCATCGTCGGCGAAGCCAATGCCCGCATCGAGAATACGATCCGCGAGATCCGCGAGGCGCAGGCCGAGAAGGAACGCACGCGTGCCGCACGCCGCGAACTGGACGCGTTCAAAGAGACCGTCAGCCAAACGAACGAAGACGACGAACGCATCGCCCGCAAGATGGAGCAGGTGCGCCAACGTCAAGAGCGGCGCAAGGAGCGCAAAAGCAAGAAGCAGTCGCCCACTGCAAGCAATCCCTCTGCCGCTCAGCCAAAGGCCGAACGGCCACTGGCCACGGGCGACGCGGTGCGCATGAAGGGCCAGACGGCCGTCGGAAGCGTCTTGGAAATACAAGGCAAGCAGGCCGTCGTAGCCTTCGGGACGATCAAGAGCACCGTCGCCACGGAGCGCTTGGAGCGCGTCGACCAGGCCGCCCTGAAGCGTGCCACGACGCGCAGCGCCACCTTCCTCAGTGCACACACGGCCGATGCCATGCACGAGAAACGCCTGCATTTCCGCCAGGAGATCGACCTCCGCGGCATGCGTGGCGACGAGGCGCTGCAAGCTGTCACCTACTTCATCGACGACGCCATCCAAGTCGGCGCCGACCGCGTCCGCATCCTTCACGGCACGGGCAACGGCATCCTCCGCCAGCTGATCCGACAGTACCTCCCGACCGTCCCCGGCGTCGCCCACTTCGCCGACGAAGACATCCGCCTCGGTGGCGCCGGCATCACCGTCGTGGATCTCGAGTAGGGGAAAAGAAAAACGATTTCCGACCAGCCCCAATCGGTCATTAGCCGACCGGGCACACACCATAAAACGAAAAGTCCTCCGGACGACGAGACCTTAAAGTCTTGCGCCCGGAGGACTTTTCATTTTTCGTTTTTCGTTTCTCAGTTCTTTCTCCGCTTGTATTTCTCCATTTCTGGCAGATAGCGGCGGATGGCAGCGATACGCGTCTCGTCGCTCGGGTGTGTGCTAAGCAGCTCGGGCACGCTCGACCCACCCTGAGACATGCGTTGCCAGAAGCCCACAGCCACGTTCGGGTTGTAGCCCGCCATGGTCATAAACACCAGCCCCATATAGTCGGCCTCCGACTCGTGCTTGCGTGAGAAGGGCAACATGACGCCCACCTGCGTTCCGAGTCCGAAGACCGTGGAGGCGAGCTGCTGCGTAGCGGCCGACTTCTTACTCAACGCCGCGCCGAGGATGGCCGCACCATATTGTGCCACCAGTTGTTGGCTCATGCGCTCATTGCTATGCTTGGCCACAGCGTGCGCCACCTCGTGTCCAAGCACCACGGCCAAGTCGTCGTCCGTCGGTGTCAGGTCGAGGATCCCCTCGTAGACCACGATCTTCCCGCCCGGCATGCAGAAGGCGTTGTGCTGCTTGTCCTTGATCAGGTTAAACTCCCAGCGGAAGTTCTGCAACTCGCTCTCCATGCCATTTTGGCGCAGATATTCCTCCGTAGCTGCGGCAATGCGTCGGCCGACGCGTACGACCTTTTCGGTTTTCGCCTTGTCGCTCGATTTGACCGCCGTTTTCATGTAAGCGTTGTACTGCGACAGGCTGGCCGTAAGCAGCTCCGAGTCGGATACGAGCAGCATCTGCCGCCGACCTGTCAGGGGGACAACGCTGCACGCCGCCACAACGAGCAGCATGCATAATCCAATGATCTTTTTCATTTCCGTGTCTATTGATTAGTTCGCCGCAAAAGTACGCCTCCGCAGGAAAGAGCCGGAAAAGGTTCGTCTCCCCCTGCTCAATAATGCTTCTCGGATCGAAACCAGAGTTTGAATCGTTTCTGAGCCTCATCTCAGGTCAAAACAACTGTTTGAATCGTTTCTGAGCCTCATCTCGGATCAAAACCAGAGTTTGAATCGCTTCTGAGCCTCATCTCGGATCAAAACCAGAGTTTGAATCGTTTCTGAGCCTCATCTCGGGTCAAAACACCTGTTTGAATCGTTTCTGAGCCTCATCTCGGGTCAAAACGGCTGTTTGAATCGTTTCTGAGTCTCATCTCGGGCCAAAACACCTGTTTGAATCGTTTCTGAGCCTCATCTCAAGTCAAAACAACTGTTTGAATCGCTTCTGAGCCTCATCTCGGGTCAAAACACCTGTTTGAACGGTTTCCGCGCCGCGGATTCCCCATGAATCCCCCACCTCCAAAAAACAAAGCCGACTTACCCACCCTTTTCGTCGGGGGATAAGTCGGCTTTCGCATATGGCACGAAAGAGAGGCAAAGGCGGCGATGCGCCTCATGCGCTCTTTCTTCGGTTTGTCGAATTACTCTTCGATGGCTGCCTGTGCTGCAGCGACCCGGGCGATAGGCACACGGAACGGCGAGCAGCTGACATAGTCGAGGCCTACCTTGTGGCAGAACTTCACGGACGAGGGTTCGCCACCATGTTCGCCACAGATACCGCACTTCAACGTCGGGCGAACAGAGCGTCCCTTCTCGGTAGCCATGCGGATCAGCGAGCCAACGCCCTTCTGGTCGAGCACCTGGAACGGATCCACCTTCAGGATCTTCTTGTGCAGATAGATCGGGAGGAAGGAGGCGATGTCGTCACGCGAATAACCGAAAGTCATCTGCGTCAAGTCGTTCGTGCCAAACGAGAAGAACTCTGCAGACGTAGCGATGCGGTCAGCTGTCAGCGCGGCACGTGGCACCTCGATCATTGTACCCACGAGGAAATCAATCCTGTCTCCACGCTCGGCGAAGAGTGCCTCGGCCTCGGCACGGATCACGGTTTCCTGTTCCTTGAACTCGTAGAGGATACCCGTCAGCGGCACCATGATTTCCGGATGGGTCTCCACGCCTTCCTTCTTCAGATCGAGTGCAGCACCGAGGATGGCGCGTGTCTGCATCTGCGTAATCTCCGGATAGGTGTTGCCCAGACGGCATCCGCGGTGACCGAGCATCGGGTTCTGCTCGTGGAGTGCTTCCACGCGCTGACGGATGTATGCGAGGCTCACGCCCATCGCTTCAGCCATCTCCTGCTGACCCTTCTCATCGTGCGGAACGAACTCATGCAGTGGTGGATCGAGCAAGCGAACCGTCACGGGATAACCTGCCATCACACGCAGGATACCTTTGAAGTCGTCCTGCTGATAAGGCAGGATCTTCGCCAGTGCCTTCTTCCGATCCTCTGCATTTTCAGCCAAGATCATCTCGCGCATGGCTTTGATCTTTTCTCCCTCGAAGAACATGTGCTCCGTACGGCAAAGGCCAATACCTACAGCACCAAAGTTGCGTGCGCTCTGTGCATCGTGTGGCGTATCGGCGTTGGTGCGCACCTTGAGACGGGCGTACTTGTCTGCCAGCGTCATCAGGTCTGCAAAGTCGCCTGACAGCTCGGCTGCCTTCGTGTGCACTTCGCCTTCGTACACCTCACCGGTCGAACCGTTGATCGAGATATAGTCGCCTTCTTTCAGCTTCACGCCGTCAATTTCGACTGTGCGATTCTTGTAGTCTACGTTCAGTGCGCCTGCGCCCGATACGCAGCATTTACCCATGCCACGAGCCACCACAGCAGCGTGCGAGGTCATACCACCGCGAGCCGTCAAAATACCTTCGGCTACAGCCATACCTGCCAAATCCTCTGGCGACGTCTCGAGGCGAACCATCACCACGTGATGTCCCTTGGCGTGCCATTCGGCGGCATCGTCGGCAAAAAAGACGATCTGGCCCGTCGCAGCGCCCGGTGATGCGGGCAATCCACGCGTCAACACCTTCGCTTTCTTCAGCGCCTCCTTGTCGAAAATCGGGTGGAGCAATTCATCGAGCTTATTGGCGTCAATGCGCTTGATGGCGGTCTTTTCGTCGATCATACCTTGACGGAGCAGGTCCATCGCGATCTTCACCATGGCCGAACCTGTACGCTTGCCATTTCGCGTCTGGAGGAACCAGAGCTTACCGTCCTGTACGGTGAACTCCATGTCCTGCATATCGTGATAATGGTTCTCGAGGCGGGTCTGGATCTCATCGAGTTCCTTGTAAATCTCGGGCATGGCTTCCTCCATGGAAGGATATTTGGCCACACGATCGGCCTCGGAAACTCCCGCCAGTTCTGCCCAACGCTGTGAGCCGATCTTGGTGATCTGCTGCGGTGTACGAATGCCGGCTACGACGTCCTCGCCTTGTGCATTGATCAAATATTCGCCGTTAAAAAGGTCCTCGCCAGTTGCCGCGTCGCGTGAGAAGCAAACGCCCGTGGCCGATGTGTCGCCCATGTTGCCAAACACCATCGCTTGCACGTTCACTGCCGTTCCCCATTCAGCGGGAATGCCTTCCATCTTCCTATAAAGGATCGCGCGCTCGTTCATCCAAGAGTCGAACACGGCGCAAATGGCTCCCCACAGCTGATCATAAGCGCAAGTCGGGAAGTCTTTTCCCGTCTGCTTCTTCACTGCTGCCTTAAAACGCTTTACGAGTTCCTTCAGGTCTTCAACTTCGAGTTCGTTGTCGAGCTTGACACCCTTAGCCTTCTTTACATCTTCGATAATTTCTTCGAAGGGGTCGATATCCTCCTTATTTTCCGGCTTCATGCCCAGCACGACGTCGCCATACATCTGTACAAAGCGACGATAAGAGTCCCAGGCGAATCGCGGGTTACCCGTTTTGCGGGTTAAGCCTTCCACGACGTCGTCGTTCAGTCCGAGGTTGAGGATGGTGTCCATCATGCCCGGCATCGAGGCGCGTGCACCGGAGCGCACAGAGACCAGCAGCGGGTTTTCCACGTCTCCAAACTTGGAGTTCATCAGCATTTCAACGTGAGCGACCGCTTTTTTCACATCGTCTTGCAGCAACTCGACCATCTTCTCTTTTCCAATCCGATAGTATTCGTTGCACACGTCCGTCGTGATCGTGAAACCCGGTGGAACGGGTACGCCGATCAAGTTCATCTCTGCCAAATTGGCACCTTTTCCTCCCAGCAGATTTCTCATATCTGCTTTTCCTTCGGCCTTTCCGTTACCGAAGGTGTAAACTCTCTTTACTTCCATTAGGTCGTATATTTTTTATGTGTCTCGCTGTTTTTTTAAGCGGCGGCAAATATATACGCTTTCGTTACACCGCCGTTTTCGCAGTTTTTTTCATCGTGCTGGTTGGCGCCAAGGTCTTCTTGAGGCTATCCATACCTTTGCGCCCCTGAAAATTCAAATGGCATTGCAATTTTGACACGAAAGAAAAAACCGTGCCCCGTCGTTGAGGGCGTGAAGGTGACGGACGTGGCGGCTGAAGGAAAAGCTGTCGCAAGAATTGACGAGAGAGTGGTGTTTATCCCTTGGGCGGCCCCGGGAGACGTTGTTGATGTGCGACTTACGCGTAGAAAAAGTCATTACGCAGAGGGTACAATTGTCGCGTTTCGAGAAAGGAGCCCACTACGCGTGGATCCGTTTTGCGAGCATTTCGGTGTGTGCGGAGGCTGCAAGTGGCAACATTTACCGTACGAAGAACAGCTGCGTTTTAAGCAGCAGCAAGTTGTCGACGCCCTGACTCGCATCGGGCACGTGACGCCGCGTGAGGTGCAGCCCATTCTTGGCTCCGAGCAGACGACGCACTATCGGAATAAGCTCGAATTTACGTTCTCTAATCGCCGCTGGCTAACCGCAGAAGAGATTGATTCAGAAAGGAATGACACGGACATGAATGCACTGGGCTTCCACATTCCGGGCATGTTTGATAAGGTGCTGGACATTCGCCGCTGCCACCTACAGGACGACGTGTCGAACCGCATCCGACTCGCCGTCAAAAAATATTGCCTCACGCACGATGGCTACCCATTTTTTGACCTAAAAAATAACGCCGGGTTCGTTCGCACGCTCATGATTCGCACCTCATCAGCGGGCGGGGTGATGGTCGTGATGGCTTTTTATTATGAGGATCGCGCGCGCAGGGAAGCGCTGCTCGATTTTATCGCCGCGGAGGTGCCCGAGATCACTTCCCTGATGTATGTCATCAACGAAAAATGTAATGACACATTGACCGACCAAGATATTCGCCTCTATCGCGGGGTGGATCATTTGATCGAGCGAATGGAAAACCTGCAATTTAAGGTCGGGCCGAAATCCTTCTATCAAACTAACAGTCAGCAGGCTTACAGGCTCTATTCCGTGGTTCGTGAATTTGCCGAGCTCAGCGGTTGCGAAACGGTTTACGACCTCTACACGGGCACGGGCACAATTGCCAATTTCGTAGCTCGTCGCTCGCGGCGCGTCATCGGTATTGAATATGTGCCGGAGGCTATCGACGACGCACGCGTGAATGCCGGACTTAACGGCATCGAAAATGCCGTCTTTTACGCGGGCGACATGAAGGACATGCTCACCGAATCGTTCATTGAGGCACACGGGCGACCCGACGTGGTGATCACTGACCCGCCACGGACGGGCATGCATAACGACGTGACTGACACCATCCTACGAGCAGCACCCGAGCGCATCGTCTACGTCAGTTGTAATCCTGCGACGCAGGCTCGCGACATTGCACGGATGGCGGACCAATACGAAATCGTGCGCATCCAACCCGTTGACATGTTTCCCCACACGCATCACGTGGAAAACGTGGCTCTACTGAGAAAAAAGTGCGCAGAAAAATGTTAGCGTCACTCTTCAAATGTTTCAAACGGAAGCCGTCCGCAGTGGTGCAAACGTCCGAGACGGTCGATGTGACGCCACAGCCTCGCCCGCTGTCTGACACGGAGAAAAATGGCTACAGAACGTTGGCCGCGCTCTGTCTGGCGAAGGAAAAACAGGACGAAATGGCAGTCTTTATTGACAACCTGAACGATTTTGAGGGCGATGACGGATATTTTACAACCCTCAACTATGTCATGGACTGGGAAGACGATCACGATCTGTTTTTCATCATGGCCGTCGATTGGAAAGAGGAGGTCGATACGTTGGAATGGAGGATCGATAATGCGGTAAAAAACAATTTTGGACTCTGCATCTCCCTTCCTGATCCTCAGGATTATATCGATACACCTGTCTACGATCCGAAAGTCTTTCCTGACTATGAGGCGGCACTCAGCAAGCACGATTTGAAACTCGGTTTTATTGATACGCAAGCTGACGAGTACGTTTTTTTCGTCCATCGGACAGCCGATCAATCCGCCGTAGAGGAAGCAGTGCGCCAAATCGGGTACCGGTATAAATAAAGCCTCCACTTTTTCACCCCATAGACGTTTCCTTCATTTTGCACGAGCCTTTTTTGATTCAAAAAGAGGGTACCTCCGTTTGGCGCAAGTCTTTTCTGATTCAAAAAAAGGTCCAATCCATTTGGCATAGGCCTTTCTCGAATCAAAAAGAGGTTCTCTCTGTTTTGCACAAACTTATTCTGATTCAAAAATAGGGCGCCTCATTTTTGCATAGACCCTCTTCGGATCAAAAAGAGGTTCTCTCTGTTTTGCATAGGTCTTTTTTGAGTCCAATAGCGACTTAATCCGAATCGTTTATTAGGAGGGTCCTGAATTAGAGGCATAAAAATATGCGCCTTATAGGTCGCCTTGTAAAGATCATATAATCTGCCATCTGGTACACGTGGGGCGTATGCAATACGCCCCTACCTTACTAATAGAATAGGTCTTTTTTGAATCGAAAACGGGTTCATTCTGTTTTGCACAAGCCTATTCTGAATCAAAAAAGAGTTCCTTCCGTCTCGCATAAGCTCTTCTTGAATCAAAAATGAGTTCCTTCCGTTTTACGTGAGACTTTTTCGGATCAAAAAGAGGTTCTCTCCATTTCGCAAAAACTTATCCTGAATTAAAAGGAGGGTGCCTCCATTCGGCATAAACCTATCCTGAATCAAAAGGAGGATGCCTCCATTTGGCATAAGTCTTTCCTGAATCGAAAAAAGGTTCCCTCCGTTTTGCAGGATACTTTTTTGGATCAAGGAAGGGGGTAAACGGTTTCGCGGGTATCTCACATTGGCCTTAAAAAGGGACGTGCAGGATGGCGAGAGGCCTCTTTGGGAGCAAATTAGTAAAAGACATTCTTCTTATTTAGTTGCTTGGCCAAAGCAATTAAGAGACATTTTTGCGGATTAATTGCTTCAATAGAGCAACTAACAGACATTTTCACGGCTTAATTGCTTCAACAGAGCAACTAAGAGACATTTTCTCGGCTTAATCGCTTCATCAGAGCAACTAAGAGACATTTTTACGGCTTAATTGCTTCATCAGAGCAACTAAATAACATTCCTGCGACTTAATATCTTCCGCGAAAGACGGTCTGCTGTAGCACTGCATAGCGAGTGCTTCGACAGAGCGCGGGGTACGACGCATGGCATGATGATCGCTGTCGGCCAAACGGATGGTAAACATTTCAGCATACCCCTCTGCCGATAAATGCAAATGGTGTCCCATTTTTGCAGGCGATTTTTGTGGTTCCGAGCGAGGGTCGTGACGAATGGCACGCATGGCTTTCGGCTCATATATAATATGTACGCGCGTATCTTTTATTATGTACGCAACTAAAAACGAGTAATGAGAATGAACAAGACCGGTTTGGCTTTCCTTGCAACGCTGCTGCTGATGGCCGGATGTCACAGTGAGCAGAAAAAAACGGAGCTGGCACCTGACCTGCCTGTCCTTCAGTCGCGAGGCGTGATCACGGCAGTCACGCTGAACAGCTCTACGTCGTATTTTCAATACAAGATGCAGCCCATGGGTTATGAATACGATCTGATTGCTGATTTTGCAGCTCGCAACGGTCTCAAATTGGAGATTAAAGTGGCCGAGAGTGTGGCGCAATCGATTGAAATGCTGCAAAATGGGCAGGCCGATGTGGTGGCATACCCGGTTCCGATCGATAATGAGCGAAAACAATCGCTGCGCTTCTGCGGTCGCGAAAGACAGTCGAGTCTCGTTGTGGTGCAGCGCAGCTCGAACCGAGATTCGGTGCTGACAGACGTCACGCAGCTTATCGGCCGCGAAGTGCATATCAAACCAGACAGCAGGTATCGCGATCGGCTGGAAAATCTGAACCGCGAACTGGGTGGAGGCATTCGTATCGTGGAAATGAAGTCTGACACTTTGTCGGTTGAAGATCTTATCGGAATGGTTTCTCGAGGCGAAATTCAATACACGATTTGTGAGGACGATGTGGCCCGACTCAATCGTACATACTACGGAAATTTAGATGTCAGTTTGGCAGTCAGTTTCCGCCAACGTTCCGCGTGGGCTGTACGGCGTGATTGTCCTTTGCTTGGGATGGCCATCGATCTTTGGGCCGCCGGTGCAACGGGCGACGACACCTATCGGGCGGCAGAAAAGCGCTATTTCGAACTCTCCAAGGGCGGCCCGGAGGCTATCGAGGCTGATGCAGAAACGCCCGACACCGTCAAGCAGACAAAACCGAAAGTGCCCAAAATGCGGCCGGGAATGATTTCGCCTTACGACGATCTTTTCAAGCGTCACGCCAAAAGTCTCGGCTGGGATTGGCGCCTGCTGGCCGCCATAGCCTATTTTGAATCGCATTTTCGACCCAACGCAGTCGCCTGGACAGGCGCTAAGGGGCTGATGGGCATCATGCCGTCCACCGCGCGTGCCCTCGGCTTCCGATATGAAGAGATGGGCGACCCCGAGAAGAACATTCGCGCAGGAATTGAATGTCTGCGACGTTTCCGCGGCTCTTTTCCAGCGGCAAGTGAAGAGGAACGTGTCAAATTGACACTCGCTTCCTATAATGCAGGTGTCGGACACATCAACGACGCCCAACGTTTGGCCAAAAAATATGGCCATAACCCCAACGTATGGACTGACAACGTGGCAGAATACATCCGCCTCAAGGCAGAACCCAAATATTACACCGATTCCGTTTGCCGCTTTGGGTATTTACGCGGCCGCGAGACTTATCGCTATGTCGACGCAGTGCTTGGCCGTTATCATCATTATCGCGAACTCACGGAAAAGCAAACAGCAGAAAAAACGGAGAAAGAATGAGGCGTGCGAAAAGACATCATCCATTTTCTTCCGTCTCCTACATGGATGAGAAATGCCCCCGCGGGGGCTTGATTTTCTTTTGCCTTCTTTTCTTTCATCAAGGAAAGAAAAGAAGGTGCAGAATCGGTAGCGAAGCTCCTCATAAGCCCCGCCAAATGCAGGAATTTATACGTGCCAATTGACAGAAGTATCTCCAGCCATACACTTTCTATTCATCGAAACTTCAGGTCAAATACATGACCTCATTTTTTCATCATACACAC
The DNA here is from genome assembly GCF_003033925.1 of Tannerella serpentiformis. Classification (NCBI taxonomy): domain Bacteria; kingdom Pseudomonadati; phylum Bacteroidota; class Bacteroidia; order Bacteroidales; family Tannerellaceae; genus Tannerella; species Tannerella serpentiformis. Next base: position 353,749 of record NZ_CP028365.1, read on the forward strand.
CCTCATTATGAAAAAATACCTCCAAATTTTCCTCTCGTTTTTCAAGATAGGTGCCTTCACCATTGGTGGAGGTTACGTGATGATCCCGCTGATCGAAAAAGAAGTCGTGGAACGTCGGCGATGGATTGAACGTGAGGAATTTACCGAAATGCTCACCTTGGCGCAATCTGCACCAGGCCCAATTTCGATTAACTCCGCTGTTTTCGTTGGGTATAAGACGCTCGGTCTCGGAGGAATGATCACCGCCGTTTTAGGGACTGTCATTCCGTCATTTGTGGTCATCCTGCTGGTTGCCATGTTCTTTACCGACATCCGAGAAAACCCCACGGTGGAACGCATCTTTCGTGGCATCCGGCCAGCGGTTGTCTCGCTGATTGTCGTGCCTGTTGTCAACATGCTGAAGAAAAGCGGTTTCAGTCCCTTCGTCGTCTCATTGGCCACGATTGCAGCGCTGGCGGTTTGGTTGTTTGGCGTTTCGCCCGTTTGGGTTATCGCAGCAGCCGGCGTGACCGGTGTCATCTACCATTCTTGGATCGCGAAAGAGCACCCCGAGAAATAAAATGGACAAAATGACAGGCCGCGGCTATTCATATTCCCCGCTTCTCAACTATTTTCCTCCATGCCGCTTTGCGAGATCTATTTTTCGATCTTTGTTTTTAGCATTCTGTTTCACAGTATACACTTTTCGATTTTAGTTTTTCACTTTTAGTTCTACGAGATCTATTTTTCGATCTTTGTTTTTAGCATTCCGTTTCGCAAGATACGCTTTTCGCTCATAGTTTTTCACTTTTAGTTTTACGAGATCCATTTTTCGATCTTTGTTTTTAGCATTCCGTTTCATGAGATACGCTTTTCGCTCATAGTTTTTCACTTTTAGTTTCACAAGATCCATTTTTCGACCTTTGTTTTTAGCATTCCGTTTCACGAGATACGCTTTTCGCTCTTAGTTTTTCACTTTTAGTTTCACGAGATACATTTTTCCCTCAATGGAAATTTACATCCAACTGTTTATTACGTTTTTCAAGATCGGAATTGTAGGCTTCGGCGGTGGATATGCCATGCTTTCGATGGTTCAATACGAGGTCGTTGAAGTACATAACTGGCTCAGCGTGGGCGAGTTTACTGACATTGTGGCCATCTCGCAAATGACGCCAGGACCGATCATTATCAATTGCGCCACCTATATCGGCTACACAGCAACGGGCGGCAGTATCCTCGGCTCCCTACTTGCCACGACAGCGGTCTGCCTGCCGGCCATCATCATTATGACATTGATCTGTCGTTTCTTCCTGCTCTTTCACAACAACGTCTACATGACCGGAGCTTTGAGCTGGATGAAGCCCGCGGCCATCGGACTCATCGCAGCGGCGGCCCTGCTGTTAATGAACGAACATAATTTCATCGATTGGCGTAGCGTGGTGATCGCCATCGGGGCCTTCGTGGCGTCTTATTTTTTTCGTGTTGGCACAATCCGCCTTATTTTAGCTGCCGGATTGGCAGGTTGGCTGCTGTTTTAGTCGTTCATCGAACTTAAAATGGCTCCTTAGCAGATGCATAAGGCCTGTTTGGAGGTATATTTTTTTGCCTTCGACCGGCGTAAGTCTCTACTTGTCAACAGATTTCAGCCTGCCACTCCTATCCCCTCTCCTTTTCTTGATAAAAGGGAAGGGGCAAAAGGAAATCAGGCCCTCTCGGGGGCATTTCCTTGCCGTGTAGGCGTACAAGCAACCCATTAACGAACCCTATTTTCTCATCACATTATGCTAACGAAGATTTTAGACGAAAACGCGGTGCATCGCTTTAGCCGCTACCTTGAAAAAGGCGAAAAATTTGTACTGACGGCCCATCTCTCGCCCGATGGCGACGCGATCGGTTCGGCGCTCGGAATGGCCCACTATCTTTCGGAGCAGGGCAAGGAGCGTGTGCATGTGATTGTCCCTAACGATTTTCCAGCTTTTCTCAAGTGGATGCCCGGCGCCGAAGATGTCTTGATTTATAACAAGTATCCGGACTACGCGGAGCAATTAATTCGCGAAGCAGACGTGATTATCAATCTCGACTTTAACGAACCGAAACGTATTGGAGACCTTGCACCTCTCGTCGAAGCCGCTTCGGGGCGAAAGGTGATGATCGATCATCACCTCTATCCCGCTCCCGACTTTTGTCGCCTCGTGATCTCTCACCCGGAGCTTTCTTCGACGTGCGAATTGGTCTTCCGGTTGCTCTGCGCCATGAAAGCGTACGATGACATCAGCCGCAACGCCGCGGAATGCCTTTATACGGGTATGATGACCGATACAGGAGCGTTTAGCTATAATTCTAACCGCGCTGATATCTATGTCATTATCGGCGAACTGATCAAGAAGGGAATCGATAAGGATGCCATTTATCGGCAGGTCTATCAGGTTTATTCAGAGTCTCGTATGCGTTTGATGGGGTACACTATGAACGAAAAAATGAAGGTTTACCCTGCGCAACAGGCCGCCTTGATCACCCTCACGAGCGATGAACTTCGGCGCTACCATTATAAGACGGGCGATACGGAGGGTTTCGTGAATATGCCTCTCGACATCGACGGAATCGTCTTCTCTGTATTTATTCGCGAGGATCCTGATTACGCTAAAGTGTCCCTGCGATCCGTCGGGAGCTTCCCTTGCAACCGTTTTGCTATGCGTTACTTCAACGGCGGCGGTCATAAGAACGCATCTGGAGGCGAATTTTACGGCACACTCGAAGAAGCGATCCGAACTTTTGAGCAGGGTTTGGCGGAATTCAATCCGACGCATTTTACAGAGACGGCCGAAGAAACACAGGCCGTGTAAGCCTGACAGATTGTCACTTGCAGACCCAAAAGAAAGTCCCCCGAACGAAGGCTTGACACCTGTCGTCCGGAGGACTGCTTTTTTCGAGGCACTTTTTATTCGTGCCTTACTTCTTGAGACTATTTGCGGAGCACTTTTTTCTCGTGCACTACTTCTTGAGAGCCTTTTGGGGTAATTTTTTTCTCATGCCTTACTTCTGGAGACCTTTTTAGGGAAACTTTTTTCTCGTGCCTTACTTCTGGAGAACCTTTGCGGGACACTTTTTTTCATGCCTTACTTCTTGAGAGCCTTTTTGGAGCACTTTCTATTCATGCTCTACTTCTTGAGAGCCTTTGTGGGGCACTTTTTTTCTATGCCTTATCCCTTGGCCTTCTCCGTGGGGCGAAGCACCATGCGGTAAGACTGATCCTTGCTGATATAATAGCCAGCCCAGTTGTAGAACGAACGCAGCTTGTTCCGAAAGTTCACTAACGACATGATGTGAACAAAAGCCCAAATGGCCCACGCGAGAAATCCCTTGAGGAAAATCTTGCGAGACAAATCTGCCACCGCTTGATTACGCCCGATGATCGCCATAGCTCCTTTATCGACGTAACGGAAGGGCGTGGGCGATTGAAAATCTCGGTTTAGGTTGCGAGCTAAGTTCGTGGCCTGCTGAATGGCTACCTGCGCCAGCTGTGGATGACCGCCGGGATAAGCCGGATCGGCCGTCATGAGGGCAGCGTCGCCCACGGCAAAGATGTCGTCTTGCCCTTCGACGCGATTGAAGGCGTCGGTCTTCATCCGGCGTCCCCTTCCGAGCCGATCGGGAGTGTCGAGACCCGGAAAGGTCCGCGCTGACACGCCAGCGGCCCAGATCAGGTTTCGCGCCTCTAAGACCGTACCGTCGGAAAGGTGCACTTCATCGTTCACGAAGTCCTTCACGAAGACTCCAAGCTTGAGTTTGACTCCCTTACGTCGCAATGCCTGCTCAGTATAAGCCTGGGCACGCTGCGACATAGGCGCAAGCACCGTTTTTTGCCCGTCGATGAGGTAGATGTCGCCCAATTCAGAGCGACTCAGCTCGGGGTAGTCCTTCATCATAATGTTCTGCTTCATTTCGGCGAAGATGCCAGACAGTTCCACACCCGTTGGCCCGGCACCGGCTATGGCGAAAGAGAGCAGCTTGTGGCGTTGCTCGCTATCTGTAGTGCGGGTGGCCCGCTCGAGACGCGTATAAACCAAATTGCGCAACATGAGGGCGTCACCGATCGTCTTCATCGGCATGGCTTTGGCCTCGACGTCCGGATTGCCGAAGAAATTGGACTCCGCACCTGTGGCCATAATCAGCAAATCGTAATGTAGCTCGCCATTGCTAAGCACGAGCTTCTTCTCCTCTGGCACCACGGCCTGAAGTATCCCCATGCGGAAACGCGTGTTCGGCCGTTTGCGTAACAATCGGCGGAACGGGTACGAGATGGACGAAGGCTCCATGAAACCCGCGGCCACCTGATAGAGTAAGGGCGGGAAAAAGTTGTAATTGTTCATGTCTACCAATGTCACGCGGTACTTTCCACCGCGATCTAACTCCTTGACTAATCGCAGGCCGGCAAATCCACCGCCTACAATTACGATGTGTTTCCTGTCATCCATTTTGTTGTCGTTTAAATGTTGTGTGTAAGAAGCTGTTTTGAATTTATTGAGCGATTGTTTTATGGAGCTGTTTGGGGGGATCTTTCTCCTTTCTTGTTTCGGGTCTATCGAGGCCTGTTTCTGCCCTTTTGTTCCATCATTAATCCTCACATAGCTTGCTATGCTCGTCTAATGATGAAATAAAATCATCAGAAACATTCTCCCGATAGCCTCCGAAATAAATTCCAAACAGCTTCCAAGAATAAAACACGAAGCACTTCCCGCCGCGTAAAGTGGGGGAAGTGCTTCGTGTTCTTTTTCGCTAAGCTGTCTTCCGGACAGGTTACGCGCCGCGCTCCACAGGACAAATGCCTGGGGCGGTGAGGATGTGTTCGGCATTGCGAACGCGCTCTTCGGAGGGTGCGCTAACGTCTTTCAGTGTGTATGGAATACCCAATTGCTCCCACTTGTACGTTCCCATCGCGTGATAGGGCAAAACTTCCACCCGCTTGACGTTTTGCAGCGTGTCAATGAAGGCACGCAGGGCATGCAGATCGTCATCGTTGTCGGTTACGCCCGGGACGAGTACGTGTCGCACCCAAATAGGCTTGCCGATGTCGGACAGATAGCGCGCGCAATCGAGGATGTTACGATTCGTGCGTCCGGTCAGCTCGCGGTGCTTCGTGTCGTCGATCTGCTTGAGATCAAAAAGAAGCAAGTCAGTGTACTTCATCAGCTCTGCAAACTTTGAGAAGAACGGTTCCCGACGTGTGAAGGGTTGCCCCGACGTGTCGAGGCATGTGTGGATACCTTTCGCTTTGGCCTTACGGAACAGTTCAGTCAGGAAGTCGATCTGCAGCAACGCTTCGCCACCGCTGACAGTGATACCTCCCTCGCGTCCCCAATAACTGCGGTAACGCATGGCCTGCGTCAGCAATTCGTCCGCCGTACGCAGATCGTCCGTCTCGGGATCCCACGTGTCTGGATTGTGGCAATAACGGCAGCGCATGCTGCAACCTTTCAGGAAAATGAGGAAGCGAATGCCCGGCCCATCGACCGAACCGAACGTTTCAACCGAATGCACACGGCCTAAGAGGGAAGAAGTTTCCATGAAGCGAATGACTAAAAGCGAAAAACTAAAGTTGGGGGTTGAGGTTGTGATTGGGTAGAGCGAAAAGAGGAGGAGCATCGAACGTGCTCCGCTCCCCCTCTTCTTCATTCAATAATTACATCTTTCCATGTGCCTGGCGTGCGATCACGTCGAGCTGCTGCTCCTTGGTCAAGTCGATGAACTTGACGGCGTAACCACTGACGCGGATCGTGAAGTTGGCGTACTCTTCTTTCTCGGGGTGCTCCATGGCGTCGATCAGCTTATCTACGCCAAAGACGTTCACGTTCAGGTGGTGTGCGCCGCGATCGAAGTAGCCGTCCATTACGCGAACGAGGGTCTCTACCTGCTCATCCTGCGTATGGCCGAGCGTCGAGGGGCTGATCGTCTGCGTGTTCGAGATGCCGTCCAACGCATACTCATACGGCAGTTTAGCCACTGAGTTCAGCGATGCCAGCAAGCCACTCTTCTCTGCGCCATACGACGGGTTGGCACCCGGAGCGAGCGGTGCACCGGCCGGACGTCCGTCGGGCATGTTGCTCGTGTACTTGCCATAAACCACGTTCGAGGTGATGGTCAGGATACTCGTCGTCGGCTCCGAGTTGCGGTAGGTGTGGTGGCGGCGGATCATGTTCATAAACGTCTTCAGCAGCCATACGGCGATCTCATCGGCGCGGTCGTCATCGTTGCCGTAGCGCGGGAAGTCGCCTTCGGTCTTGAAGCTGAGCGGGAAGCCCGTTTCGTCGCGGATGATGTTCACCTTGGCGTACTTGATGGCGCTGATGGAGTCTACCACATGGCTAAAGCCTGCGATACCCGTAGCGAACGTGCGACGCACATCGGTGTCGATCAGTGCCAACTCAGCGGCCTCGTAGAAGTATTTGTCGTGCATGTAATGGATCACATTCAACGTGTTCACATACACGCCAGCCAGCCACTCCATCATATCCATGAAGCGCGGCATAAACTCGTCGTACTTCACCACGTCGCCCTCGATCGGACGGTAAGCCGGACCGCATTGCTCGCGTGTCTTGGCGTCTACACCGCCACTGATGGCGTACGTAAGGCACTTAGCCAGGTTAGCCCGCGCACCGAAGAACTGCATCTCCTTACCCGTCTGCGTGGCCGACACACAGCAGCAGATCGAGTAATCGTCGCCCCAGATAGGCCGCATCACGTCGTCGTTTTCGTACTGGATGGAGCTGGTCGTCACCGAGATTTTCGATGCGTAACGCTTGAAACCTTCCGGCAGACGAGACGAGTAGAGCACCGTCAAGTTCGGCTCGGGCGAGGGACCCATGTTCTCCAACGTGTGGAGGAAGCGGAAGTCGTTCTTCGTCACCATCGAGCGGCCGTCCATACCGAGACCAGCCATCTCGAGCGTAGCCCAGATCGGATCGCCAGAGAAGAGCTGGTTGTACGACGGGATGCGCGCAAACTTCACCATGCGGAACTTCATCACCAGATGGTCGATCAGCTCCTGCGCTTCCGATTCCGTCAGCGTGCCAGCCTCCAGATCGCGCTGGATATAAATGTCGAGGAAGGTCGAGATACGGCCCACGGACATCGCAGCGCCATTCTGCGTCTTGATGGCGCCGAGGTAGCCGAAGTAGAGCCACTGCACGGCCTCGCGAGCATTCTTCGCCGGTGCCGAAATGTCGTAACCATAGATGGCCGCCATCTTCTTGAGTCCCTGGAGCGACTTGATCTGCATCGAAACCTCCTCGCGCAGACGGATCACGTCGTCCGTCATCACGCCTCCGCCGTCATGCAGTGCCAGGTCTTGCTTCTTCTTCTCGATCAGGAAATCCACGCCGTAAAGCGCCACGCGGCGGTAGTCGCCCACGATGCGTCCGCGGCCGTAGGTATCCGGCAGACCGGTGAGGATGTGGTTGTGTCGCGCGGACTTCATCTGCTTCGTGTAGGCATCAAACACACCGTCGTTGTGCGTCTTGTGATACTCCGTGAAGATCTCGTGCAGCTTCTCCGACGGCTTGTAGCCATACGTCGTGCAGGCCTCTTCGGCCATCTTGATACCGCCGTAAGGCATGAATGCGCGCTTGAGCGGCTTGTCGGTTTGCAGACCCACGACGCGCTCCAAATCCTTCGTGCCCTCGGCGATGTAAGCCGCTCCGTAAGCCGTCAGGCCAGAGACAATCTCCGTCTCCATATCGAGTACACCGCCCTTGGCGCGCTCCTCCTTCTGCAAGCCCTGCAGGATGCCCCACAGCTTCTGCGTGGCCTCGGTTGGGCCCTCCAGGAAGCATTCGCAGCCGTCATAAGCCGTGTAATTGTCTTGAATAAATCCGCGAACGTCCACTTCATCCGTCCACTTGGTTCCTTGGAACCCATTCCATTCCTGTCTCATTTTATGATCGAATTTTTATTGTTGATGATGTTATCGGCTGACCTTTTCGGGAGGGGGTTGGCCCCCTTTCCTCTGTCATCCGCGGGCAAATGTAGAGGCATTTCCTTACACTGGACACATTTTAGGCGGAAAAATGCAAGGTCGACATTGCAATTTTTATAACGCACAGATAATCAACGGCTCCAGAACGCACCTTTTTGCACACGACAAGGCGAAGTGTGCCGATAAAGGTGCTATCGCCTCCTTTTTTGCCCCTCACCCAGCCCCTTTCTCTCCCGTTTTATCCCTCTCCGAGATCCTCCTAAACCACGTCGTCCCCGTCACACACGCAGCCGCTCTTATCCTCGCCTCCGACTCCTTCGGCAGACCCTCTGCCTCCTTTGTCCTCCCCTACCCGGCTGCCGTCAGACCCTTCGCCGCCTTTGTCTTCGCCTCCGACTCCTTCGGCAGACCTTCTGCCGCCTTTGTCTTTGCCTCCAAGATCTCAGGCAGACCTTCTGCCGCCTTTATGATGCCCTGTATAGATAGTGTCAATGATCTAAACAGGCTATCAAAAATCAATATAGCGCTGTATGTAATCTAAACAGGCTGTCTAAATACTTAGATACGGTATCCTGAATATGAAAATGATTGATGGAGATTTTATGCCTCTGTTTTGTCTGATAAAATGATATATAAGCTCTTATATAGATGGTTTTCTACATAAACAGCATGTCCAAATATTTTCCATAACTATCCATGATCAAGAAATAGGCTATAAAATATATCAAGCTAGTTCTTTCTATAGACGGTATCATATTCGATTTTTAGTTACTGTTCATATCAAAAATAGTGACTCGAAAAATGATTTTATAGTGTCTATATCATAAGCAGCACCTATACAGGGCATCATAAAGGCGGCAGAGTCTCTGCCTGAACTACCGGGGACGAAGACAAAGGTGGCAGAGGCTCTGCCGGGACTTTGGGGGTGTTAGATAAGGGTGACGAAGAGGCGGACTGGAGCTGGGTGGTGGAGGACAAGGGGCGCAGAGGGTCTGCCGAGGTGCCGATTCCCCCTTACTTTTGCTCCATCATATTCAAACAGTAAGATTATGCCTCAGATCAGTCTTTTTTACGGCATCATTATTATGATGTACTTCTCCGATCACGCGCCGGCGCATTTCCATGCGTGGTATGGGAATTATAAGGTTACGGTATCCATCAAAGATGGTGTGGTGAAAGGTGAAATGCCAGCGCGGGCGCTGCGGATGATACTGGAGTGGCTCGATTTGCATCGCGACGAGTTGATGGTGAATTGGGAGCGGGCCTGCAAGGGCGAGGCATTGAACAAAATAGAACCTCTGACATGAATGCAATGATGTTTACAGAAGTGGTACGGGCCGAATACGCGGGGGGATACCGCGTGCGGCTGTGGTTTAACAACGAGACGGTGAAAACGGTGGATCTGGAACAATCGCTGAAAGGAAGCGTGTTCGAACCTCTGAAGGACGTGGAACGGTTCAAGCGGTTCCAAGTCAAATATGCCACCATCGAATGGGAGAACGGCGCAGATCTGGCTCCGGAATATCTCTTTGAGTTGCCGGCTGTGGAATAAGTCAGGGACGTTTCTCTGAGATCTCTCTTCCTTTTCTTGATGGTTCTTCCTCTCTCCCCTTGATGGTCTCCCTTTTCTTCCCTTGATGGAAGAAAAGGAAGCAAAAGAAGATCAAGGCGTCAGGGACGCCTGCCAAGTTTGCCGGGTACCGAACAACCGTATCGGCCTTGGCTGAGGTCGCCGGCAACTTAATGGATATATGGTTCTACTCTGGCTGGGGCTGTCGGGCTTTGGCGGCTTGGTACTGGCGGATCATCTTCCGACGGACGCGTATGATCTGCCGACGGTAGACGAGGGCGGCAAGGAGGAAGTAGAGGCCGGTCTGCAGCCAAAGGAGACGGTACTCACGGGCGACGTCGAAGAGGGTGGCGCCGCAACTCTTGATCAGCACAAAGCCGCGGATGGCTGGCGTGGAGGGGAAGAGTTGGGCCAGGGCGCGCCAGTAGAAGGGGAAGGCGTCGGTGGGCCAAGAGATGCCGGAGAGGAAGAGCAGGATGACGGACATGAAGACGAAGAGCATCATGCCGGACTCGCGAGTGCGCATGAAGCCGGATAGGATCATGGCAAAGAAGATGCTGGCCAGGAGGTAGGGAAGGAGGAAAAGTAGCGCGTCCCAGGGGTTACCAACGGAGGGGTAGGCGAAGATTCGCGGAACAACGACGAGCGTCCAGAGGCAGACGGGGATGTAGATAATGACGTAAGCGAAGGCCTTGCCAAGGAGGACGCGGAGGGTGCCGCGGAAGCGTCGGTCGAGGGGGACGAGGTGGTGGAAGCGGCTCTGCTCGCGGGCGGTGCCGCCCAGCATGCAGATACCCAGGACGAGCGTCTGCTGGATGATAAGGATCAAAACGGCGGGCAAGAGGAAGCTGGCGAAACCGTTGGCGGGGTTGAAGAGGGCCACGGACTCGTAGGGGATGGGCGCGACGTAGATCTGCTGAAGCTCGTCGGTGGATTGGGGCGTGCGGGCGGCACGGATCTCGCGCCCCATGTCGAGCGAGACCTCGGTGGTGGCCAGGAGGAGGGCTTTGTAGTGCAGCAGCAGGCTCATGTCGGTATAAAGCGAGACGGTGGCCTGACGTCCGGCGGCAAGATCGCGGTTGAAGTCGGACGTGAAGAGGAGGATGCCGTAGGCTTGCTTGCTATCAACTAACCGACGGGCATCCTCGATGGATCCGCAGGTGGCCACAACGCGGACGTCGGGTGTGGCATCGACACGGCGGATGAACTCGCGGCTGCGCTGCGATCCGCTCTGGTCGACGACGACCAAGGGGACGTCGCGCACCGTTTCGGGGTTGTAGATGAGGGCGTAGATGACTGGGTAGGCCAAGGGGACGAGGAAGAAGAAGATCATCACGCCGCTGTCACGAAAGATGGCGCGCAGCTCTTGCCGCCAGATGTAGAACAGGTCTCGGAAGCCTTCGGCTATGAGGGTCGGTAGACGTTTTTCGTTATCCATATATAGAGGGTAGAGAGTAGAGGGTAGAGGGTGGAGGGTAGAGGGTAGAGGATAGAGGGTAGAGGATAGAGGGTAGAGGATAGAGGGTAGAGGATAGAGGGTAGAGAGTGGAGGGTGGAGGGTAGAGGGTCGCTTCATGTACCCGGTTCTACCCTCTACCCTCTACTCTCTATCCTCTATGATCATGGGATGTAATGGAAATAGAGCAGGGCCCTTTTCAGGTTGCGGTAGATGGTGAGGGGCAACAGGAAGAAGGCGGCAAGCCAGACGTATTCTCCCCAGGTGTAAGCCAGCGCGCGACCGTTGAGGGCCTGATCGATGTAGATGAGCAGATAGTGGCGCAGGGGATAGAGGTACGACAGGGCGTGGAAGGGAGGATACATGGCCGTCACGGGGTACGACAGGCCGCAGATGGAGAAGCCGAGCATGCCAAAGAGGCTGGCGAAGCTGAGGCCGAGTCGGACGGTGGGTAAGACGCCGATCATAAACACGCCGACGGCTTGCGAGGCAATGACTAATAGCGTCATGGCGGCGAGGATGGGAAGCCAACCGCTGGCCAATGGGAAGGCGTTGTAGCCATAGAGCACGGCACAGATAAGCAGTCCGACAACGGTGAAGATGATCGTGTGCGGAAGCAGTTTGCCGGCCAGACTGACCGCCAGCGAACCGTTCCCGAGGCCGAGCCAACGGCGGGAAGTGCGCTGTTTGATCTCCGCGCCGATGCTGTAGACGGTGACAATGAAAACGAGCAGCTGCAGCAGTCCGGGCAGCATGGCGTTGCTGAGATAGACGGAGTAGTTCAGCCACGGGTTGCCAATGGCGTGCGTATCGACGGTGATGGGCTGAATCTGACCCATGATCTGCGCATCGGTCATGCCGCGCGCCTGCCCCTGCTGTAGCCCGACGGAGGCGCCGGCCAGCACGGAGAGCGTCTTCATGTCGCGAAACATGAGGGACCCAGCGATGAGAAACGAGCCATTGGTATAAAACGACAGCCGGGGACGCTTGCCGGAGGTGGCGTCCTGCTGAAAGTTTTTCGGGATCAGGAAGACGCCATAGATGCTGCCTTGCTGCATTTCGTGTCGCGCCTCGTCGAAAGAGGCGCACTGCATGCGTACGGCGGTCTGCTCAAAGGCGTCAAGCTGGCGGACGAGACGGCGCGAAGTGGGCGTATTGTCGAGATCGACGACGGCCACGGGCAGATCGGTGGGCAGGCCGCTGCGCATGAGCGTAGTGAAGAAAAAGAGACAGCCGACGGGGGCCACGACCATGCAGAAGAAGTAGACCGGGTTGGCCACCAAGCGGCGCAGCTCCCGTCGGGCGATGCGCAGGATGGCGTATATGCCTTCGCGAAGGGTCATCGTTTACCGGGGCGTTTGATGATGACGGACATGCCGGGTCGGAGGTCGGCCACGGGCGATGTGGGACGTGCGCGCACCTCGAAGGTCTTCGAGTCATACTGGCCAGTAGTCTTTGTGGCCTTCCATGCGGCGTAGGTGCCCATGTCCTTCATGAAGTAGACCTTCATCACGACCTCCTTATCGCCGAGCGCAGGGATGAAGCCTCGGATCTCGGCGCCGATCTTGATGTCGCGCAACAAATCTTCGCGAACGCTGAAGGTGACCCACATGTCGTTCAAGTCGGCGATGTTCATGATCGGTGCACCGGTACCCACCAGCTCGCCGATCTGCGGGAAACGCTCCACCACTTCGCCATCGATGGGGGAGGTCAGGGCACGCTCGCCGAGGTAAGCCTCCACCTCGTCGACGACGCCGCCAGCCTGACGGACAAGGGCCGATGCAGCCGCCTTATCCTCCCGCCGAGCACCTTCGCGGGCCATGTCGTACTGCGAATGTGCGGCCTTCTCGGTAGCCACCATCGCCTGATAGTTTGCCTCGGCCTCGTCGCGCTTTTGGGCAGACATGACGCCTTGATCGTAGAGGTGTTGCACGCGGTCGTACGACTTCTTGGCGATGTCGAGTCCCGCCTTGGCCTTCTGCCAAAGCTCGTAGGCGCCGGTCACTTCCTGCGATCGGGCGCCGGCCATTGCCTTGGCGCTCTGTGCCTCGGCGGCAGATCGTACGGCTTCGGCCTGACGCAGTTTGGCATCTACCTCGGGGGTGTTCAGGTAAACTAACGTGTCGCCGGCGTGCACGCGGTCGCCCTCGCCGAAGCGGTAAGCCTCGATGCGTCCGGGCACCTTGCCGGAGATACGTACTTGGGTGGCTTCTGCCTGACCCATGATAATGTCGTCGGGGGGAGTGAGCAGGATGAAGCCTGCCAATGACACTAAGCCTATCACGATGACGACTGCAATGAAGGCCAGTAGCATGTTGTTGATTGAATATTTTTTCTCGCTCATTGTATGTAGGGTAGTTATGGGGCTTTGCCCCGGGATTGATACGTAGTGGGGAGGGAGCCTTGTGGGCACCCTGGGTGGTAGAGATGCCTATATATAATAGGTATAGGGTGCCAGCCAAACTAGCTTGGTACAGGGATTCTACTCTTTGCCTAAGCGCCCGAGGGCTTTGCTGAGGTAGACTTCGGTGAGCTTGACCTCGATTTGGGCGTCGATCAGCTGAGAACGGGCGGAGACCCATGCGGTTTGCGCCTCCATGAGGTTGAGTGCGGGGATGACACCCTCTTCGAAGCCGACGTTAGCGTAGCGGAGGTTCTCTTCGGCGCGCTCCATGTTGCGCGTGGAGGCGGTGAGCTGTTTACCGGCCTCGTTCACCTTGTAGACGGATTGATTGACTTGCAGTTCAACCTTCTCGCGCGCCTCCTCCGTTTCGAGTCGTTTGATCACCGTCTCAGCGCGTGCGGCGTTACGCTTGTAGGAGCCCTCCCACCACGCCGAGAGGGGCACGCGGACCAGCACGCCGACGTTGTACATGCCCGAAAACTCTTTCTTGAAACCGTGGTAGGTGTTCGGATTCGTGACGAGGTAGTTGGCCGTCAGTGCGACGGTGGGCAGCATCTCGGCCAGTGCGATCTGCTCCTTTTTGCGGTAAATCTTCGTGGCCAGCTCGAGGCTCTTCAGCTCGGGGCGATGGCTAAATGCCTCCTCGGCGTTGGCCTGCGTTGCGGTGGGTTGGACGGCAAACTGCTCGATACGTTCGTCAGCCAAGAGGGGCGGATGCTCCATGTCGAGCCCGCAGAGTTGCGCCAGGAGCATGCGCGAGAGCGCCAGCCCGTTGTTCACCTTCGTCTGGGCCATCTCGGCCTCGTTGAGCTTTACTTTGACAGACAATTCGTCCGCCTTCGTGGCCACGCCGGCCGTGATCATGGCGGCGATGTCGGTGTCCATCTTGCGAAGCAGATCTACGTACGCGTCGGCCAACTTTTTCTTGTTAGCCAGCGAGACGACCTGCCAATAGGTCTCGTCCGTGCGGCAGATCACGTCTTGCAACTTCGTGTCGTGCATCGACTCGGCCAACTCGCGGGCGTAACCCGTGATCTGGTTGTACGAGACGATCTTTCCACCCATGAAAACGGGCTGCACAAGCGATACGTCGCCGATCCAAACGTTCTGCATATCCACATGCGTGAGGCTTTTCAGCTCCTCCATGATTTGAGGGAGTGATTGCGCTAGTTGCGGATACTTCATCAGTAGCGGCGCCAGTTGCGGAAGCAGTTGGCCGGTCATGGCCTCAAAACGGCTGTAATCCACCAGCTCGAGCGGCTTACTGTTGTGTATGTAAGAGCCTGTGGCGGAGAGTTGGGGGAAGTATTTCGTGCGTGCCGCGCGTCGTTCCTGCGCAGCGCGATCCACCTGTGCCTCGGCGATTTTCAGCTCCTTATTGTTGTCGATAGCCAGCTGTCGGCATTGCTCCATCGTGAGCGCCTCCTGCCCGTAAGCGGCACAAATGGGCAGTGCGAAAGTCATCCATAAAATCAATGAGTGCTTCATTCTTCGTGTTTATTTTTCAGGGGCGCAAAGATATTAGCGCATAGATTCGCGGTTCCATAATTCCACCGAAATGGACATAAGACGCGCGAATCGTACAGTTCACGAGCGGATTGAGGCGCTCTATCCGATCCGTAGCGGTTGTTTGTACGATACAATCGGCCAGAGACGAATCACTCCACGTCACACTCATATTATAATATAACGTGAGTTCGACGAAAGAATGGACTCCCTAATCCCTGAAGAATGTCTTTGATAGCGCGCAGTAGCAGCCAAAGTGCTTTTGGAAATGCTTGCACTGGCGGTGCAAACCTCAAAAACCACTTTTCACCTCTTGCACCACCGGTGCAAGCATTTCCAAAAACATTTTGGCCATCGTGTGACTCCCGCAAAAACTCTCTGCTGGCGTTATTCTTACATCGAACTCACGTTATTGATGAATACAATGTGGTTTACCTGCCGCAAAGATGTTCCATCTGATTTATCCGCCCTTCAACGCATTCCGGAGCGCTGTATATCCTCCACATACCCCCTCCAAAACCCGCATTCCATGCGGGTAATCACCAATATACCACACATATGGTATTGTCGGGCCTATGGGACGCCCGTACCTTTGCGCTCAAATTAAACACCAAAAGAAAATGGCAAGAGTTTATCAGAACCTGACCGCCCTCGTAGGCGGCACCCCGCTCTTGGAAGTGAGCAACATCGAGAAGTCAGAAGGCCTCAAGGCACACGTGATCGTTAAGCTGGAGTATTTCAACCCCGGCGGTAGCGTCAAGGATCGTATCGCACTGGCCATGATCGAGGCCGCAGAGCGAAGCGGCGAGCTGAAGCCCGGCTCCATTATCATCGAGGCTACCAGTGGCAACACGGGTATCGGACTGGCCTGGGTGGCCTCCGTAAAGGGTTACAAGCTGATCCTGACCATGCCCGAGACGATGAGCGTGGAGCGTCAGAATCTGCTCAAGGCTCTCGGCGCTACGTTGGTGCTGACGCCCGGTAGCGAGGGCATGAAGGGTGCGCTCCGTCGTGCTGGCGAACTGAAAGAGGAGCATCCGGGATCGATTATCCTGCAGCAGTTTGAGAATGAGGCCAACCCCGAAGTGCACACCCGCACGACGGCTGAAGAGATCTGGAACGATACGGACGGAAAGGTCGACATCTTCGTGGCGGGCGTAGGCACGGGCGGCACCGTGAGCGGTGTGGCCGAGGGATTGAAGAAACATAACCCGAAGGTGAAGGCCGTGGCCGTGGAGCCGGTGGGATCGCCGGTGCTGTCGGGTGGACAGCCGGGGCCGCACAAGATTCAGGGTATCGGTGCTGGCTTTGTGCCGAAGAACTATCACGCTGACGCGATCGATGAAGTGCTGCAAGTGCAGGACAACGAGGCCATCGGTGCCTCCCGACTGCTGGCTGCCCGTGAAGGTCTGCTCGTCGGTATCTCGTCTGGCGCCGCGCTGCACGCCGCGCTGGAGCTGGCTCGTAAGCCCGAAAACGAGGGTAAGACGATCGTGGCCCTACTGCCTGACACAGGCGAACGCTACCTCTCGACCGTGCTCTATGCCTTCGAAGAGTATCCGCTGTAATTAAAGCACACTGAAAGGGGGCGCGCTGTGTCTCCCCCCTTTCAGTCGTCTCACCTTTCTCCTCCTATGATCACTTTCCTCCTGGCCGATAATCAAGATATCACGCGGGCTGGACTGCGTGCCTACATCGCCGACACCTTCGGCGAGGCGGGCTGTTGCACGCTCGAGGTGGCCAATAAGAAGGCGCTGATCGAGGCTCTGACGACGCACCGAGACAGCACGGTGGTGATCCTTGACTATGCGCTCTTCGACCTGGCCAGCGTGGAGGAGCTCTTAAACTTGGGGCGACGCTTTCCGGAGGTCGCGTGGCTGCTCTGCTCCAACGAGCTGAGCGACGCCCTCATCCGCCGCCTCAGCGCCGAGTACCACGTGGGACTGATCCTCAAGGATTGTACGGCCGACGAGATCCGCGCGGCGCTCCGACACACGGTGCAGGGCGATCGTTTCCTTTGTCACCGCATTGCCGACTTCCTGCTCACCGTGCACCGTCAGCCGGATACGCACGAGGCGCTCACGGCCACTGAGACGGAGATCCTCCGACTCATCGCCCGCGGACTGTCGGTCAAGGAGATCGCCTCCGAACGCATTTCCAGCACACACACCATCATCACTCACAAGAAGAACATCTTCCGTAAGCTGGGCGTCAACAACGTTTACGAGGCCACGAAGTATGCCCTGCGTGCCGGCCTGGTGGAGATGGTGGAATACTATATATGAGACAGAACATTCTGCCTTGACAGCGTGTTGCTCATGCCGCTCGCGCTGTATATGTGACGCTTTGTAGTTGAAAATAGTTCGCACCTGAGCAGAGGGGGAGCTGGAGTGATACGACTCCGGTTTCCCCTCTCTCTTTTTTTGCTGGGGAGGGCTTTATCCTGTCGATTGACTCGATCAATGAGCATACACCCGCTATGCCGATTGACTCGATCAATGGGCTGAAACGGGTTTGATGCTCGCGGACCACATATGACAAAAGGCAGCCACGAACGGATGCGTCGTGACTGCCTTTTCTTATGCGCTGTGGCCTATCCCAGACCCTCTCAGAGTCTTACCACCTCACTGCTTCCATCCGCAGAGTCGGGCATGATGAAGTCGGTGAAGCAGAGCGCGGCCAGGGCGGTGCCATAGCGGCGCTCGATGGTCATACCCTCGGTGACGAAGTTCAGATCGCCGAGGTAGAACCGGCTGTAGGTGCGCTGATGCAGGTCATTGATCACACGAATGAGACGCGCCTCCAGCTCCTCGATGCGGTAGCGGCCGCTGACCTCGCAGACCAGGCCGCCGGCCTTCTCGTCGAAGTTTTCGTCCTTATACATCCACGCATAGACGAGGCCGGCCGAGATGAACTCGTCCTGATAGCCGTGCGAAACGGCCATGATCGTCTTCAGCTCCGAGCCGAAGGGCGGCAGGTCGACCTCGTCCATCATCACCGGGTGCGCCGTGGCGGGAATCACGGACGAATACGTCATGATGTTGAAATCAGCAATGCCGGCGTCGAAGAGCGCCATGTGATACGACCCGGCGTGCTTCTCCAGGTCGGAGTCGCCACTGCCCTTTGCAATGAAAAACGTGTTCGGGATCAGGTTCCCCACTTTCTTTACCATCTTCTTTGTCTTGATCTTTTGAATTAAAATGAAATCGGTTTTGTTCTCTCGTTCCTCCGAGTCGGGGGCGCATAGGTGCACACCCCTTTCGGCAAACAGGCCGCAAAAATACGGGGGGATCGAAAATGTGAAAGCGAACCGAGAAAAACGAACTGGTGAGACGCCCGGGTCGCTCTATTTTTGCCGCCCATAACCCATTACTCCCCCCCCGATACGAAATGAAGATTCTCATCATCGAAGACGACCCCTCGCTGCGCGAACTGATCGCCCAATCGCTTACCAACCGCGAGCGCGCCGTGGTTGAAACGGCCGACAACCTTCGCTCGGCGCTCTACAAGATCGAGGACTACGACTACGATTGCGTCCTACTCGACATCATGCTGCCCGACGGTAGCGGCTTCACCCTTCTGGAGCGCCTCAAGGCGATGAAGAAGCGCGAGAGCGTGATCATCATCTCTGCACGCGACACGACGGACGACAAGGTGGCCGGGCTGGAGCTTGGCGCCGACGACTATCTGGCTAAACCCTTCCACCTGGCCGAACTGCATGCGCGCATCCGCAGTGTCGTCCGCCGCAGCCGACAGGCCGGCGAGGCGGATATCCGGCTGGGCAACGTCCGACTGCTGCCGGAGACGTTCCAAGTTTTCGTCGCCGGCCGCGAGCTCAGTCTCGGACGTAAGGAGTACGGCATCTTGGCCTACTTCTTCCATCGCCCGGGCCACCTGATCAATAAGGAGACGCTGGCCGAGGCCGTCTGGGGCGACCATGTCGACCAGGCCGACAACTTCGACTTTGTCTATGCCCAGATGAAGAACCTCCGCCGTAAGCTCACCGACGCCGGCGCCACGATCCAGCTCAAATCCGTCTACGGCTTCGGCTACAAACTGATCGAAGACACGGAGACATGAAGCTCATCTATCGCATCCTCCTCCACCTCTCCGTCGTTCTCTCGGCCGTCCTCACCGGGTGGGCCATCTACTTCTACGCCGGCATCGTGGAGGAGGTCAACGACGAGACCGACGACGCCCTCGACGACTACGCCGAGCGCATCATCCGTCGCTACCTGGCCGGCGTCCATCTGCCCTCCGAAGACAATGGCACGAACAACAGTTTCTATGTCCACGCCGTGACGGAGGACTACCTCCATCACCATCCCGCCATCGAGTACATCGACGAATCCGTCTTCATCGCTGAAAAAGGTGAGACCGAACCCGCGCGTACCCTCCGCACCGTCTTTCGCGACCGTGCAGGGCGCTACTTCCTGCTTTCCGTCAGCACGCCCACGATCGATAAAGACGACCTCAAGCAGGCCATCCTCTGGCGCATCATCACGCTCTACGTTGCGCTCCTCGTCACCATCCTCACCGTCAACGTCTGGGTTTACAGTCGCAGCATGCGCCCCCTGTACCGCCTCCTCCGTTGGCTTGACACCTACACCGTCGGCCGATCGCACACGCCACTCACGGCCCACTCGGCCGTCACCGAGTTTCGCCGACTCTACGACGCCGTGCGCCGCCACACCGACCGCACCGAGCAGGCTTTCGAGCAACAAAAGCAGTTCATCGGCAACGCCTCGCACGAGCTTCAGACGCCGCTGGCCGTCAGCCTAGGCCGCCTCGAACTCCTGGCCGACAGTACGCCCGCGCTCACCGAAGCCCAACTCGCCGAGGTGATCAAAACGCAGCAGACGCTCCGCCGTGCCGTGCGCCTGAACCGCTCGCTGCTCTTCCTCACCAAGATCGACAATCGGCAGTTCCTCGACCAGACCGACCTCTGCCTCGACGCCCTCCTCCGCCGCGATCTGGAAGATCTGCAAGAGGTCTACGCCTCGCGCCGCATTACCGTCGACCTCACCGCCGTCGATCCGCCCCTCCGTGCATCCATGCACGAATCTCTGGCCGACGCCCTCGTCTCCAACCTGCTCAAGAACGCCTTCGTCCACAATCACTCCGACGGACGCATCCTGATTCGCATCACCACCCCCACCCTCACTATCGCCAACACAGGCCCCGCCGCCTCGCTCGATCCCACCCACCTCTTCGACCGCTTCCATCAGGGCCCCCACCGCGTCGAAGGCTCCACCGGCCTGGGGCTCTCCATCGTCCGTGCCATCTGCCGCCTCTACACCATCGACATCCGCTACGCCTTCACCGCCGACCGTCTCCACACCTTCACGCTCACCTTCCCCCTCACCTCTCAGAACAAGACGCCGTAAAGTCCGCAGACTGCACCCCGGAAATGATTGCAGAACTTCTGCAAGGACACTTTTCCCCATTTTGGCGTTTGCAGAACTCCTGCAAGGACACTTTTCCCCATTTTGGCGTTTGCAGAACTTCTGCAAGGACGCTTTTCCCCATTTTGGCGTTTGCAGGACTTCTGCAAGGACACTTTTCTCCATTTTGATGTTTGCAGAACTCCTGCAAACACTTCCAAATCCAGAATGATCTCTCGATCCCTTTCCACCAGTTAGAAGAAGAGATATTTGAGAGGCACCAGCCCACAAAAAAGACGAGGGGGCTGCCCCACCCTATGTGGAGACAGCCCCCTTCAGTCAGAGGAGAAACTTAGAAGCTATACGTTATGCCGTCGCAGCGGCTGCCGTTGCACCGGCCGCCTTGAGCGATTTGCGATGTTGGATCTCGTAAGCGATCGGCGTGGCCACGAAGAGCGTGGAGTAGGTGCCGACAATGACACCGAGAAGGATGGCGAACGTGAAGCTCTGGATCGTGGATCCACCGAGGAGGAAGATCACGAAGACGACGATGAAGGTGGAGAGTGACGTGCTGAACGTACGCGAGAGTGTGGAGTTCAGGGCGTCGTTGATCACCTCGTAACGGTCGCGCTTGGGATAGAGCTTGATCGTTTCGCGGATACGGTCGAAGACGACCACGGTGTCGTTGATCGAGTAACCGATGACGGTCAGAATGGCCGCAATAAAGGTCTGGTCGACCTCCATAGAGAAGGGCATGATCTTCCACAGCAGCGTGTAGAAGGCGATGATGCAGAGCGTGGTGACGGCCACGGAGATGAACACACCGACGGAGAAGGCTACGTCGCGGAAGCGAACGAGGATGTAGAGCGCCATGCAGACCATAGCGAAGAGGACGGCCAGGACGGCGCTGTTCTTGATGTCGTCCGCCATACTGGGGCCGACCTTCTGCGAGCTTTGGATGTTGTCCGAGGCGAACTGCTCCTGTGTGGCGTTGCCAAGGAAGGGCTTGAGGCCGGCGTAGAGCTTGCCGATGATTTCGTCGTCGATGCCGGCCGAGTTGTCCGTGATCTTATAGTTGGTCGAGACGCGCACCTGATTCTGCGAGCCGATGGTGATGACGCCGACGGATCCGCCTTTGAATTGCGGTTCGAGGGCCGCACGCACCTCGTCGGTGCGAACATCCTTATCGAAACGGATCACATAGTTGCGACCGCCGGTAAAGTCGATGCCGTTGTTGAGGCCAATCGTAGCCATCGAAACACAACCGAGAAGGATGATGGCGAGCGGGATGATGTAGCCCACTTTACGCTTACCGAGGAAGTTGATCTTCGGATCGTTGAGGAAGTTCTTCGAGATCGATGTGGTGAAGGTCAGGTGCTTGATCTTCTCCTTAGCCAAGAGGGCTTCGTAGACGAGACGTGTGATGAAGACAGAGGTCAGGAAGGATGAGATCAAGCCGATGATCAGCGTGGTGGCAAAACCGCGGATGGGGCCGGTACCAAAGACAAAGAGTACGACACCGGTGATGATTGTCGTGAGGTTCGAGTCGAAGATGGCGGAGAAGGCATTGGAGTAACCATCGGCAATGGCACGGGCCAAAGGTTTGCCGGCGCGGAGTTCCTCTTTCGATCGCTCATAGATGAGCACGTTGGCGTCGACTGCCATACCGAGCGTTAGCACCATACCGGCGATACCGGGCAGGGTGAGCACAGCTTGGAAGGAGGCGAGGATACCCATCGTAAAGAAGATGTTGATGACGAGGGCGCCGTTAGCAATCATACCCGGCAACAGGCCATACATAGCGCACATGTAGACCATGAGGAGGATGAGTGCGAGGGCAAACGAGATGATACCGGCGTTGATGGCTTCCTGCCCGAGCGACGGCCCGACGATGTCTTCCTGCACAATGTTGACCGAGGCGGCCATCTTACCCGACTTGAGCACGTTGGCTAAGTCCTTGCCTTCATCTTGGGTGAAGTTACCCGTGATCTGCGACTGGCCACCGGTGATTTCTGACTGTACCGTGGGGGCGGAGTAGACCATGCCGTCGAGTACGATGGCGATGCTACGCTTGATGTTCTCCTTGGTCAGGCGGGCCCATTCGCGGGCACCTTCGGCGTTCATCGTCATGCTGACTTGGTACTGTGGGCGGCCGATCTGCTGCTGGGCGAAGTCGGCCACGGCATTCGTGACTACGTCGCCACTCAGGGCGGGCGTACCGTCACGGTTGGTGACCTTCAGGGCAAAGAGCTGATAGAACTGATCGTTATCGTCCATCGCCTTCACGCTCCAGCGGAAGAGGACATTGTTGGGCAACACAGCCTTCACTTCAGGCCGGTTGAGGTATTCGGTGATCTTGTCCATGTCCGTCTTCTTGGCGTAACCTACGACGGGGCCGGGAACGAGGTAGCGGCCGGTGCGGTCGACATTCAATTGCAACAGGGCAAAGAGCGGGTGCTCCTTGGCGTATTCTTCGGCGGTCATCTGACCGGCTGCAGGCGACTGTTGGCTTTCGGCGTTAATCTGCGCCATGAGCGAATCGGTCTCGGAGGTAGCTGAGTCGGCCTTAGCCGTGAGATCAGATTTGGCGGCGGTAGCCGTTGTATCGGTCGTGGCGGTGGACGAAGGCTTTGTGGACTTCAGCGCCTCCGCCAAAGCGTGGTCAGCGGCGGTGAGTTGCTGTCCGATCTCGGTCAGGTTGTATGTCTCCCAGAACTCCAGATTGGCGCTACCCTGCAAGAGTTTGCGGACACGTGCCGGCTCCTTCACACCCGGCAGCTCGACGAGGATACGACCAGCCGTCTCGAGGCGTTGGATGTTGGGCGACACGACGCCGAAGCGGTCGATACGTGTGCGCAATACATTAAATGAATTGTCGATAGCGCTCTGCAGCTCCTCTTTCAGTACGGCAATGAC
The DNA here is from genome assembly GCF_003033925.1 of Tannerella serpentiformis. NCBI lineage: Bacteria > Pseudomonadati > Bacteroidota > Bacteroidia > Bacteroidales > Tannerellaceae > Tannerella > Tannerella serpentiformis. The sequence continues at coordinate 376,936 of NZ_CP028365.1, forward strand.
TTGCGCGTCGGAGCTTTGGGGAGTGATTTTATCTTTCAACTCAAAGGTGCTGAAGAGGGCTGCAAGATGAGCGCCCGGATCCAGCTTCTTGTATTCTTCGGCAAACAAATCGATGTAATTCTTCTGGCTGGTTGCCTGACGGGCATAAGCCGCATCGAGTGCCTTGTTGAAGTTGGCGTCGGGATTATTGTCCGCCAGCGAACGAACGACATCGGGCACGTTAAGCTCCAATACGACGTTCATACCGCCCTTCAGGTCAAGCCCCAAGGTCACCTCCATTTCGCGGCATTGCTTCAGCGTATAGGCGCCGAACCAGACCTTCTTGTTGGCCAATGAGTCTAAATAAAAACTCTCTTTAGCAGGGTCCCCGTTAGCATACTCGGCGGCTTCCTTGTAGTATTTTCTCGTCACAAACGAGAAGGAGAGATAGTACAAGCAAACCAAAGCGAGCAGTATGGAGAAGACCCTCACGAATCCTTTGTTCTGCATTTGAAATTCCTGATTTATTGTTATTTATACCTTATTCTTTTTTTTCAGGGCGCAAATATAGCGCGTTTTTTATTCCAACTACACGGAAGAGAACCTTTGCAAAAGCCCCATCAATACAGGGAAGTAGCCCTCAAATGAAGCCTTGCGAAAGGGGGCTATTCGGTCGTCGGTGCGGGAATGGCATCCATGATGGCGAAAAGCTCACCAACCGTCTCAGCGCGCAGCATAGCTACACGCGTCGGCTTGAAGTCCGGTATGCCTTTGAAGAGCGGCGTGGCGGCCAAGTGGCGACGGATATGGAGGATGCCACAACGCTCGTCAAGACGCTCTACACTCTGCAAAACCTGCTGCTTGAGCACGTCGAGATACCACGCGAATGACTCTGGCGGAAGCGGTTCACCCGTCTGTAGATAGTGCTTCACCTCACGGAAGATCCACGGCCGGCCGATGCAGCCACGCCCGATCATCACACCATCGACACCGTAGCGATCAAAGGCCTCACGGCAACGCTCGGCGGAGGTTATGTCGCCGTTGCCAATGATGGGAATTGTCATGCGGGGATTCGACTTGACGGCGCCGATGAGCGTCCAGTCGGCTTCGCCGGTGTACATCTGCGCGCGGGTACGGCCGTGGATCGTCAGGGCGGCGATGCCACAGTCTTGCAACTGTTCGGCCAGCTCGACGATGATACGATGATCGGCATCCCAACCGAGGCGCGTCTTGACGGTCACGGGGATACGGACAGCACGGACGACGGCCCGCGTGATCTCGAGCATGAGCGGCACGTTGCGCAACATGCCGGCTCCGGCACCTTTACCTGCCACCTTCTTGACCGGACATCCGAAATTGATGTCGAGCACATCGGGCCGAGCGGCCTCGCAAATCTGTGCGGCCTCGACCATGGACTGGACATCGCGGCCATAGATCTGTATCGCCACGGGGCGTTCTTCGTCGCGTACCCGCAACTTTTCTTCGGTGCGGCTGACGCCACGGATGAGCGCATCGCTCGAGACAAATTCAGTGTACACCATATCCGCGCCGAAGCGTTTGCACATCAGTCGGAAGGCGGCATCCGTGACGTCTTCCATCGGCGCCTGCATGACGGGCCGATCACCTAATTCAATTGTTCCGATTTTCATCTTCCTCTTTGTACCTATAATATATGTATGGGGGCCTTCTCTTGATCCTGTCCATAGGATGCTCCCGATCCTCTGCCCTCTAAAAAAAGGAAAGGCGAAGATTCACATCTTCGCCCCCTCAGAAGAATTTTAAACACTACACCAGAGCGGCGATATGATGGGCAATGCGCCGCTCTTAATCTCAAAAAAACAATGTCTCGTGGAGCCCGCCTCGGTTTGACGCCCGCCTCTCGGAGTCGCTGCCTTGCGTATATTCTCTCTCCTGCGTGGCGTAAGGGCTCGCTGTGACCAATTTGATCGAATTCGACTGTTTTGATTGCTGTTTCTTAGTGGAAAACGTCAAATAAATTTCTTTTCGACGCCAAAAGTACACCCCTTTTCATTTTATGCAAGTCTGAGAGACGTAGCGCGCCACTTCGCGCCGATCTGTCTGCACGGTTTCGAACTCTGACGTCACGGCGCAACTGCCCATGGGTACGCGCTCGTTGCGGTAAATCATGCCACTCTCGACGACGCGTCGAGCGGAGGTGTGAAACTCGCGGGCTCCGGTTTCGGACTCGATGCGCGCGATGTTGTCTGCCCGCACACCACAGCCAGGCATGACGACGATACGTCCGTCGGCCTGGCTCACCAGCTCGCGGAGGAGGGGGATACCCTGCACGGCGGTCGCTTCTTGGCCGGAAGTGAGCACGCGATCGACGCCGTGACGGATCAGTAGCTCGAGTGAGGCGCGCGGATCGCGGCAGACGTCGAAGGCGCGATGAAAGGTGACCGAAAGCGGTCGGGCGGCGGCCATAAGTCGGTCGAGGAGGGGCTCGTCGATGTTGCCGTCGGGCGTTAGGCAACCGATGACGACGCCTTGCACGCCGAGCTGGTGGGCTACCTGGATGTCGTGGAGCATAGCACCGACCTCGGTCTCGGTATAGAGAAAGTCGCCGGCCCGTGGACGGATGAGTACGTGGATCGCGATCCGCTCAGTGGACTGTCGAGCCATGACGATCTCGCCATAGCTGGGCGTTGTGCCGCCTTCGGGGATGCCGGCGCAGAGTTCCACACGTGCGGCTCCGCCGGCTTCGGCCTCCACGCAGCTTTGCGCTGAATTGGCGCAGACTTCGATGATTCGATTCATACCTCTATAATCAGGAGTAAGGGGGGACAATAAAAAGCTAAAAACTAAATCACAAAAATAGAGGATCCTCGATAATCATCGGTATCTCTACCCTATAAAAAAGTACCCATCCGATAGCTATCGACAGCTCTATCCTATCGAAAAGTACATATCCGCTGCCCGCTGATAGTACTACCCCCTAAAAAAGTACACCACGGATGCCCATCAACTACTCTACCCCCTAAAAAGCAACTATCACCGATCGCAAACAATTACCCTCACTTCAAAAAGTAACTATCCTCAATGCACCACGACATCCCTCTTCCCTAAAAAATACCTCACTGATCCCCATCGACAACTCTATTCCTAAAAAGCAACTATCACCGACCGTAAACAATTACCCTTACTTCAAAAAGTAACTACCCTCGATGCTTTCCGACACTCCTCTCCCATAAAAAAGTACCCCTCCGATTCTCATCAACGACTCTACTCCTAAAAAGCAACTATCACCGATCGCAAACAATAGCCGTTACTTCAAAAAGAAACTATCCTCGATGCCTCCCGATATCCCTCCCCCCTAAAAAAATGCCTCACCGATGCCCATCAACGACTCTACTCCTAAAAATCGACTATCACCGACTGCAAACAATAGCCGTTACTTCAAAAAGTAACTACACTCGATGCTTCCTGATACCTCCCCTCTAAAAAAGTACCTCACCGATATCTGCAGATACCCCGACCCTCTAAAAAAGTACTCTCAAAACTTTCTACAATACCTCTCCCCCCTAAAAAAGTACACCACCGATTCCCATCAACGACTCTATTCCTAAAAAGCGACTATCACCGACCGCAAACAATTACCCTTACTTCAAAAAGTAATTACCCTCGATGCATCCCCATATCCTCTCCCCTAAAAAAAACACCTCACCAATGCAAATCAGCGATCCTACTCCTAAAAAGTAACTATCACCGACCGCAAACAATAGCTTTTACTTCAAAAAGTAATTACCATCGATGCCTCCCGATAGCCCTCCCCCCTAAAAAAGTACCTCACCAATTCCCATCGATAACTTTAATCCTAAAAAGCAACTATCACCGACTGCAAACAATTGCCCTTTCTTCAAAAAGTAATTACTCTCGATGCCTCCCGATAGCCCTCCCCCCTAAAAAAGTACCCCACCAATTCCCATCAACGACTCTACTCCTAAAAAGCGACTATCACCGACCGAAAACAATTACCCTTACTTCAAAAAGTAACTATCCTCGATGCCTCCCGATAGCCCTCCCACCTAAAAAAGTACCTCACCGATGCCCATCAACGACTCTACTCTCTAAAAAGCAACTATCACCGATTACAAAAATAGCCCTTACTTCAAAAAGCAATTATCCTCGATGCCTCCCGATACCCCTACCCCCTAAAAAAATGCTCTTCCGACAGCAATCAAGACTTCAATCCCAACAAAAAAACACCCAACACCAAACATCAAACAACAAAAAACGACCGGATACCTGCGAGCGATGCTCGGCTAGTATCTGGTCGTTTGCGGGTGAGCGTAAGCAACTTACGGTTATCCCTCCTCCGGCAGATGAATATCGGGATTGCCGCTATCGCCGGCACCTCCGGTGCCGGAATGACCACCGGCGCCTCCGCCGCCGTCGGGTTTCTTTCCGGCGCCGCTATCGCCGCCGGGCTTCTTCGGCTCTTCCTTCTCGGGGAGGTGGATGTCCGGCTTACCGTCGTCCTTCCCCGGTTTTTGGGGTTTGGGCTCCTTCGGCTGTTTCGGCTGCTTGGGTTGCTTCGGATCCTTCGGTTTCTTGTCGGCGTTCGTCTGCCGGTTCGCCAGAGTGGACTTCTGATGGTTGATGTGCGACGTTACGCTCTCGACAAAGCCGCGATATGGGGCGTCGCCATTCACTACGACGAGGGCGTTGACCGTCTCTATGAGCTTGAGGTACGCTTCGTCGCAGGCTTTGCGCTTCTGCTTAATGACGCCCGTCAACTCCGATCGCTCCTCTTTGGCGCGCTTCTTAACTGCCGCCAAGTAGGCCGTTTGTTTCTGCTCCAGATCGTCGACAAAGTCTTTTATACCGGTCTGGGTGAGCTTACTAACGTCCATCGCGCGGAAATCTTGAATCAGGTTTCGCAGTGTGCCGGACTCTTGGTTCTGTGGCTGATCAACGATACTGCCGCCGCCGTACTTCTTGAATACGGCTACCGCTTCGGCACCGACCTTGGCCTTCTCCTTGTCCGGATGTCCCGAAACGCCTCGCACAAAAGTGTAGAGCTTTGTGCAAGAATCGTCGCGCTGACGATCCAAGTTCGACACCTCGGCCGCTGACGGCACACTGGATGCGGCCTTGAGCGCCGTATCAAACTCTCCGAAAGCCTTGCCGTGATTCTCGACGTCCGTCTTTAGCCCTGCTGTATATCCAGAAGCCGATTCGAGCAGCGGTAACTGGTCTGTCTCGTTCTTAACTAACTCTTGGAACCCAAAATCCTCCTGCACTCGGAGTCTCGCAATGTTGATAGTTGATATTTTCATGACTAACTCTCTATAAAAATGGTATCTGTTTGGGGTGCGAAGATCTATCTTTTTTCTGACCTTCCAAATTTTTCCCATCAATAGCAGTCATCTTTTTGATTTTGGCCTATCGTCATTCATCGATCACGCAAACCTTCTACAGGAAGAATAATTGTAATCCGTCGACAGTGCTTACTTTTTGAGGGAAGCCCATTGCAAGCCGTCGACAGTACAAACTTTTTGAGGGAAGTCGATTGTAAGCCGTCGACAGCAAAAACTTTTCGGGGTAAACCAATTGTAAGCCGTCGACAGTAAAAACTTTTTGAGGGAAGCCGATTGTAAGCCGTCGACAGCAAAAACTTTTCGAGGGAAGCCGATTGTAAGTCGTCGACAGCGCAAACTTTTTGAGGGAAGCTAATTGTAAGCCGTCGACAACAAAAACTTTTTGAGGGAAGCCAATTGCAAGCCGTCGACAGTACGAACTTTTTAAGGGAAGCTGATTGTAAGCCGTCGACAGTGCAAACTTTTTGAGGGAGGCTCATTGCAAGCCGTCTATAATAGATTATATAGATAAAGAGATGACTCGTCGGTCGTCTACCCTATTTCTTTTTAGAGGAAAGTGTGACCGATTTCCGTTTTTGATTCATCTTAAAACAAATATAGGCCATATATTTGCGGCAAACCTACAAACTGAACGAGATGAAAATCGTTGTTTACCTCCTTCTCCTCGCCTCTCTCGCCGTACAGGCTGTTGCGCGCGATCCGCTGATCGATCGGGCTTATATGAAGTGTCTCTACCGCTATGTTTACCTCAATGATACGTTGACAGGAAAGACCAAGGATGATCTGCTCATCTTACAAATCGGGAAAAGCATCTCCAAGTGCTTTAGTCATTACAGCAACCAAGTCGATTCCCTCTCTGCGCTGCCGAATGGAGACATGATAATTGGAAAAATGATTGACGACGCCATGAATAGCGGCGAATTTATGCGGGGAAACTATCCCCACAAGCGTCTGAAGACCTACATTTATAAGAATTACCCAGAAGGACGCATGACAGTAACCGATGGGCTGATTCTACAGGACTATTGCTACGTGGATTCGCTGCACACGCAGATATGGACGATGGGCGACAGCACGCGCGAGGTGTTAGGATATACGTGTCAGCAAGCGACGGCCGACTTTCGCGGTCGCCATTGGACGGCTTGGTTCGCGACGGACATCCCCGTCAGCGACGGCCCCTGGAAGCTCGGCGGACTGCCGGGGCTGATCCTCGAGGCGTATGATGAGGGGCAGCAACATGTGTTTACTGCCGTCGGCTTAGAACGGGTGAAGGATGAACCGATCATTTTTAATCGATCGTTTGGAGATAATCAAAAATTTGAGCAGACAAACCGCCTCGAGTTTCTCCGATCGAAGAAAAAATCACTGATGGATCTCAATGGCTACATTCAGATGGAGACGGGCATTGACTTGAGCCAGGGAAAGCCGCAAAAAGTGATGCGATACGACCTGTTGGAACGTGATTACTGATTTCAAAATGAAAGTCATCCTCTATCTTCTCCTCACCTCTCTCGCCGTACAGGCTACCGCGCGAGAGCCGGTGCTCGATCGGGCGCACATGAAGTGCCTCTACCGTTATGTTTACACCTTCGACACGCTGAAAAACGAGTTGCGCGACGACTTACTTATTCTCCAAATCGGGAAAGAGGTGTCGAAGTGTTACAGTTACTACACCTTTCAATGTGACTCGCTACAGCGCACGCCCGATGGGGCAAAAGTCTGGAGCGAGCTGTTCCGACGAGCGATAGAAAAGGATGGGATCTATGGAGACTTCCCACACGTCCGAATGAGCACCTATGTCTATAAAAATTACCCGACGGGACAGATGACAATCACAGATCGGATTTCTTCACAGGGCTATTGCTACGTGGATTCGCTACACACGCAAACATGGGCGATGGGCGACAGCACGCGCGAGGTGTTGGGATATACATGTCAGCAAGCGACGGCCGACTTTCGCGGTCGCCGATGGACGGCTTGGTTCGCGACGGACATCCCCATCAGCGACGGCCCGTGGAAGCTCGGCGGACTGCCGGGGTTGATCCTCAAAGCGTATGATGAGGGGCAGCAACATGTATTTACTGCCGTCGGCTTAGAACGGGTGAAGGATGAACCGATCATTTTTAATCAACAGGATGGCCGCAACCGTCGTTTTGAGCCAACGAATCGCCTGGATTTCCTCCGTATGGAGCGGCGATTCCTGATGGATTCCAATTCTTTTATCCAAATGGAGACAGGTATTGACTTGCTTGGCGATGAACCCAATCAAGTGATGCGATACGACCTGTTGGAACGTGACTACTGATTTCGTAAGCGATGAAGACGACCGTTTTTCTCTTACTTTTTTCTGCGCAAGTTGTGGCGCAACATCACACAAGGCTTAATCCGGCTATAATAGAGGTGCATTATCACCACACGATGCAGCGCGACACGGTGAGACGGCTGGCGACGGAGACGGACTCCATGATCCTCCGAATCGGAGCAAGCGCGAGCCAGTTTTTTAGCCATCATACCTTTTATTATGACTCGTTGTGGAACGACCCCGACGGTCGCGCGACAGCCGAAGCGCTGACGCTCGAGGCCTTTCGCACGCGCGATCATTCAAAAGAGCCGCGAGTGGGAACGACTTACGACTACCTCTACAAGAATTACCCGGCGGGGCGAATCACGACGACTAACGAACAGTTCCACGTTGCCTGCCGCTACGACGAGGCCACGCCCTCGATCTCGTGGGGGATGGCCGACTCCGTCCGCATGATACTCGGCCACCCATGCCGCATGGCGACGGCCGACTTTCGCGGTCGTCATTGGACGGCTTGGTTCGCGACGGACATCCCCGTCAGCGACGGCCCTTGGAAGCTCGGCGGACTGCCGGGGTTGATCCTCGAGGCGTATGACCGGGGCGACGACTACCGTTACACGGCCGTCCAGATCGTAGAGAGTGGCCTCGATCCCGTGACGTTCTACTGTTTCGACGGCAAACCCTTCTTCGACACCGATCGCCGGACCTTCCTTCGCTCCCAGCGTGCTTTCCTCAGCGGACAAGGCAACGTCTACGACATCGAATTGATCCGCGCAATCGTGCAATCCGGCCGCCGGAAGACCTACATGCAGCGCGAGGCCCATCGGCTGCTCTTCGATCCATTAGAAAGGGATTACTAATACGATAGGGTATGAAAACGATTCGCTACCTCTTGTTATTTATGGCGTTGGCCGTCCATGCATCGGCACAAAAGGACGTGCTCGACCACGCATCTATGAAGTGTATGTATCGGGCGACGGAATTAAAGGACACGCTCGACGTCGCTTTTTATGAAGACCTCTTGATACTGCAGATTGGCCCCCAAGTCTCCAAATGTTTCAGCTATTACACCTTCCAGAACGACTCTCTCCGACAGACGCCGGAGGGAAATCGTCAGGCGAGTGAGCTTTTTAATCGTGCCTTGGCCGATTTCCATAAGCATCGCGACCGCAGCCGGTTCCTGAATAGCTTTCCGCGCAATCGCACCATCACAATCGTTTACAAGAATCACCCCGCGGGCGCCATCACCGTGACCGACGGACTGCGGGAAGATCAAGTGACGTATCGCGACACCCTCAACGCCCAGCAGTGGACGATGACCGACAGCACGCGCGAGGTGTTAGGATATACGTGTCAGCAAGCGACGGCCGACTTTCGCGGTCGCCGATGGACAGCTTGGTTCGCGACGGACATCCCCGTCAGCGACGGACCCTGGAAGCTCGGCGGACTGCCGGGGCTGATCCTCGAGGCTTACGATAAGGGCCATCAATATACGTTTACAGCCGTCGGCTTAGAGCGGGTAGCGGAGGAGCCGATCGTCTTCACCCCTTGCGGAGGGAAGAATGGCTACCGGACAGTGGACAGGCGTGCTTTCCTCAAAGCGAAAATGTTCGATTTGACGCACGGCGGTGCACTCGGCGCCTCGGGTCTGAAGTCGACGGACTACGAACCTGTATATAGGGATCTGATAGAGAGGGATTACCGGTGATGAGATACTTCCTTATTTTCTTATTATTTATGACGGGCGTCGCGGCCACGGCCCAGCGGGTGACGCTCTCGGGAACGGTGACCGACGGCGCTAACGGCCAACCCATAGCGGGTGTGCTCGTCACGGTGCGCCCTTCCGGAGCACAGAAAGTGCTGGCGTTCACGCAAACGATGGCTAACGGACGGTTTGAAGTGACGCTGACGGCCGACGCGACTGATCGCGTGCTCCACTTTTCGATGATGGGCTATGCCGCACGCACACTCCCGATCGAGAAAGGTCGGACGACGTACGACGTGACCCTTAAAGAACAGGCCACAGCGCTGCGAGAGGTCATCATCCGCGCTCCCAGTATTCACGAAAGAGGGGACACCATCACGTATATCGTCTCCCGATTTGCGACAACGGCCGACCGCTCGCTGGGTGACGTCCTCAAAAAGATGCCAGGCATTGAAGTCGAGAAGAGCGGGGCCATCACCTACAATGGAAAGCCTATCAACAAGTTCTACATCGAGGGTAAGGACATGCTGGAGGGCCGATACGGCATAGCGACGAACAATATCCATCCCAGCGACGTGGGTAGCGTGGAGGTGATGGAGAACCACCAACCGGTGAAAGCGCTGGAGAACATCTCTTTTTCTCAAAACCCGGCCATCAATATCCGGTTGAAGGAGGACGCCAAGGCGCGCTGGGTGGGGACAGCCAAGGCGGCCGTCGGCGCGAGTCCTTTCCTTTGGGAGGGAGAGCTGGCGCTGATGCGTTTTAAGCGGAAATCGCAAACGTTGAATACGTTGAAGTCGAACAACACGGGTCGCGACGTGACGCGTGAGGCCGCGTTGCTCATCGACGGCGAGCGTGCCGAATCGGCTCTCATGGAGCATATCGACGTGTCCCCTGATCGCCTGCGGGCTATCGACGGCGACCGCAGTCGTTTCAACCGTTCTCACCTCGTGACGACGAACAACCTCTGGGGCGTGTCTAAAGATTTTGACCTCACGTCGCAAGTCACCTATGGCAACCACCGCCTCACGTCCGACGTGGCCAGCAGCCAGACGTATTTCCTCGACGACTCGACCGTTTTCACCGAATCCGACGAGCACACCCTCAGCCGCCACCACACCTGCACGGGCGACATCACGCTGACGGCCAACACCCCGTCCTTATACGTGCGCAACAAGCTGCAAGTCGACCTCCGGTGGGACGACACGCAGCAAACCGTCCGTGGCACCTACCCCAACCGTCAAGCAGCCACGCTCCCCCGCCGTTCCTTCTCCGACGAATTGGAGCTGATCCGTCGCTACGGCCGTCGCGCCTACTCGCTCCGCTCGCTCAACGTCTACCGCGCCCATCCGCACCGCCTCACCGTCCGCCGGAGCGATGGCGACGAGCAGCAACAGCGCGTCGAGTCGTCCGTTTTTTACACCCACACGCATACGTCGCTCTCGTTCTATTTCGACCCCGTCGCCCTCTCCCTGCGCGCGGGCCTCGTCGGCACCTGGAGGAGCTTGCGCAGCGCGTTGACCGGCCTCTCGGACTCGTTCGGCAGCCTCCGCAACGACATGTCGACGCGTCGCCTCTGCCTGTACGTCTCCCCCGAGCTGGCGTACCGTCACGCCGACCTGGAGGCGACCGTCCGACTGCCGCTCTCCCTCCTCCCCTATCGCCATACGGACCACATCACCGGCCGCACGACCACGCGCGGACACCTCCTTTTTGCGCCCACGGCTTACATCCAGTGGTACCTCACCTCGCGACTCACCCTGTCCCTCGACGGTCGCCTGTCCCCCATCGCGCCCGACGAGCAGACGTTTTACGAAGGCCTTATCCTGCGCGATTATCGCCACCTGTCGCAGGGACTCATCGACGACCATTTGGGGCAACACATCTCGGCCGACATCACCGTCCGTTACCGCTATCCGCTTCGTGCACTGTTCGCCCACGCCTCCGCCGGCTACGTGCAGCGTCGCCAGACGCACACCGTCGACAGCCGTTTCCTCGGCGCTTACCTCCTTCAGACGACCATCCCAGAGGCCTCCGACACTCGGTCATGGATGGCCGACGCCAGTCTGAGTAAGGGTCTCGACGCCCTTCGGAGCATCGTCACTCTAAGCGCCAGCTTCCTCTCCACCCGAGGCATGGCCTACCGCAATCGCGTGCCCACTTTTTTCACGTCTACAAATCGCGATGCCAGTTGCAAGCTCTCCACCCGTCTCGCGACGTGGTGCAACACCGCCTACGAGCTCTCTCTCTCCCAGAGCACGCTTCACGTCGACCGTCCCGACTTCCGATCCTCGTATCTTGACCTCTCCCAACGTATCACGCTACACCTCATCCCGCATCGCATGTGGAGCCTACGCCTCACGGCCGAGCACTACAGCAATGAAATCGCCCCCCGCCTCCGCAAGCAACTCCTCCTGGCCGACGCCGAGCTGACGTGCAGCCTGAAACATGGCTGGGAGGTAAACGTTTCCGCCCGCAACCTCTTCAACCGCCGCACCTACGCCTACACCCTCTACGACGGCCCGGCCACCTTCCGCAAATCCTATCTCCTCCGCCCACGCAACCTCACCGTCGGCCTCTTCTTCCGCTTCTGACGCCCCCTCCCCACCCAACAACACCCCTTCCCTCAAATGGAAAGCCCTATTGCCTCACAGCTACAGCCCTTTCCTTTCAAGGGAAGAGCTATTTTTTCACAGCAACAGTCCTTTCGATTCAAGGGATGGACTATTTTTTCACAGCGATAGACTTTTCAATTCAAGGAAAGGAGTGTTTTTTCACAGTGACAGCCCTTTTTTTTCGGGGGAGGAGCTATTTTTTTCGGACAATCTCCCTTTCTATTCAAGGGAAGCACTATTTTTTCATAGCGACAGTCCTTTCTCTTCAAGGAAAGAGATGATTTTTCTTGCTGATAGCCTTTTCGATTTAAGGAAAACACTAAATCCATACAGCGACAGCCCTTTCTTTTCGGGGGAAGAGCTATTTTTTTCAGACAATTCCCTTTTCGATTTAAGGGAAGCACTAAATCCACACAGCGACAGCCTTTTCTCTTCAAGGGAGGAGCTATTTTTTCACAGCGATAGCTCTTCCTTTTTGAGAGAAAAGCTATTTTTTTCGGACAATCCCCCTTTCCTTTCAAGGAGAGCACTAAATCCACATAGCGAAAGCCTTTTCTTTTCGAGGGAAGAGCTGTTTTTTCATGACAACAGTCCTCTACTCTCGAAAAGAGAGGCGTAAACGCAAAAAAGCGCCCCGATCACCAAAGAGGTGACAGAGGCGCCTTTCGTTATGATCGAGCGACCGTAGACGTTAGAAGTCAAAATGCAGCGCGATACGGAAGCCGTGGCGCTGGATGTCGGAGTGATTGAGGTAGGTCAGGCGGCGGTAATAGCTGACTTCGAGCACGCGAAAGATGTTTTCCAGCCCGACGCTGAACTCCATGTAGGGCGAGGTTCCAAAGGCGTGCGATCCGTCGGGGAAGAGCATGAGGCCGTCGGTCTTGTCCGGGTTGTTGCGGTCGCTGAGGCTGCCCCAGACGCCGCTGACGGAGGCTACCTCACGCAACCCGAGGAGGTTGATGAGCGGAATGCGGTTCAGGATCCAGCCTTTGAGGTGATAGCGGGCGTCAAAGGAGACGTAACGGTCGGCCATGAACTCCATCGGGTTCATGAGGTGGAAGGCTTCGGGCTGGATGGTGACGGACTGGTTCGTGTTCGGGGTGATGAGCAGCGGGAAGGGCACCTTGTCCCAGACGATGCCGCCGCGCAGGGAGGCGTCGATGTGACCGAAGGAGGAAAGCCAGATGCGTTTGCTGACGCCGGCCTCGGTGCGGTTGTAGCGGTAGTCGCCGCCCAGGATGCCGCGGAAACCGACCTGATGCGAGAGGCGGAAGACGGGGGCGTCTTTGCTGAGGTTGAAGACGGAGCTCTTGCCCAGGCGACTGTTATAGGCGCGCTCGCCGGGGGCGAAGCGGAGTTGGAAGCCCCACTCTGTGGTGTTGTAGTCCTGTAGGCGGGTGAAGTCGTCGGCGCTGTTGCGGACGATGTAGCGGAGCGTGCCAGCGGCCTCGTTGTTCATCACCTGCGCCCAAGTCTTGACGGAGAATCCGTTCCGCCACTCGCGTTCGTATTGCAGGCGGGTCTTGCGGAGGTAGTTCATGTTGCGGTTCGGATGGCCCACTTTCCAGGCCACAAAGACGTTGTCCTTGCTGGTGAAGAGGAAGTCCTGGCCGGGGGTGTAGAGGTCGTACTCGTGCTGGAGGGAGAGGTTGTTGACGGGCGATTCCTTTTCGTGATACTCTTTTTCGTTGAAGGCCCAGGTGGCGGTGGCGCTGTATTTCCATCGGCGGTCGTTGAGGCCGAAGGCGCCGTAGCCACCGAGGAAGAGGTGCGGATGGAGGTTGGCCGTAGTCATGGCGCCAGCGCGGATGCGGAAGCCCTCGATGTTGTTGGCGCTGAAGACGGTGTTCATGGGGCCGAAGTCGAGCTTGTTCTTCTCGTGCACGTCGTTGATGGGGATGTAACCGGAGATGAGGATCTCGGCCGTCTTGAGGAGCACCTTGAAGGCCGTCACCTCCTTGAGCTGATTGAGCAGACTCTCGATGCCACTTTCGCGCTCTCGGAGCGGGGTGTGGCGACGGTTGGCCCAGAAGGAATCGGGCTGCGCGAGGTAGCGCGAGAGGGGCGTCTGGACGCGTCCGGAGAGGGCGAAGATGGAGTCCGCACTGGCGATGTTCGTCCGATAGTCCGAGTAGCTGCGCAGCTGGTGGGCGTACATCTGCTGACCGCCGTCGAAGAGTTGGAAGAGCACGTAGGTGTTGTCCGTGTCCAGCTCCCAGAGGCCGTCCGTGCGGCGGCGAAACTGCTGCTCGACGCGCAGCTCACGGACGAAGTTGAGGTTGATGTGTCGGGGCACATTGAGGAGCACTTTCTTGACCGAGTATGTGCCGTCGGTCGTGACATAGAGTCGACCGGTGAAGCCGTAGCTCTGCGCGTTGACGGGCACGAAGGCCAGGTCGGTGCAGGGCTCGCCGCCCACGTCGACGGTGTCCATGATATAATAATGGTAGAAGGTGTTGGCCAGGGTGGACGAGAGGGGGCTGACGAAGCGATTGAGCAGAAAGGTGATGTTGTTGTCGAAGATGTCGACGCCTTGGAAGATCTCGTCGAGGTTAGCAGTGAGGGTGCCGTATTCGTCGAGGCTCTGGTCGATGCCCTGCTGACGGGTGGCACGGACGACGACCTTTTCGGATCGGGGCTCGCGGCGGTAGTAGATGTCGGAGATCTTCTCGCGCAGGGAAAGCGTGAGGATGGGGCGGCCGTCGAACTCGGAGGTGTCGAGGTAGTTCTTCAGGAACTTGAATCGCTTGAGCACCTTGCTCTTCTCCAGTCGGGTGTCGAACTTATCGAGCGAGAGGGTCATCTTTTCGTAGCACTCCGTGCTGTAGTCGTCCAGCTGGGTGATGCGGTTGCTGTCCTTGCGGGCCACAACGCGCTTCATCAGCTCTACGGCGGGGTTGTTCTTGCGGGTGTAGCGTTCGCGTTTGGGGCGGATGACAATCTCGGAGAGCTGGATGGTGGAGGGTGCGAGGCGGATGCGGAGGTCGGTCGTGGCGTGCCCGGCGGTGAGGGTGACGGTCTTGGGGTCATAGCCCACGTAAGAGATCTTGAGGCGTGTCAGCCCGCGATCGTTCTTCAGCTGAAAGTTGCCATCCATGTCGGTGACCCCACCGATGGTGGATCCCTCGAAGACGATCGTGACGAAGGGCAGGGGTTCGCCAGTGATGGAGTCGACCACCATGCCAGCGACGGAAGTAGCGTGTTGTGCGTATGCGGCTTGTCGGCCGAGGCCGATGAGCAAAAGGACCGCAAAGAGGGTTCGGATAACCGCTTTGTTCATTCTGTGTAAGATAACTTGTTACTGTTCAATTAAGCGGCGCCAAAGATAGAGTGAGCGTAAAAACCCGACCATCCAAAAGGAGGTGGCAAATTCGTCGTGGGGAAGGCCTCCCCCCCACCGTCCCCATTCGATGGGATTGGCGCATCTGATTTCAGTACATTTCTTTGCACCCGATTTCAAACACGTTTCAAGCGCATTCCATCCATACACACCCCACGCATGCATTGCACTGAAAAAGTAAGACGACGACTGGCCTTCTGGCTGTGTATCCTCTTCATCGGATACACGGCGGCGACGTCGTTTTTCTATCATGCGCACTACGTGAACGGTCGATGGATCGTGCACTCTCACCCCTACACCCAGGCGCCCGAGACGGGCCACCACACCCACACGCAGGCGGGCTTTGCTACGCTGGCCTGCCTCACCGCAGCGCTGATGACCTCCATCGCGCCCACGCTTTACACTGAACCTCTCACGCGTCTCTCGGCTGTCATCATCAAGGCGATCTGCATTGCCCTCGTCAGCCAGGAGTTCCTCCACCTATCCCTTCGCGGCCCGCCGGCGATGTGCCTCTAAATGGCGAATTGCTGCGTTGCGATCGATTCTCGGTCTCGGACGCCTTGCACTTCATCCATTTATGAACACCGCCCTGTAATCCACCTGTCAATTGATCATTGTCAATGGTCATAGGGCGCCATGATTCGCCCCGACGGCCATTGTTGCGTGCTCCTGCTTCGGAAATACACGCTATCAGACTGATGCAGGCTTGCAGGGACTCGTCGAAGTCTTCGCCAGCTTCACGCAGGCTTGCAGGGCCTCGTCGAAGTCTTCGCCAGCCTCAAACATGCTTGCATGGACTCGATTTACCGTAAATCAGCTCCAAACATGCTTGCATGGCTCCGATTTACCGTAAATCAGCTTCAAACACGCTTGCATGGCTCCGATTTACCGTAAATCAGCTTCAAACAGGCTTGCATGGCTCCGATTTACCGTAAATCAGCGTCAAGCACGCTTGCATGGACTCGATTTACCGTAAATCAGCTTCAAGCAGGCTTGCAGGGCCCCGATATACAGTATATCAGCTTCAAGCAGGCTTGCATGGCCCGATATACATTATTCCAACTGTCTAAAAACAAACAGATATCACACTAATAAACACAAGTAAGAAAATGAGAATCATTTACCTCCCCCTGCTGATGCTTTGCGCATCGCTCACACAGCCGGCTTGGGCCGGCACGACTGATCCCACGATCGGATCGGAACAAGTCAAACCCAAGACAGACGCCGTCGTCACCGGCCACGTGGTCGACGCTAAGACGGGCGAACATTTGCCCTACATCAACGTCGTAGTCAAAGGCACCACCATCGGCGTGGCCACCGACGCCACGGGTCACTACATGCTCAAGGACCTGCCCGCGGGCGAACTGACCATCGAGGCCACCTTCATCGGCTACAAAAAGGCCGTGAAGAAGATCAAGACGAAGCCCAACACGATGCTCGAAGTCAACTTTGAGCTCGAGGAAGAGGCGCTGGCCATCGACGAGGTGGTCGTCTCGGCCACACGCAGCGAGACGATGCGCCGCGAAGCACCGTCGCTCGTGAACGTGCTTGACACGAAGCTCTTCGAGCGCACCCAATCGACCGACATCGCCCAAGGACTGAAGTTCCAACCCGGCGTGCGCGTGGAGACCAACTGCCAGAACTGCGGCTTCAGCCAAGTGCGCATCAACGGCCTCGACGGCCCCTATTCGCAGATCCTGATCGACTCACGCCCCGTCTTCAGCGCGCTGGCGGGCGTCTACGGGCTGGAGCAGATCCCGGCCAACATGATCGAGCGCGTCGAGGTGGTGCGTGGCGGCGGATCGGCGCTGTTCGGATCGTCGGCCATCGCGGGCACGATCAACATCATCACCCGCGAACCGACAGGCAACTCCGCCTCCCTCTCGCACCAGACGCGCGGACTGGGCGGCCTGAACACGTTTGAGAACACGACGAACTTCAACGGCTCCATGGTGAACGAAAACGGTCGGCTGGGCGTCACCCTCTTCGGCCAGGCACGCCACCGCACGGGCTACGACCACGACGGCGACGGCTACACGGAGCTGCCCGTGCTCGACGGTCGCACCTTAGGCTTCCGCACCTTCCTCAAGCCGAACATCTACTCGCGCTTCACGCTGGAGTTTCACAACACCCACGAGTTCCGCCGCGGCGGTGACCTGCTCAAGGAGCAGCCCCACAACGCCCACATCGCCGAGCAGCTGGAGCACATCAACAACGTGGGCAGCCTCGGCTACCAATACTTCAGCCCCGACGGCCATCACCGCTTCAACGCCTACGGCTCGTTCATGAAGGTGCAGCGCAAGAGCTACTACGGTGGCGGCGATCGCACGGCAGACGAGATCATCAACGAGGGCAAGAAGAACGTGGAGGCTGCCAAGGATGCCTTCATCGCCGAGCTCAAAAAGAAGAACCCCGCCATCACGGACGACGAGCTAGAGGCCGAGGTGAAGAAGTCCTTCTTACCCGGCTCGCACAACGGCCTGACGAACGAGGATATGCTGGAGCTGAACAAGCGCATGTCTTCTTACGGACGCACAAACGGCCTGACCTACATGTTCGGCGCACAGTATGCCGCTGACTTTGACCGCCTGCTCTTCCTCCCCTCCACGCTCACCGCGGGCATCGAGTACAACCACGATCACTTGGACGATAAGAGCGGATACCGCGAGGCGCCCATCGATCAGCGCGTGAACACGAAGAGCGCCTTCCTGCAAAACGAATGGAAGGACGACCGCTGGAGCATCCTCGTCGGTGCCCGGCTCGACAAGCACTCGATGGTCAGCCGCGCCATCCTCAGCCCGCGCCTCAACCTGCGCTTTGCCCCCTCGAAAGATTTTACCCTGCGCGCCAGCTACAGCAAGGGATTCCGCGCCCCGCAGCTCTTTGACGAGGACTTGCACGTGGACAATGCTGGTGGCGACCTCATCGTCTCTCGCAACGCCCCGGGCCTCCGGGAGGAAACCTCGCACAGCTTCAGCGCCTCCATCGACTGGTACCACCGCTTCGGCGTTTGGCAGCTCAACCTGCTGGCCGAAGGCTTCTACACGCAGCTCGTGGACGCCTTTGGGTTTACGCAGAAGGACACCGTCATCGGTGGCATCTCGCAGATCCTCAAGACGCGCGAAAACTCCGACGGCGCCAAGGTGTACGGCCTCAACTTCGAGGGTAAAATTGCCTACCTCAACACCTGGCAGCTGCAAGGTGGACTCACCGCGCAACGTAGCCTTTGGAACACCGAGCGACAGTGGAACGAGGACGACGCCTACAAGACGCGCCGCATCTACCGCACCCCCGATCTCTACGCCTACTTCATCGGCACGCTCAACATCACCCGCGCCCTGAGCTTCTCCCTGACGGGTAACTATACGGGCAACATGCTCACCGGCCACGAGATCCCGACCGAGGACGACGGTTCGCTCACACAGTTCAACGGCCGTCCCGCCGCCACCATCCACCCCGACCGCATGCAGCATGGCGAAGGTCAGACGGACAAGACCTACGGCCCGCGCACATTCCGGACGCCGGCCTTCTTCGAGATGGGCGCCCGCGTGGCCTACAACATCCCGCTCTACAAGACCTACACACTGCAGCTCCACGCCGGTGTGCAGAACATGTTCAACGCCTTCCAAGACGACTTCGACCGCGGTCCCTCGCGCGACTCGGCCTACATCTACGGCCCCGGCTCGCCCCGCTGCTGGTACGCCGGCATGAAGCTCACGCTGTAATCGTCAGAGGGTTCATTGTCCATGATAGAAAGGGCATCTCCGCTGGTCGGGGGTGCCCTTTTTTCCGTGTTACACCTCGTCCGTTGCATGATGGATGTTGTTCTGCGCTGAAAAAGTCAGTCAGCAAAGTCCACTCAGACTCAAGTACCCGGCCAAGCTTACCCGGCCTCGGTAGAGGCCTTGATCTTCTTTTGCTTCTTTTCTTCCATCAAGGGAAGAAAAGAAGGATGCAAGAGGAAGAAAAGGAGTTAAGCCTCCCCCCGCGCCTATCTTTGCCGCCCAAACAACACGTATAATAGTATATCACACACAATGAGAAAGACCGCATTAATCACAGGCATCACGGGTCAGGACGGATCGTATCTGGCCGAGTTCCTGATCGACAAAGGCTATGAGGTGCACGGCATCATGCGCCGCTCCTCGTCGTTCAACACCGGGCGCATCGAGCACCTCTACCTCGACGAATGGGTGCGCGACATGAAGCGCCAACGCACCATCAACCTCCACTACGGCGACATGACCGACAGCAGCTCGCTCGTCCGCATCATCCAACTGACGCAGCCCGACGAGATCTACAACCTCGCCGCACAGAGCCACGTCAAGGTCAGCTTCGACGTGCCCGAGTACACCGCCGACGCCGACGCCATCGGTACCCTCCGCCTGCTGGAGGCCGTACGTATCCTCGGTATGGAACACAAGACACGCATCTATCAGGCCTCTACCTCTGAGCTCTTCGGACTCGTGCAGGAGGTGCCGCAGCGCGAGACGACACCCTTCTACCCCCGATCGCCCTACAGCGTAGCCAAGCAATACGGCTTCTGGATCACCAAGAACTATCGCGAGAGCTACGACATGTTTGCCGTCAACGGCATCCTCTTCAACCACGAAAGCGAACGCCGGGGCGAGAACTTCGTCACCCGCAAGATCACGCTGGCCGCCGCACGCATCGTGCAGGGCTTCCAAGACAAGCTCTACATGGGCAACCTCAACGCGTTGCGCGACTGGGGTTACGCCAAGGATTACGTGGAGTGTATGTGGATGATGCTGCAATACGAGCGCCCGGAGGACTTCGTGATCGCTACGGGCGAGATGCACACCGTGCGCGAGTTCTGCACCCTGGCCTTCCGTGAGGCCGGCATCGAGCTGCGTTGGGAGGGCGAGGGCCTGAATGAGCACGGCATCGACGTCAAGACGGGCCGCTCGCTCGTGGAGGTAGATCCGAAATACTTCCGACCCGCCGAAGTGGAGCAGTTGCTTGGCGACCCGACGAAGGCGAAGACCCTGCTCGGCTGGAACCCGCGCAAGACCTCGTTCGAGGAGCTGGTCCGCCTGATGGTGAAACACGATCTACGCTTCACGCGCAAGCTCTATCTGCGCGCCCAAGAGGAGGAGTAAACCGATGATGGATAAGCAAGCCAAAATCTATGTCGCCGGCCACCGCGGACTCGTCGGGTCGGCCATTTGGAACAACCTCCTCGCCAAGGGGTACACGAACCTCGTGGGCCGCACCCACACGGAGCTCGACCTGCTGGACGCCGCTGCCGTTCGCCGATTCTTCGACGAGGAGCGCCCGGCGTACGTCGTCCTGGCCGCGGCCTACGTGGGTGGGATCATGGCCAACAGCCGCTACCGCGCCGACTTCATCTACCGCAACCTCGGCATCCAGCAGAACGTCATCGGCGAGAGCTTCCGCCACGATGTCCGCAAACTGCTCTTTCTCGGCAGCACCTGCATCTACCCCCGCGACGTGCCCCAACCCATGCGCGAGGACGCCCTCCTGACCGCCCCGCTGGAGTACACCAACGAGCCCTACGCCATCGCCAAGATCGCCGGCCTGAAGATGTGCGAGAGCTTCAACCTGCAATACGGCACGAACTACATCGCCGTCATGCCCACCAACCTCTACGGCCCGAACGACAACTTCGACCTGGAGCGCAGCCACGTCCTGCCCGCCATGATCCGCAAGATCCACCTGGCCCGCTGCCTCCACGAGGGCCGCATGGACGACGTCCGCGCCGATCTCGTCCGCCGCCCCGTTGAGCAAGTCGACGCCCGCACGGCCTCGGACGAGGAGCTGCTCGCCCTGCTCGCCAAGTACGGCATCGCCCCCGACGCCGTCACGCTCTGGGGCACGGGCACACCGCTGCGCGAGTTCCTCTGGAGCGAGGAGATGGCCGACGCCTGCGTCTACATCATGGAGCATGTCGACTTCGCCGATTTGAAGGGCTCCGATCCCGACGTCCGCAACTGCCACATCAACATCGGAACGGGCCACGAGATCACCATCGGCGACTTGGCGCGGCTCATCGTCCGCACCGTCGGCTATGGCGGCCGCCTCGCCTTCGACGCCACCAAGCCCGACGGCACCCTCCGCAAGCTGACCGACGTCTCCAAGCTCCACGCCCTCGGCTGGCACCACCGCATCGAGATCGACGAGGGTGTCGACCGCATCTATCGCTGGTACACGAACGCGTCTGCGGAGGCGTCTACGGGCGCCAGCCAATGAGCCGGGTACGGCGCCTTATCCCCCAATGCAGAGAAGTCCTGCGGATCCTTTGTTGATCCACGGGACTTCTTGTTTTGAGTCGTGGATCCGTTTCTGATTCGCTATTCCTGACTGCAAACGATCATCAATCAGTTTCTGATTCACTATCCCTGACCGCAAAAGGTCATCAATCAGTTTCTGATTCACTATCCCTGACCGCAAAAGGTCATCAATCAGTTTCTGATTCACTATCCCTGACTGCAAAAGGTCATCAATCAGTTTCTGATTCGCTATCCCTGACTGCAAAAGGGCCTCAATCAGTTTCTGATTCGCTACCCCTGACCGCAAAAGGTCATCAATCAGATTCTGATTGGGGGCTATCACATGAAAAGGATAGGCAATCAGTTTCTGATTGGGAGTCATCACATGAAAAGGATAGGGAATCAGATTCTGATTGGGGGCTATCACACGAAAGGGATAAGGAATCAGAAACGGATTCGAAGGCCCTTCCGACAGACAAGTACTTTTGGCGCCACAAAAAACATCTTATCACACATCCCATCCCTATGGCAGAAAACAATTCCAACCGCACGGCGCGCAAGAAGCCCGTCGTCGTACAAGTCTCGGACATGGGCCGACTCCAGCCTCAGGCGCGCGATCTGGAACAGGCTGTCCTCGGTGCGCTCATGCTCGAACAGGACGCCTTTTTTAAGGTCAACGAAACGCTCAAGCCCGAGAGCTTCTATGAACGGGCACACCGGCTCATCTATCAGGCCATCGTCGATCTGGCCGCGCGCCAGCACCCCATCGACATGCTGACCGTCATCGATCAGCTGAAGAAAAACGGCGACCTGGAGGCGATCGGCGGACCGCTCTACATCTCCCAGCTGACCGAGAACGTGGGCGGCGCAGCTCACCTCGAGCGCCACGCGCAGATCGTGGCCGAGAAGTTCCTGGCCCGCGAACTGATCCGCTACACGGGCGAGATCCAAGGCAAGGCCTACGACGAGACGATCGAGGTCAAAGAGCTCATGCAGGAGGCCGAGGGCGAGCTCTTCCGCATCTCGCAGCAGAACATCCGCAACGAGGCCGTGCAGATCAACCCCATCATCAAGGAGGCGCGCGAGCTGCTCGAGCGGGCGGCCAACCGGAAGGAGGGCCTCAGCGGACTGCCCACCGGCTTTGCCGATCTGGACAAGATCACGTCCGGGTGGCAGAACTCCGACCTCGTCATCATCGCCGCCCGCCCCGCGATGGGTAAGACGGCCTTCGTGCTCTCCATGGCCCGCAATATGGCCGTCACGTTCAAAGTCCCCGTGGCCATGTTCTCGCTTGAGATGAGCAACGTGCAGCTCGTGAACCGCCTCATCGTGAACGTCTGCGAGCTGCCGGGCGAGAAGATCAAGAGCGGCCGGCTGGAGAAGTACGAGTGGGAGCAGCTGGAGTACAAGATCAAGGACCTCTACGACGCGCCAATCTACGTCGACGACACGCCAAGCCTCTCCATCTTCGAGCTTCGCACCAAGGCGCGACGTCTCGTACGCGAGCACAAGATCCAGTGCATCTTCATCGACTACCTCCAGCTGATGAACGCCAGTGGCATGAACTTCGGCAGCCGTGAGCAGGAGGTGAGCACCATCTCGCGCTCGCTCAAAGGGCTGGCCAAGGAGCTGAACATCCCCATCATCGCCCTCTCGCAGCTCAACCGTGGCGTGGAGGCGCGCCAAGGCATCGAGGGGAAGCGCCCGCAGCTGGCCGACCTGCGTGAGTCGGGCGCCATCGAGCAGGACGCGGACATGGTCTGCTTCATCCACCGCCCGGAGTATTACAAGATCCTCGAGGACGAGCGCGGCAACTCCCTCGCGGGCATCGCCGAGATCATCGTAGCCAAGCACCGTAACGGCGCCACGGGCGACGTGCGACTGCGTTTCAAGAGCGAGTTTGCCAAGTTCATCAACCTCAGCGAGGATCAAGCCGTCCGCGAGTACGCCTCCAGCATGAATCAGGAAGACGCCCCCGGTCCCGCTCCCGTCACCGCCCCGAACGTGGAGGACTTCATCGCCGCCCAAAACGACGAACCGGTGCCGTTCTGATAAAAACGAAAAACGAAAAATTACCGGGTACATGTGGGGCGTATGCGATACGCCCCTACTTCCTTTTCTTCCCTTGATGGAAGAAAAGGAAGCAAAAGAAGATCAAGGCGTCAGGGACGCCAGCCAAGCTGGCCGGGTACAAACTCTTCTATACAAGACAATGCCGGATACACGATGGGTCTCCCCCACATGTATCCGGCATTCTTCGTTGACGGCCACAGCCACCTGTACCCGGCCAAACTTCGCTGGCGTCCGAAGACGCCCCCGGCCAAACTTCGCTGGCCGGCGAACCGGCTCCGGCCCTTAGTGACCGAGGATGTTCGCTCGCTCGATGTCTTTGAAGTAACGGTAGGTGCCGACCTTCAGCTCGTCGCAGGCGGCTTCGTCGCAGACGATGATGCCGTGCGGATGGAGTTGCAGGGCGGTGATGGTCCACATCTGGTTCACGCTGCCCTCCACGGCTTGCTGCAGCGCACGCGCCTTGGCGTGACCGTTGGCTAGGATCACCACCTCGCGCGCGTCCATGACGGTGCCGACGCCGACGGTGAGCGCCGTCTTGGGCACCTGCGTGACGTCGTTGTCGAAGAAGCGTGAGTTGGCGATGATCGTGTCCGTGGTGAGCGACTTGATGCGGGTGCGCGAACGGAGCGACGAACCGGGCTCGTTGAAGGCCACATGGCCGTCAGGGCCGATACCGCCGAGGAAGAGGTCGATGCCGCCGACTTCGCTGATACGCTTCTCGTAGGCTGCACACTCGGCTTCGAGGTCGGGGGCGTTACCGTTGAGGATATGGATGTTGTGCGGCGCTACATCGACATGATCGAAGAAGTGGCGACGCATGAAGGTGTGGTAGCTCTCGGGGTGATCCTCGGGCAGGCCGACGTATTCGTCCATGTTGAAGGTGACGACGTGGCGGAAGGATACTCGGCCTTGCTGGCACAGCTCGATGAGCCGTTTGTAGGTGCCGATGGGCGACGAGCCGGTGGGCAGACCCAAGACGAAGGGACGCTCGGCCGTGGGTGCGGCGCGGTTAATGCGCAAAGCGATGTAGTCCGCCGCCCAGCGGGACATGGCTTCGTAGGTGGGTTGAATAAGCAGGCGCATGATTGATCTATAAACGAAAAGCTCCTGCCGGACGAAGGGGCGATCCCCCTCCCTTACCGGCAGGAGCCTTTCACTGTTCCGTTTTTACTTGTTCGTTCCTCTCAGTCGTTCCGCCATGGCTTGTCCGAGGGCGATGCACTGCTCTTCGGTGCTGATGCCTTGCTTCTGCTCGACGGGTGTGCCGACTACCTCCCACTTCATGGCTTCGGCGTAGGCCGCCAGATGCTTCACTGCGGCGCCGGCCCAGGTGAACGAGCCGAAGTAGCTGAAGAGGCGATCCTTCACCTCGCGCAGCTTGATCTCAGAGAGCACCATCTCCACCTCGGGGTAGAGCTGGCCGCTGTAGGTGGGGCAACCCACGATGAGGCCGCGGTAGTTGAAGACGTCGCGCAGGATGTAGGAGCCGTGGCTCTTGCTGACGTTGTGCATGGCGATGTGGCGCACGCCGCCGTCGGAGAGGGCCGTGGCGATGTCCTCAGCCATCTGTTCGGTGTGGCCGTACATGCTGCCGTAGATGATCGTCACGCCGTCGAGGCCTTCGTAGCGGCTGAGGCGGTCGTAGAGGGCGATCACATCGCCGCTTTGCTTCGTCCAGACGGGGCCGTGGGTAGAGCAGATGGTGTGGATCTCAAGCCCGGAGAGCTTCTTGAGTGCGCGCTGCACGGGGGCGCCGTACTTGCCGACGATGTTTGCGTAGTAGCGCGTCATCTCGCTCCAGAAGCGGTCGGTGTCCATATCGGTGTCGAGCACGCCGCCGTCCAGGGTGCCGAACGTGCCGAAGGCGTCGGCCGAGAAGAGCACCTTCTCCGTCTCCTCATACGTGACCATGACCTCAGGCCAGTGCACCATCGGGGCCATGTAGAACGAGAGCTTGTGGTGGCCCAAGTCGAGCGTGTCGCCCTCCTTGACCTCGTGCAGCCCGTCGGTGATGCCGTGATATCCGGCCAGCATGCCGAAGGTCTGCTTGTTGCCGATGATCTTCACATCGGGGTAGATCTGGCGCAAGAGGCGGATGCTGCCGGCGTGGTCCGGCTCCATGTGATCGACCACCAGATAGTCCAGCTTGCGGCCGCCAAGCAGCTTGGCCACGCGCTTGAAGAAGAGGTCGGAATAGCAGATATCGACCGTATCGACGAGCACAGTCTTGTCGTCGACGATCAAATAAGAGTTGTAGGACACGCCCCCGGGGAGCGGCCACAGGTTTTCAAACAGTGCTTTTTGGCGATCGTTTACGCCTACGTAATAAATGTCCTTAGCAACAGCTTTCATGATGGATCCTGTTTTTTTATTGATGATTGATATGTGTATGATTCGGTAGTGCGAAATCGTTGGGGAGAAATGAACTCTCAGCCTCCTTTTTATGGGAAATACGGGGCGCGGAGGGACTTGTTAGTCGTTGCAACAATCTTGCAAATCGAAAAATGAAGTTTTGGTGCTTGCAGAAATGCTGCAAATGCCCCGAAAAACTTTTTGGCCTCTGCAGGAATGCTGCAAACGCCGCGAAGAACTTTTTGGCGTTTGCAGGGACGCTGCAAGTGCCTCGAAAAACCTTTTGGCGTTTGCAGGAATGCTGCAAACGCCGCGAAGAACTTTTTGGCGTTTGCAGGAACGCTGCAAGTGCCTCGAAAAACTTTTCGGCGTTTGCAGGAACGCTGCAAGTGCTTCGAAAAACTTTTTGGAGTTTGCAGGGACGCTGCAAGTGCCGCGAAAAACTTTTTGGGCTTTGCAGAATTGTTGCAAGCATTTCCAAAAGCTCCGCGGGCACTGTAAAGCCCTCAGAATATGCGTTCAAGACTGGACAGGCTGTTTCAGCGCGCGCCATACGCAATAGATGCCCAAAAGGATGAACGGGATGCTGAGCAACTGGCCCATATCGAGCGGCAGGGAGGCCTCAAAGTCTTCCTGATAGTTCTTCAGAAACTCCACAAAGAAGCGGGCGGTGAAGATGCAGATCATGAAGATGCCGAAGATGAGTCCCTCGCGCTTCCAAGCGTCCCGCTTGAAGTAGAGCCACATGCAGAGGACGAAAGTCAGGAGGTAGCAGATGGCCTCGTAGAGCTGCGTCGGGTGTGAGGGCGGGGTGAAGATGGGCGCGGCGCCGTGACGCCAGGCGTAGAGGTTCTTGACGAAGCGGAAACCCCACGGCAGGTCGGTCGGGTGGCCATAGATTTCGTGGTTCATCAGGTTGCCGATGCGGATCAGCGCCGCCACCAGCCCGGTGGGGACGACGAGCTTGTCGAACGTCCAGAGCATACTCCGGTGCGACACGTAACGCGAGAAGAAATAGATGGCAATGATGATACCCAATACGCCGCCGTGGCTGGCCAGGCCGCCCTCCCAGACCTTGAGGATCTCGACCGGGTGGGAGAAGTAATACGACGGATTGTAGAAAAGACAATGCCCCAGTCGGGCACCGATAAGCGTGCCGGCCAGGGTGAAGTAGAGGAGCGGATCGAGCCATTTCTCATTGAGGCCTTCGCGCCGAAACATGCGCTCGACGATCTTGTAACCCACGGCAAAACCGATGAGGAACATGAGCGTATACCAGCGGATTTCCTTCGGGCCGATGGAGAAGATGACCGGGTCGGCGGTCCAAGTAATGTCTAAAAGCATAGGCCGAGTGGGATTCGTTACACGATTCGTCCGATCCAGGCGTCGCGATCGCCAGGCAGCAGGTCGACGGGCGGAATTTCAATCATTGTATAGGCGCCCGGCTGGAGTCGCATCGCAGCGCGGGCGGCGGCCACGAGGATCTGCCCCGTGAGCGCCGGGTTATTGATCTGCATATCGAAGCTGATGCGCTGGTTGTGCGTCACGCCGGAGACGCCTTTGCGGGTGAGGTGCACACCGTGGCCCACATCCTTCAGCGCCTCGACCGAGTCGACGCGGACGACGTGCGTCTCGTCGTGGGCGAAATAGTCGTCGCGGCAGATGGCGTCGGCTACGGTGTCGAAGTCGTATCCGTCTTCAATCTCTACGTAGACCATGCGTCGGTGCACGCCCGTGCCCATCGGGATAGTCATGCTCAGCGCCGCGCGTACGCCTTCGATGGCCTTCACCGCCACCGTGTGCCCCATGCTCATGCCTGGGCCAAAGTCGGTGTAGGTGATGCCCTCCGGCACGATGGCCTGCAGCAGCGCACGCACCACCGAGTCGCTACCCGGATCCCATCCGGCAGCCACAACCGACACAACGCCGTGCCGTTTGGCCTCTACATCGAGCGTCCGACGCAGGTCGGCTATTTGGGTATGGATATCGAAGCTGTCCACCGTGCGAATGCCCAGCGCCAGTGCGGCTTTGGCGTAAACCTCGACCGAACGCGTGGGGGTAGCCAATATGGCCACGTCGACAGCCTCGAGCTTCTCTAAATGATCGGTTACGGGGTATGAGCGGAACGGCTCAGGAAGGGGAGATTGGGGGTTGCGACGGATGACGCCCGCCACTTCAAAGTCGGGCGCGGCCTCAATGGCTTCCAGCGCATAGCGCCCGATATTGCCGTAGCCCACTACGGCAGCTCTGATTTTTTTCATAGAGGGGGGAGGAGGGAGTGTTGCTTGGTAGTCTCGCCGGGAATCGAACCCGAATCTAAAGTTTAGGAAACTTCCATTCTATCCATTGAACTACGAGACCTTATTCAACAGCGGACCGCCTGAGAAACAGTCCGCCGTGAAGAGTTGTTGGTGCGCCTTGGCGCCATTAACTGACGCTTCCGGTTTAGAGGCGGCTGCCTACCACGTCCCAGTCGACAATATCCCAGACGGCCTTGATGTGATCGGCACGACGGTTCTGATAGTCGAGGTAGTAAGCGTGCTCCCATACATCGAGACCGAAGATGGGCTTGTAGCCACGGACTACGGGATTGGCACCGTTGGGCTCCTGCGTGATGACAAGTTTGCCATTCTGATCTACCGAGAGGAACGCCCAGCCTGACCCGAAGAGGGTAGCGGCGGCATCACCGAAAGCCTTCTGGAAGGCCTCGAAGCTGCCGAAGTCGCGGTTGATAGCCTCAGCGATCTTGCCGGTGGGCTTGTTGTTCTCGACGGGCGACTTGAACTGGAGGAAGTAGAGCGTGTGATTCAGCAGCTGGCCGGCGTTGTTGAAAATGCCGCCCGCGGGGGCTGTCTTGACGATCTCTTCGAGGGGTTTGCTCGCATATTCGGTGCCTTCGATGAGTTTATTCAGCGTGTTGACGTAGTTCTGGAGGTGTTTACCGTAGTGAAACTCGATCGTCTGTTGGCTGATTACGGGTTCTAACGCATTCGTTGCGTAGGGAAGTTTGGGCATGTCGAAGCTCATAAGTGTAAAGCTGATGATTGTTGTGATGATGGATAATACAATGGTTCTCATTCTGCTGTATGGCAAAAAACGCGGGCAAAGATACGCCCGGGGTTGTAATGCCAAAGTGGCAATTCGGCTTTTACTGTTTTTTGGGTGACTCTGCTTAGCGGTGCATCTGCCGTCGTTCTACGCCCTCCTCCCATACACGATCCGCCTTCATTCAAAAAGCGCGCGCAGCACCTCGAGCGACTTGAGCTCTGGAAAGCCGGGCAGGTGCAGGCGATAGAAGTCGAGGACGTGGCCGAGGATGGCCGAGCGTTCGGTGTGGGAGAAGGCGAAGAGCGACATGTTGGCGAAGGTCATCTTCGTCAGGCGGGCCATGACGCGACTGTCGTCAGCGTTCAGATAGCGGCCGTGAAGGGGGACTTCCTCGGTGAAGATGCCCTCGAGGAGGTCGAAGTAGCGGCCCTCCACGTACGTCTCGCGATTGGGGCGGATGCCGAGGTAGACGGCCAGACGGAAGAGGAATGTGAGGTGGAAGTTGGCGATGCCGGCGTCGGCCGTTTCGAGATGACGGACGGCGTCGAAGAGGAAGTGGAAGAGCGGCGGATCGGACTCCTTCTCGCGGATGACCCGATAGAGGATCTCGGAGAGGAAGAGCGCCTCGGCGTTCTTCGCCGGATGCGTCTGGAGGGCGGTGGGGATGGAGAGGGATCGCGCCTCACGGATGCGTTGCAGGTCGCGGTCGTTGCGGTGCTCCACCTCCAGCTCGAGTAGCGAGAGGGGCATGAGCAGGGCCTGCGCAACGCCACCCTTACCCCGTCGAGCGGGGGTGGTGAGGTAGCCGACACGCCCGAAGAGTTCGGTGTAGATGGCGACGATGAGGTATTTGTCGCCGTAGGGTAGGGTGTGGAGGACGATGCCGCGCGTCTTATGCAGCATAAGTCACCGGGGGACAATGAGCGCCACGGCGTAGGCGGCGATGCCTTCGCGGCGTCCGACGAAGCCCATACGCTCGGAGGTGGTGGCTTTGATGGAGATGTCGGCCGTGGGGACGCCCATGACTTCGGCCATCGTGCGCTGCATGTCGGGGATGTGGGGGTTGAGCTTGGGCTGTTCGGCCACCACGGTGGCGTCGATGTTGCCCAGTTCGTAGCCCGCATCGCGGAGGAGGCGCATGGTACAGGAGAGGAGGATCTTGCTGTCGATGCCGGCATACTCGCCGGCGGTGTCGGGAAAGTGATAGCCGATGTCGCGCAGTCCGGCGGCGCCGAGCAGGGCGTCGCAGATGGCGTGAATGAGTACGTCGGCGTCGCTATGGCCGAGGAGTCCGAGGGGGTGGTCGATGTGCACACCGCCGATCCACAGTTCACGGTCGGGGGCGAAGGTGTGGACGTCGTATCCGAATCCGATTCGCATAATGGTAGAGGGTAGAGGGTAGAGGGTAGAGGGTAGAGGGTAGAGGGTAGAGAGTAGAGGGTAGAGAGTAGAGGGTGGAGAGTAGAGGGTAGAGAGTAGAGGGTAGAGAGTAGAGGGTAGAGAGTAGAGGGTAGAGAGTAGAGGGTAGAGAGTAGAGGGTAGAGAGTAGAGGGTAGAGAGTAGAGGGTAGAGGATGAACATGTACCCGGCTCTACCCTCTACCCTCTAATGATTAATTGAATAGGCTACGCAGTCCGTCCATGTCGAAGGAGAGGGAGAAGCGGAGCGTTTGATCGAGGGGGTTACTCTGGACGGTGCTGATGAGGTAGGCGGCGTCGAGGCGGAAGACGTTCATCTTGAAGCCAGCACCCATCGAGAAGTATTGGCGGTTGCCCTTTAGCTGGTTCTCGTAATAGTAACCGCCGCGGACGAAGAACTGGTTGTTGTAGCTGTATTCGGCACCGAGCGAGACGTTGACCTCCTTCAGCTCTTCGCTGAAACCGTCGTTGGCGTCGGAGAAGGACCGGAGCGCGGCCGAGAGGGAGTTCATCGTCTTGTAGTCGTCGCTGCGTTTGGCGAAGTCGGCGTCCGACTCGCCCTCGCGCTTAATTGGTTCGGTGGGCACGAGGTACTTGTTGAGGTCGAGGTAGACGCCGATCTGGTTGTAGTCGTCGATGGGGTACAGGAGGCCGGTACCGATCTTGAGGTTGGCGGGCAGGAACTGCTGGCGGTTGCCACCGTCGAACGAGACCTTGGTACCGAGGTTCGAGACGTTGTAGCCGAAGCTCCAGAGGCTCTCGCTCTGCCCGAGGTAGACGTACTTCTCGAGGTAGCCGGAGACGTCGACCGAGACGGCGTTGGCGGGCTGCAGGTCTTGGTTGACGGTGGCGTTCATGTCAGACCGGATGTAGCGCAGGGCGACGGCCATGGAGTAGTTTTCGGAGAGCTTCATGCCGTAGCTCAGGTCGAAGGCCATTTCGTAGGGGTTGAGGTTGGTGAGTTGCTGGCCGACCTGATTGGTGATAGGCACCTCACCCAGCGAGAAGTAGCGCAGGGAGGCGCCGATGGCCGATCGGTCGTTGGGCTTGTAGTAACCCGAGGCGTAGGCCATGTAGACGTCCTTGACGAGCTTGCGGAGCCAGGGGGTGTACGAGATGCCGACGCCAGCTTTGCTCTCCATGAAGGCGTATTTCGAGGCGTTCCAATACTGCGAGTGGATGTCGGGCAGGGTGGCGGCGCCGATGTCGCCCATACCGCCGCCGCGCGCATCGGGGGCGATGGAAAGCGAAGGGATAGCCGTGTTGATGGGGCTGAATTGTTTGTACTTGTCCTGTGCATGCAGCAGGGCTGCGGGCAGGAGCAGCGCCGGCAACAGGCCGACGATTCTACGAAGGTTCATCATAGGGGTTTGTGTCAATGTTTCGTTCAAAAAATAAGCCCCTTTATAACTACGAGGCCGGTGCATTATTGTACGCAGGTGAAGAAGCGATCTCAGTCGGTCGTCTCTCGTCTGACGCGGGCTGACGACAGCCCCTCGACGCTAAGAAACGAATAGCCGCTTTTTGGATTCATCTCGTATAGCCGACCCTCTCTTTTGAATCCATCTTGATTCAGATCACATCCCCTTCCACCTCTATCTATACAAAATAGAAATGCTTCGTTTGTCGTGCAATCCGGAGCGAAACAGTTTTGTATCGGACCAGATTGCATGCAATATAGAGTAATACAATTTTGATTCGAATTATATTGCATGCAATTCTAAGCGAAATAGTTTTGTATCGGATCGGATTGCATACAATCCAGAGTAATACAATTCTGATTCGGATCAGATTGCATGCAATCTAGAGCGAATCAGTTTTGATTCGGATCAGATTGCGTGCAATCCAGAGCGAAACAATTTTGTATCGGATCGGATTGCATGCTATCTGATATAAAACAAACGTGTATCAAATCGTATTTTGAGCCATACGATAGGATACACGTTTTGCATTCAATAGAAATCAGGATCAGGGACCCAAAAACGGGTGGAAACGACGCGCGGCTCGGCTAATCGAGCATCAGCGCCATGTGGAGACGGTCGATGTCGGCCGCCGAGAGACGGTCGTCGAGCCGTGCGGCCAGTCCGTAAGGCTGCGAGGGGCGGTCGGGCTGCGGGGGGCGACGAATGCGGAGCTGCGTGGCGCCGTGACGCGTGGCAGCGGCGCGAAGGAGGGCCGTCTCGGTGTCCGCGTCCTCGGCGAGCAACTCCTTGACGCGCACCACGCCGCCCTCCTCGGGCGCCTCGAAGAGGAAGCCTGCGGGCCGTCCGTCGGCCAGGGCCACGAGCACACGGCCGCCGTCCGATTCGCAGTCGAGGCGGATGGTGTCGAAGTCGCGGGCCGTGTGCAGGATGGCGCACGGTCGGCGGCGCTCGAGGCGGTCGAAGGCGGCGTAAAAGCGCGCGTCGGTGCAGGGCGCGATGCGGACGTCAGGGGGAGCGAGCGGTAGGTCGGCCGTGGCGATCCGTTCGTCGCAAGTCTGGATGGGGTGGACGTAGCCCAAGCGGGCGTAGACGTCGAAGAGCCACGGCTCGGCGGGGATGAGCGTGGTGAGGGCGAAGCCTCGGCGGCGCATCGTGCGGAGGGCGCGGCGCATGAGGGCCGTCATCAGCCCCTGGCCGCGCGCCTCGGGGCGGGTGCTGACGCCGCAGATGTAGGCCGCGGGAAGCGTGCGCCTCCCCACGCGGAGGCGGTAGGGGACGATGTGAAGCATGGCCGCGAGGCGTCCGTCGCGGCTGAGCGTGAGGGCATTCTGGGGCCGATAGACGCGGGTGAAGAAGAGGCGGACGAAGGCGTCGGAGTCGCCAAACGTGTCCTGCCAGAGGCGCATCATCGCGGGTAGTCGCGGGTCGCGGATCATCGGCGCTTCACGGCGCCGAACTTCTCCAGCAGCACGGCGGGGTTGTACGACAGTTTGGCCTTGCGGAGGCCCGGCAGCCCGAGATCCTCCTCGCGATTGATGTAGGTGTACGTCTCCGGAATGTGGGCGACAAACTCCTGGTTGATGACGCTGAAAATGCCCTCGTAGCGCGTGTCGGCCTTCTCGACGTGCACGCCGAAGGTGGTGCGGTTGATGGGCGATCCGTAGGTGAAGGCGGCGATGTGGTCGTCGATGACCAGGGCGCCACCGGTGAGGCCCAGCGCTTCGAAGTTGCGGAGGGCGAAGTCCATCGATCGACGCTCATTGGTGAGGTCGTCGGCGTTGTCGTCCGTCGCGTTGGCACGCATCCAGGTGCGCTCCAGCTCCATGCAGCAGGGGGCCGTCTCGGGCGTGAGGGGCAGGTAGGTGTAGGTGTATTCCTTGCGGAAACGGTTGGCGTGGTTGCGCTTCGACTGGAGTTTTTTGCCGCGCAGCGTGAGTAGCTCCTCGCGCAGGTAGATGTAATCGAAGTAGTCGCGGTCGGCCATGTAGGCGAACTTGTCGGGGCAGGCAGCCTCCAGCTCCGGGCGTGCCTCGGGGGTAATGCCGAGCACAAGCAGCGGGTGGCCGAAACCGTTCACGTGGTTGTTTTCGTCCAGCTTACGGATGGCTGCGCCCAGGCCGCCGTGGCCGATCGGCATCATGTAGGCCAGTCGTCGGCCCGCGTTTTCCTCGATGTAAAAGCGGATGAAGAGGAAGCCGTCCTCGATGGCATACTCGGTGTCGTAGAGGAACCGCCAGCTGCATATGTTGGCGAAGGCGAAATCGCAGTTGGAATAGGGGGCATTCAGGGTGAATGCGCTGATCGCGTCGCGATCGGTGAGGGAGATGGGTTGGAATGTCATAAGTCTATAAATAGGAAAGGAAACGCCGACCGGGCAGGCCTGAAATCTGTCCGATCGGCGTCGGGGGGCTTGTCGGCAGGCTTACGTCTACTTGATGACGCCCAGCGTACGGCCGACTTTGATGAAGGCGGCGATGGCCTTGTCGAGGTGCTCGCGCTCGTGTCCGGCAGAGAGCTGCACGCGAATGCGCGCTTGATCCTTGGGCACGACCGGATAGTAGAAGCCGGTCACGTAGATGCCTTCGTGCTGCATTTCGCGGGCAAAGTCTTGCGAGAGCTTGGCGTCGTACAGCATCACGGCGCAGATAGCCGACTGCGTGGGCTTAATGTCGAAGCCCGCCTCTATCATGCGGTCGCGGAAGTAGGTCACGTTGCGCGCCAGCTTCGTGTGGAGCGTGTCCGACTCGTCGAGCATCTTGAACATCTCAATGCTCGCGCCGACGATCGACGGGGCCAGCGAGTTGGAGAAGAGGTACGGGCGTGACCGCTGGCGGAGCATGTCGATGATCTCCTTCCGGCCCGTGGTGAAGCCGCCCATAGCGCCGCCGAAGGCCTTGCCCAGCGTACCGGTGAAGATGTCGATGCGTCCGTAAAGGTTGAACTGCTCCGCTACGCCGCGTCCCGTCGGCCCAACGACGCCCGCAGAGTGCGACTCGTCGACCATCACCAACGCGTCGTAACGCTCGGCCAGGTCGCAGATCCGATCCATCGGCGCCACGTTGCCATCCATCGAGAAGACGCCGTCCGTCGCAATCACGCGGAAGCGACAGCCCGCGGCCTCCTTCAGGCAACGCTCCAAGTCGGCCATATCCGCATTGGCGTAGCAGAAACGTTTGGCCTTGCAGAGGCGTACGCCGTCGATGATCGAGGCGTGGTTGAGGGCATCGGAGATGATGGCGTCCTGCTCGCCGAGGAGCGGCTCGAAGAGTCCGCCGTTGGCGTCGAAACAGGAGCCGTAAAGGATCGTGTCGTCCGTCCGGAAGAAGCGGGCGATGGCGGCCTCGAGGTCCTTGTGCATGTCCTGCGTACCGCAAATGAATCGCACGGACGACATGCCGAATCCGCGCTGTTGCATGGCGCGTGTGGCGGCCTCGATGAGGCGCGGATTGTCGGATAGCCCGAGGTAATTGTTGGCGCAGAAGTTTAGCACCTCCTCGCCGTCGCCAACGCGGATGTCAGCGCGCTGCGGGGTTCGGATGATGCGTTCTTTTTTGAATAATCCCGCCGACTCGATGTCGGCCAGTTCCTGCTGGAGGAACGCTTGAATTTTTCCGTACATGACTCTTTGTGTATGTAATTATGGTTTCGCGGCGGCAAATGTAAGACGTAGTTCGAGGTAAAACGGGGCCGGCGCCTCATCCCTCAGCCACCGATGCGATATCAGCGTATCGTCGCCCGTCTGCGCGGGCACGTCGCTGTGTATTTCGGGGCCATGCAAAGCTGCGACAGCCCGTCGCTGTGTGTTTTGAGCTGTTGCAAAGCTGCGACAGCCCATCGCTGTGTGTTTTGGGCGTTGCAAAAGCTGCGACAGCCCGTCGCTGTGTATTTTGAGCGTTGCAAATTTTGCGACAGCCCGTCGCTGTGTATTTCGAGCGTTGCAAAATCTACGACAGCCCGTCGCTGTGTATTTCGGGCGTTGCAAAATCTGCGACAGCCCGTCGCTGTGCGTTTTGAAGTGCACGCATCATCTCTTTTTGCAGATTGTATGGGTTTCTATTTTGTCGTATATCTATTCTGATACCTTTGCGCGCAAAAATTCACATTCAGCAAGATGAAAAACATATTGGTAATCGGTTCAACCGGACAAATCGGCTCTGAACTGACCTTGGAATTGCGAAAGCATTACGGAGAGAATGTGGTTGCGGGTTACATACCCGGAGCCGAACCCAAGGGCGAGCTGGCCGAAACGGGCCCGGCAGCCATTGTGGACATCACGAACGGACAGCAGATCGCAGACACGGTGGCGAAGTATCGCGTCGACACGGTGTACAACCTCGCAGCGCTACTCTCGGCCGTGGCCGAAAGCAAGCACTGCCTGGCGTGGCACATCGGCATCGACGGCCTGATGAACGTGCTCGAAGTGGCCCGTGAACGGGGCTGCGCCGTCTTCACCCCCAGCTCGATCGGAGCCTTTGGCGACGGTGCGCCGAAAGACATGACGCCGCAGGATACCATCTGCCGGCCACACACCATGTATGGCGTGACGAAGGTGACGGGCGAGTTGCTCAGCGACTACTATTATACCCGCTTCGGCGTCGACACGCGTGGCGTGCGCTTCCCGGGGCTGATCTCGTACGTGACGCCTCCGGGCGGTGGCACGACGGACTATGCTGTCGACATCTTCTACGCCGCGGCTCGGGGCGAGACGTTCCGCTGCCCCATTCAGGGCGGCACGTTCATGGACATGATGTACATGCCCGACGCACTGCACGCTGCCATCAGTCTGATGGAGGCTGACCCTGCGCGGCTCAGGCATCGCAACGCGTTCAACATCGCCTCGATGAGCTTCGATCCGGAGATCATCTACCGGCAGATCCGCAAGTATCGGCCCGACTTCGTCATGGAGTACGCCGTCGATCCCTTGCGGCAGTCTATCGCCGACTCGTGGCCGAACCACATGGACGACCATTGCGCCCGCGAGGAGTGGGACTGGGCGCCGCGCTACGATCTCGACGCCATGACGCGCGACATGCTGGAGAAGCTCTCGGCTCGCTTCTGACCGAGCGCCCCCCTCCTACCCTGCTTTCACGACTAATCCCGCATACCGGCCACACGGTGTGCGGGATTTTTTTAGCCAATATGTGGGAGGCGAAGGCGGCCTCTCCTGCCGGTAGGATGTAGGGGCGTATTGCATACGCCCCTTAGGATGGAATCGTAGGCCTGTTATCCGGGTACACGGGGGCAAATAGCATTCACCCCTACTCCCAATTCTATTTGGAGAGGGGGCGATGCAGGGTGAAGGGCATGAAGTAGGCCAGCCGCAGGGTGAAGACTTGGGGCGAGGCTTTGGAGAAGGCGTCGCCATGGCGGGTGCTGTAGAAGTCGCCAAGGGAATAGTAGTAGCGGCCCTCGAGCTGGAAATAGCCGACAGACGTGCGCAGCTCTACGCCCGGCCCGCCGCAGAGTCCCCACGCGAAACGCCGCTCGATGGCCATCGTGTGCTGATCGTTCGTCTTGTTAGGCGTGGCGCCGTTCAGGTTCTCGTCCGTGCTCTCGCCCGTCAGGAGGCCGATCTGCGGACCGAGGTTGAAGAAGCATCGCACGCGCTCGGAGCCGAAGTAGATGTGCGTCAGGAAGGGCACTTCGAGGTAGTTCATGCGGCGGATGTAGCGATACCGGGGCTGCTCGTCGAAGCGCTCGCGCCAACCAAGCTGACGGAAGCCGGCCTCGAGCTGTAGCCCGAGGTTACGCTCCGTGATCCACCTGAAGGCCACGCCAGCGTTGAAGCCTTGCATCGGGCTCTGATGCACCTTGGGCGCGAAGAAGACGGTCGAATAGTTGATGCCGCCCGTCACGCCTGCCGCCCATTCTTCGCGGAACGTGGGCCGTTGTGCCCGACTGTCCGTAGCGTGAACGGCCGCCCATGCCAGAAACAGAAAGAGGGCCATCGCCCTCCTCCTGTTTGAAACGCCTTGCAGCCACCGGGCTGCGCTGTGAAGTCGGCTCATCATTCGCGCGTGACGGTGTTGTCCTTATTGTAGTGGACGATGTAAATGTTCTGGTTCATGAAGCCGCCCCAGTTGCTCATCCGCTCATTGTAGTAGAGGCCCATCTGGAGGCTGGTGTACTTCATCTGGCGGATGTTCTCCTCGAAGTTTGCGCCGTGCTTTTGCAGCGCACCGATGAAATACATGCCCGTATCGAAGCCCAGCATGGCGTAGCGCGGGTAGGTCTGGTGCATACTCTTTTGGTAGAACGATTTGTAGCGCGAGGTGAAGCGGCGCACACTCGCCGATCGGCTGATGGCGAAGAAGGGCGCGTAGATGTACGTATTGAAGGCGCTAAAGTCTCGCGTGTAGTTGGTGTACGTCTGCCATTCGGGGTATCCGAAGAGCGTCAGCCGATAGTTCGACTTGCCCTGCAAGAGCGCGCGGAGCGTGGGGCGGAGCTTGGCCAGCGCGCCCTCGGACGACGAAGTGGGGATGATCACGTTCGGTTTCGATGTGCTGAGCAGGCCCGTGAGATCGTTCATGAACGTGCGACTGTTATAGCCGACTTCCCGATTCGGAATGCCCTTTTTCGTCATCTCCGCTTTGAGGGCGCGGACAAAGTCCGTCTCTTCGTCCTTATCGCCGATGCTGACAAAGACGGCGTTGTAGTTCGCCAACAGTGAGGCGGCTCGGACGGCAGCGATGGGTGCGATATAAGCCTTGGGGGCATTGACTTGGAAGATGAACGAGTTGCCAGACGTCAGCTTCTCGAGTTTCGAAGAGAGGGGGATGACGTATTTGACGCCCTTCCGCGAGGCATAGTCGGCAATCAGCTCGATCTGTTCGTCCGTCACGCCACCGATGATCAGGTCGGCGGCGTTCACCTCGTCCGTGCGGAGCACCTCCTCCGTCTTCTGCGTGCCGTCGCCCAGGTCGTAGACCGAGAGATCGATCGAGGTGCCCGTACGGCGCAGACTGTCAATGGCCATGAGGAAACCCTCGTAATACTCCACAAAGCGGGGTACGTTTTTCTTGTCGCTCGTCAGGAAGGGCAGCAGCAGCGCCACACGGGCCACGTCTATGCGATTCACCTCGTTGCGATAGGCACGCATGGCCTCGATGTCAAATTCGTTCGTGGGTCCACTGACGGGTGTGGTGGGTGTAGAAGGTGCGGCGCCCGCTTTCTTGGGTGGCACCTTGATCACCATGCCCGCGCGCAGGCCGCTTTTAAGTTGTGGATTGACTCGGAGCAGTGTCTCGTTGTCCGTCTCGAAGCGTCGGCAGAGACCGTAGATGGTTTCGTTTTTCTTGATCGTGTAGGTCTCGCCCGTCGAGGCGGTGGCTGGAGCGGCGGACGGGGCCGGGATGCGGATCGTCTTGCCGACGTAGAACGTGCCTGCGTCCAGTCCCGGGTTTGCGGCCGTGATCTCGTCCGGCGTCACGCCATAATTCCTGGAGAGGGAAAAGAGCGTCTCGCCACTGCGAATGGTGTGCTGCACAGAGGCGCCGTCGGCCGTCCGTCCGCTGGCGTTCGACGTGCCATTACGGGGAATCTTCAGCGTTTCGCCCTCCCGGATGTTGTTGCGGCTACTGGGGTTCAACCGATAGATGTCGTTTTCACTCACCTTGTACAGGGCGGCGATGGAATAGATGGTTTGTCCACGCTCTACGGTGTGATAAATAACGCTGTCGTCGCGCTCGTTACCGGCGGATGCTTGTTTGCGGCTACCCTGTGCCGCCAAGAAGCTGGGTGGCAAACAGAGCAAGAGAGACAGCAGATAGAAATTCAATCTATTCATAGTCAATTAAAAATTTGTGCACAAAGGTAAGCCTTATTCATCGATCAGACAGCCGGGTATGTGGGGAAATTGGATAGCGGCGAGGATCGTTTGAATGTTTGGGTGCCACTCCCCGCCATCCGATCCACTTCCCGCTTCGGAACAGCATCGGGCGACGATGCGTAGCGGTTTGGGAGGCTCGTTTTGGGCTTTCGTCGGGTGACGGGATGTCCGAAAAGGTTCGAAATGGACTTCCATCAGGTAGCGCGGTGTCGTCGCGAACTTATCTAAAATTCAACCGAGCCACCGCAGCCTTGTGCTGAATGTATATCATAGGCTTTTAATCTGAAAGCCTATAATATGCACAGCAGGTTATTGGCTATTGATCTGAAATGTGCCTACACACTTTATCTATCACACGATTTTAATATAAAAGTAAAGAATATGCACCGACTGTACTATGCTTTCAATATAAAAGGACACCATATACATGAGAGATTGTATCCATTTAATCTGAAAGCATACTATATACAGTTCACATAGCCTCCTTTTAATCTAAAAGGATAGAATATGCATTGACTATTACATACTTTCAATGTAAAAGGCTGACATAT
Source organism: Tannerella serpentiformis (assembly GCF_003033925.1). Classification (NCBI taxonomy): domain Bacteria; kingdom Pseudomonadati; phylum Bacteroidota; class Bacteroidia; order Bacteroidales; family Tannerellaceae; genus Tannerella; species Tannerella serpentiformis. The sequence continues at coordinate 417,167 of NZ_CP028365.1, forward strand.
ACATGAGAGGTCTTATCCTTCTAATCTGAAATCATACTATGTACAGTATGCATAACCTCCTTTTAATCTGAGAGCCTCTTATATACGATAGACATTAGATCCTTTCCTTGTGAAAGCACTTTACAGGCAGTGACATTTCTAACCTTTTAAGCTGAAAGCATATCACAGACACCCGTTCTGGGGGCGGACGAGCGGTCTACTGGGCCAAACGGGGCGTCGGGGGGAGCGCCGCGGGGCGTCACTTGCCAATCAGGGGGTAGGAGGCGCGGGCTCGAGCGGCGGGACAGGCGTTGAAGTGCCACCATTCGCTGGTGACGGTGGTGAAACCTGCAGCGCGCATGACACGACGGAGCAGCAGGCGATTCTGGAGCTCCTGTTGGGTGATGCGGCCGGTGCGAACGAGCGACGGCTCGCGGTCGATGTTGGCCGTGGGGCCGAAATGGTCGAAGGGCGTGCCCATGGGCAGGGCGTGTCCGAGGGTGTCGCAGAGGGTGAGGTCGACGGCGAGGCCGAAGTTGTGGAGGCCGCCGCGGGCGGGACTGGCCACGTAGTAGGTGTTCGGGGTGCCACGGACGAGGCTCCACATGATGCGCTGCACGGCTATGGGCCGCGCGGCATCGTAGACGAGCAGGGTGAGGTCGGGGCGCTCGAGGCGGAGCAGCTCGTGGGCGCGGCGGAGCTTACGGGCGGCGTCGGGGTGGAGGAAGGCGCGGGTGAGGCCGTCGTAGACGGGGCGGCCCATGAAGTTGTCGGCCGTGGCATACTTCAGCTCCACGCGTAGGCCGGGGATGAGGAGCTGGAGGTCGACGTAACCGGCGGCCCGGAGGCGGGCGTCCCAGTCCTCGGCGCGGGCGGTGGCGGCGAGGACAAGGGCGACGAGGAGGGCAAGGAGGGGGCGCTTCATCGGATGCGCCGCTGTGTGACGGTGTCGGACGTCAGGGCGACGCGTTCGGCACGGCCGACGTCTTTGCGGAGGAAGAGGGAGGCCATGTCGGCGAATCGCTCGGGGGAGTCGGTCGTCTGGAAACGCACTTCGGCGTGTCGGCTGAGGCGACGCTCGATCTCGGGGTGGCGCGTGAGGTAGTCCTTGAGGCGGTCGGCCACGCGGTCACCTTGCGAGAAGAGGGTAACGCCCTCGGGCAGGTAGCGGCGGATCTTGTCGGTGAGCAGCGGATAGTGCGTGCAGCCAAGGATGACGGTGTCGATCTGCGGATCGCGGTTGAAGAGGCGCTCGATGTGCTTCTGGACGAAGTAGTCGGCGCCGGGCGAGTCGGCCTCACCGTTCTCGACGAGCGGCACCCACATGGGGCAGGCCTCGCCGACGACGGTGACGTCGGGGTAGAGCTTGGCGATCTCCATGGGGTAAGATCGGGAGGCGACGGTGCCGGTGGTGCCCAGCAGCCCGACGTGGCCCGTGTGTGTGAGCCGCCCGACGATCTCAGCGGTGGGCCGGATGACGCCCAGGACGCGCCGCGAGGGGTCGTGCCCGGCGGGCAGATCGCGCTGCTGGATGGTGCGGAGGGCCTTGGCCGAGGCGGTGTTGCAGGCTAGGATGATGAGGGGGCAGCCTTCGGCGAAGAGGTGCATGACGGCTTCGCGGGTGAAGCGGTAGACGGCGTCGTAGGAGCGTGTGCCGTAGGGGGTGCGGGCGTTGTCGCCGAGGTAGATGTAGTCGTAGTCGGGCAGGGCTTCGCGGATCTTGTCGAAGATGGTGAGTCCGCCGAAGCCGGAGTCGAAGATGCCGATGGGGGTAGGTTTATCGTTCATTTTTTAGGGGAGTTACGCGCCGTTGGCGCGGGTAGTTATGCGGCCGTCGGCCGCGGTAGTTGCGGCCTTGCGACCGGGGAGTTAGGGGTAGTTATAGGAAGAGGGGGGCGGGGATAAAAAGGGAAAGGATGCCGGCCGCACATCGATTGGCGGGGCATCCCTTCTCTGATTTTTACTTCGGATTACACGTGCGTCTCGTCCCGATTACTTGAGCCCAAGTTTGGCCTTAACCAGCGGTGTGGCGTCGATAGCGGAGCTACCCGTGTAGAGAAGCACTTGGGGGTTGATGATGTAGGTGTACCCCTTCTCATCGCCCACGGCCTTGATGGCGGCCTGCATCTTCTTTTGGATGGGCTCGTAGAGCTCTTGCTGCTTCTTCTGGATCTCTTGCTGGGCCACGGGAACGAAGTTTTGGATCCGGGTTTCGAGGTCTTGAATCTCCTGCTGACGGCGGAGCTTGATGTTCTCGGTCAGGGAGTCCTGCTTGGACATGTACTCGGAATACTTCTTCGTGTACTCGTCCTGCATGGTTTTGAACTCCTTCTCATACTGCTCATTGAGGGCCGCCATCTTCTTTTCAACGGCTGCGACTTCAGGCATGGCATTGAAAATGTCTGCCGTGTTGACAATAGCGATCTTGTCTTGTGCGAAGACTCCGCCCAGGGGCAGGAGCATAAAAATCAGCACTACTAACTTCTTCATTACTCTAAAAATCTCTTGTTACTAAAATGGATTGTTCTGTCTATTCAAAAGCGGGCGGCAAAGATGGAGGTAAAAGCGAAATGCGAAAAGCTAAGGGGGACGGCTGGTCCAGATGTGGGGTCCGCCTTCGGGCTTTTGGCTTTTCGTCGTTCCGCTCTACTTCGCGTAGCCGAGTTTGGTGAGCACCTCGTTACTGATATCGATCCGTGGCGAGGCGAAGATCATGCTGCCGGCCGAGGCACGATCGATGACCATCTGGTAGCCCTTGTCGTTGGCAATCTCCTTGACAGCGTTGTAGATCTCGTCTTGGATGGGCTTCATCAGGCTCTCGCGCTTCTTATAGAGCTCGCCCTCGGCCCCGAAATATTTCCGCTTCAGATCTTGGGCCGCCTGTTCCTTCTTCACGATCTCTTCCTCGCGCTTGGTCTTCATCTCGGCCGATAGGAAGACGAGGTCGCTCTGATACTTCTTATACATGTTCTGCGCCTCTTGCTGGATGGCCTCGACCTCGTTCTGCCACTTCTTGGAGAGCTGCGACAGCTGTTCGTTGGTCATCTCATACGCCGGAATATTCTTCAGGATATACTCCATGTCCACTAAGGCGAACTTCTGCGCCATCGATGCCACTGAGAACAGCAGCACCATTCCGATCATCAAAATACTTTTCCTTTTCATCGCTCTATGGTCATTAAAAATTTATCGTCGCAACAGACGGACTGCCTGCGTAGAGGTTTGAGTCGTCCGCTTCATAAATCACATTAAAATTCTTGGCCCAAATAGAAATGGATCTGGCTGCCGCCGCGCTGCGCGCCGGGATAAGGCCGATCGAAGCCGTAGGCCCAGTCGATACCGATCATGCCGATCATAGGCAGGAAGATGCGCGCACCGACACCGGCCGAACGCTTCAAGTCGAACGGGTTGAAGTCGCGCACCGATCCCCAGGCGTTACCGCCCTCCACGAAGGCCAGGCCATAGATCGTAGATGTCGGCTCGAGGATAAGCGGATAGCGCAATTCCATTGACAGGCGGGAGTAGGCGTAGGCGTAGGGCACGACGCTGTTGCCGGCGATGGAGTTGTTTTCGTAGCCGCGTAGGGCAACAAGCTCGGTGGGATAGCCGTTGCCGGAATAGCCCGACATGCCGTCGCCACCCATTTGATAAGACTCGAAGGGGGAGATTTTATGTCGGTTGTAGTAGCCAAGGAAGCCGTACTCCACACGGGTCATGAGGACCGGCGTACGCTTGGGGCCGTTGTTTTGCGGCAGGGGCGTGAGGGGAAAGAACATCTTGCCTTGGAATTTCCACTTGTGATACTCGATCAGCTTGTGTCGCTCGGCCGGGTCGTTGATCTTAGAGTAGTCCTTGCCATCGATGAGCGAGTAGGGCGGCGTGAACGAGACGGAAGCCAGGAACTGCGAGCCGTAGCGCGTGTAGATCGGGTTATCGATCGAGTTACGTTGCAAACTCAGATCGAGGCTGATCTTGTGGCAGACGCCGTTGGCTACGTCGAAATACCGGTAGTCGTGCATATGATACAGCTGATAGCCCAGCGTGAGCATGGTATAGAAATAGTCGTCGGGCCAATTGAGACGCTTACCAAAACCTATACTTCCGCCAACCATTTCGATGTACTTCGTTGGGTCGTAGGCTTGCTCATAGGGATTGTAGCCATTGCTTCCATAACTATTGCGACCGTAGATGCCGTTGTTGTAGAAGCTGTTGGCCATGTAGCGGCTGTATTCCTGATTAAAATAGCGGGGATTATAACCCGTGTACTTGGAATAATAGAGCCCGACAGAGAGCGTGTTCGGGCGCTTGCCACCGAACCACGGGTCGAGGAAGGAGAGGCTGTAGGACTGATAGTATTTACCACTCGTCTGGCCGTTGATGGTAAACGTTTGGCCGTCGCCCTGGGGGATAATGCCGCGGTAGGTGCCGGGGTGGAAAAGGTTGCGCATGGAGAAGTTGTTGAACTTCAAACCGACGCGCCCAAGCAATCCGCCCGGTCCCCATCCGGCTGATAACTCGATCTGATCGCTGGCCTTAGAGACGAGGTTGTAGCGGATGTCCACCGTGCCATTGTCCGGGTTGGGGATGGGTTCGGGGTTCATCTTCTCAGGATCGAAGTGGCCCGTCTGCGCGATCTCACGCGCCGAACGGATCAGGTCGTCGCGGCTGAAGAGCTGTCCTGGCTTGGTGCGCAACTCACGGCGGATATTGTTTTCGTAGAGCCGATCGTTACCGTTGATGATCACTTTATTGATCGTGGCCTGCGGGCCTTCCTGTATGCGGATTTCAAGCGAGATCGAGTCGTTCTCCACCTCCACTTCGACGGGGTCGGCGTAGAAGAAGAGGTAGCCGTTGTTGTAGTAGATGTTCGAGACGGCGTCGTCATCTGACTGTAGGCGCTCCTGCAACTTCTTCTGGTTGTAGACGTCGCCCGCCTTCATGTTCAGCAGCATGGAGAGCTGCTCGGTGGGATACTTCGTGTTGCCCACGAAGCGGATGTCCTTCAGATAGTATCGGTCGCCCTCGTTAAGGTTGAGGTAGATGTCGACGTATTTGTCGTCCACGGGCACAATGCTGTCTGAGGTTACGACGGCATCTCGATAGCCGTACTCATTGTATTTATCGATGAGGTTCTTCTTGTCGTTTTCATACTCCTCGCTGGTGAACTTCTTCGTGCTGAAAAGCTCCAACCAACTGGTGCGGAAGCGCTTCTTGAGGTCGAACTTCTCGTTCGTCTTCTTCATGGCCTTCTTCAGTGTAACATCCGAGAGGGCATGGTTGCCATTGAGGTGGATCTCGCGAATCCTCGTCTTTTGGTTTTTGGAGATGTTCACGTCCACGATCACCTCGCCGTCTTTCCCCGCATCCTCACGTTGCACGATGTCCACCTCCACGTTCTTGAAGCCCTTGCCATCGAAATATTTCTTGACGAGCGTCTTCGCGCGATCCATCACGTTGGGCGTGATCTGATGGCCCTTGCGCAGACCGAGCTTTGCCTCGAGGTCTTCACGTTCGCTCTTCTTCACGCCGTTATAGTGGATTTCCGAGATACGTGGGCGCTGCTTCAGGCGGATCTCGAGCCACACCTTATCGCCTTGGATGCGAGTGGCCAGGATCTTCACGTCAGAAAACAGCCCATGCTTCCAGAAGCGCCGCACCGCGTCCGAGATCTCATCGCCCGGGATCGACACCTCGTCGCCAACAGAGAGGCCGGAGAAGCCGATGAGGATGAAATCGTCGTAGTTCTTGGTGCCGGTCACTTGGATGCCGGCGATGGTGTAGCGTTTCGGCGTCAGCGTATAGGATACCGTCGGCACCTCGCCGGCTGGCACCGTATCCGTCGGTACCGCGTTCGTCGGTGTAAGGTCCGAAAGCACCGTCCCAGCGTGCACGGCCGTGGTGTCGACCTGCGCCCACGCGCTGCCCACCGTTAAGGCTGCCATTAGGGCCGCCGCCATCAAGCGTAATCTCTTCTGCATAGTAAAGTAGTTAGAAGTAGTAGGAGTGTGGTTTGAGGTAGTAAGTCGTAGGGAAGCGGTGCCCCCAGCGAGGTTCGTACCTGTGTACTTGTCTTATTTATTTGAGTTGTTCGCCGGTCTTGCCAAAGCGCCGCTCGCGGTGCTGATAGTCCAAGATGGCCGTGTATAATTCTTCTTCCCTGAAATCGGGCCAATAGGTGTCGGTGAAATACAGCTCGGCATAGGAGAGTTGCCAAAGCAGGAAGTTGCTGATGCGTTGCTCGCCGCCCGTGCGGATCATCAGATCGGGGTCGGGCAGATGGCGGGTGGTGAGATGATTGGAGAAGCACGCCTCCGTCACCTCCTCCGGCCGTAGCCGACCGTCACGAACGGCTTCGGCCAATTCACGCGTAGCACGCAGGATCTCCCAACGCGCCGAATAGCTGAGCGCAAGAACGAGCGTCGTGCCTGTATTGCCTGACGTTTCGCGCAGACATTCCTCAAGCGTGGCCCGCACTTCGGCCGGCAAACGGTCTAAGTCGCCAATGGCCTCAAGGCGCACGTTATTCCTCATCAGGTCGGGCGTCTCGCGCTGGATGGCGGCCACCATGAGCGCCATCAGGGCGTGCACCTCGGCCGCAGGGCGGTTCCAGTTTTCAGTGGAGAAGGTGTAGATGGTCAGGTAGCGCAGCCCGATGGCCACGGCCGCCTCGACCACCTTACGCACGGAGACGACGCCCTCGCGGTGTCCCGCGCTGCGATCTTCGCCACGCGCCTGCGCCCATCGGCCGTTTCCGTCCATGATGATCGCCACATGCTGCGGCAATCGATTGCGGTCTATTTGTTCTTTCAACGACATGCTTTGGTAAGTCTTCAGTTGGTTCAGTGTTTCGATAATCCCATCAGCGCCTCGATGCCCTTTGTGCTGTTGCATTTGCGGTTGCGCGGCCCGAAGTCCCACGTGAGGAAGAGCGTCGTGAGCGTGTACCAGTCGCCGTTCTTCATCACGCTGCCGGGGATGATGTTGTACGGGTTGTCCAGCTGCGCATTGTCTAAGCCATCGCCCAAGACCTTGTGCACCGTCAGCTCTGCGCCGATGTTGACGCGGTTGCGGAGCTTGTATTTGATCCCCACGCCGATGGGCAGGTTCAGCCCGCCGAACGTACGGCCTTGGCCTGTAGCCACAGTGCCACCGAGGCCAACGAGCAGGTAGGGCGCAAGGCGCTGCGTATTGAGGTAGGCGAACTTGTCGCTGTAGGGAAAGAAGTTGAACTCGAATTGCCCACCAAGGTCCACCACGTTGCGCGAGAAAGCGGTCTGCATACCGCCGGGGAAGGCGTTCTTGAGGCCAGCCGTGCTACCCGTGACCCGTGCCCACGTCAGGCCGCCCTTGAAGGCAATACGGAAGTTGGCGTTGTAGCGAAAGACCAGCCCCAACGACGGGTTCATGCCCTTGAGCGGCGTACTCTTATTCACATCCCCCATGTAAAACGCTCCGCCGCCCATGCCGCCGATCTCGTATTTGTATTCCTGCGCAAAGGCCGACACGCTGACGACGGCGAAGACGAGCCCCGCCGCAAGGTGTCGAAAGAAAGCTGCTGACATTATCCTTGATTATTACGGTCATTACTTTCTCCCTAACGCGAAAAGTGTTTCAAAATTACGTTCACCCTTTACCGCCCGTAACCCAGTCGATTGATGCGTCCACGCCACAGTTCGTCCATCATGGCACCCGTTCGCGAGGTGCGTCCGCCGACGAGCAGCAGGTAGCCGTCCGACGTGACAGCGGCCGAAGCATAGCCACGCGCCACGAACTCCGTTGGCAGCTGGAGCTTGTGCGCCGCTGCGATCCATGTCGCGCCGCGGTCGTAGGAGAGGTAGAGCGTGCGCTGTGCAGTGCCCGAGGCGTTCAGGCCGCCCACAAGGACGATGGCGCCGCTGTAGTTCGCTACCGCCGCGCCTTCCAAGGCCGGCAGACCGGAGGCGGTGTACTGGTTGAGGCAGATCCACGTGCGACCGTCGGTCGTCTCCCAAGCCTGATCCGTCAGGATACCGTCGCGCCGACGACCGCCCGCGATCAGCAGGTGCCGACGGTAGGCCGCCTCATAGCTCGTACTGCCGAAGCCCTCCGTGGGGAACGTAGTTGGGACGGCGTCGCCCGTGGTCCATGTGCCCGACGCATCCATCGAGGCGAAATGGAGCGTGTTGTCCTTACTGCGCACAATGGCCGCCAGCGCCACCGGCTGTGAGCCGTAAGTCACCGTGTCCACGGCGCCCAAGAGGCGGACGATGGTGGGCGCCCCTGCGACGAACGTCCACGTGGCGCCGTCGGACGAGCGGTAGAGCGCGCCGTCGGTGGCGTGTATATAATAGGTATGGCGGAGGAGGGTGGCGTAGGCCGCCTCGAACGTCTTGCCCGCGGGTAGGCCGGACGGAGTGAGGGCCGTCCACGTCTGCGCGTCGGACGAGCGATAGGCACTCAGGCCGTCGGTCGTGCGGGCCAAAAGCAGGTAGGCGCCAGTGTGGGCCAGCACGCGCGCCTCAACGAGGTTGCTCTGGCGGAGCAGCGGCGCAGTGTGTTGCCAGGCCATCGAGTCGGGGTCTTGCTGGTGCACATTCAGGCGCACGGTGTAGGTCTTGGCCTCGGTGCGGTCGAGCGACGTGACGTAGATGCGCACAGGCCGCGAGAAATCGATCGAGTCGTCCTCCCGCCCCGAAATGCGTTTGCCGGTCGCCTCTGGCTCGAACTCCACGCTCGACGGACCCACGGCTTCGTCGTATACGATCTGGCAGGCCAACTTATGGGTGACCCGTGTGCCGTACGGCAGTGAATCGGTGTTGTAGATTTCCCCTCGCAGTTGGTCGATGGTGAAAGTCACCCGACTCAGGCCTGCGATGGAGTCCTTGTCCTTGGTGACATTCTTCAGCAAAAAGGAGGCGATTTGGCAGTTTTTCTGCCGCCATTTCGGCGTTGTCCTCTGCGCTTCGTCCTTCAAGCAGGACGACAAAACGAGCGCTGCTAAACAGCTGACAAGCACCGATCGTAACCCGTTATTTCTCATTTACACAATTGTTTTTTCTGAACGAGGGGCAAAAGTAGATAGATATTCGTCCTACACAACCGGCGTCCGGAGCAAGGGTCAGGGGTCAAATTCCCCTGATTACGGGTGCGCGCAACGGCTTACCCGGCATCGCCATTTCCGTTGTCCTACAATCACCCTGCGCCGCGCCCGAAGCACCTCTTTTTGCCCAATAGACGCCCTGCGTGGCCCCTAATGCGCCTCATTTTACCCGATAGACACCCTGCGCGGCGCCCGAAGCGAGTCATTTTGCCCCACTACCACCCCATCAGGCCCTAAAAAGAGCCATATATTCCATGCTTTTACATTAAAAGTGCGAGATATACAGTGCAAGTAATATGCTTTTATATTGAAAGGATAAGATATTCGACACGCATTGAATGCTCTCATATTAAAAGCCTATTATATACGATCTATATTTAATGCTTTTACACTGAAAGGATACAATATACATGATATATCTAATCCTTTTAATCTGAAAGTATTATATATACGGTGAAAGTAGATATCTTTCAAATTAATACGCTCCGACTTGCAGTATATATTCTATCCTATCAGATTAAAAGCATAAAATATACATGTGATATTTTATCCTATCACATTAAAAGCGTCTGATATACACCTCCATCTAAGGCTACGCAGCGGGGAGGAGCTTCGAATGGGGCCGCTGGGGCAGCCTGCCACCCGGAAACAGTCCGAAAGGCCGTCGCTTTTGCCCCTCACACGACGTCGCACCCCGAAATGCCCTTCCAATTGCAGGCTAACGCCCCTCACGGATCGACTCCACTTCGTCTTTTCCGTCCTCCCCTGCGGGATGTTCCCCCGGAAGGGAGGCATATGCTTTTGCGCCCCTACCCGATCGTCTCTCCTGTATCTGGCCAAACTGCGCCTGCCTCCGCAGAGGCCCCTACCATAAATCGAACAGCCGCTTAGCTTTGCGCCTCCAAATTTCCAGAGAGTAAGAAGTGACAATAGGACAATGGAAGGATTCACAGATAACAGACCAAACAAGAACCCCCGCATGAAGCATCTATTTATCGGCGCTTTGGCGCTGCTTGTCGCCCTACATGGGGGCGCAGCCTACGGGCAAAAAGCAAAACAGAAACAGAAGTCGGCCGCAGTCAATGTGCTGGCTAACGACACGCGCGTCTTCAAGGTCGATCCGGCGATCGATGTGCAGGGCGTGCGCTTCAAAAACCGCTTCGGGATAGAGCTGGCCGGCCACCTCTACATGCCCAAAGGCTATGAGGCATCGAAGCGATACCCCGCCGTGGCTGTCTGCGGACCCTTTGGGGCAGTCAAGGAGCAGGCCTCCGGACTCTACGCCCAGGAGTTGGCATCGCGCGGCTTTGTGGCCCTGGCCTTCGACCCCTCGTTCACGGGCGAGAGCGGCGGCGAGGTGCGCAGCGTGGCCGCACCAGACATTAACACGGAGGACTTCGGCGCGGCCGTGGACTATCTGATGCGCCTGCGCAACGTCGACGTCTCGAAGATTGGCCTCGTGGGCATCGGTGGCTGGGGCGGCATGGCGGTCAATGAGGCCTCGGTCGACACGCGCGTCAAGGCGACCGTCATCTGCTCTTTCTACGACATGAAGCGCCTCTTCGCCGACGTCTATTACGACTCCAAAAGCGACGATGCGCGCTACGAGGAGCTGCGCCGACTGAGCAATCAGCGCACCCGAGACGCGCAGACGGATACGCACGAGGTGACGGGCGATAACTTGGATCGTATCGCCGCCAACGCGCCCCGCTACCTGCGCGACTTTCAGGCCTACTACAAGTCGGCCCGCGGCTTCCACAAGCGCTCGGTGAACTCCACGGGCGGCTGGACAAAGACAACGCCCATCTCCTTCATCGGCTCGCCGCTCTGCTCGCGAGTGAGCGAAATCCGCGGTGCGGTGCTCATCGTCCAGGGCGAAAAGTCGCACACTCGCAGCATGGCCGAGGACATCTTCAAGCGCCTCAACGGCTCGAACAAAGAGCTCTACATCGTGCCCGGCGCCTACCACATCGACCTCTATGACGACATAAAGCGCATCCCCTTCGATATCATCGATCGATTCCTGAAGGAATATCTGAAGTGAGGCGGCTCGACGCCGCAGGTGCGCAACTACCTATGCAAGGCTCTATAACTACCTATTCATTATGAGAACATACTCACCCATGATCGCAGGACTCTTGCTCCTGCTCTTCGCTGCGTTCGGCTGCACGAAATCCGAACATTTCATCACAGACGCCTCCTATCGCGCTCGCGTGGAGGCGGATTTCAAAACGAAACGTGAGGCCTTCGCCGACTCGTCGCTCTTCGCCATCTTCCAAACCGAGATGACCACCCCGGAGCGTGAGGCGATGGAGTTCCTCTATGCCTACATGCCCATCGGCGACGTGGCCGACTACGACGGCGCCTTCTATCTGCGCAACGTCCGGGCGGCCTTCACGGCCCGCCGTGAGATGCCATGGGGACAACAGATCCCGGAGGACATCTTTCGCCACTTTGTCCTCCCGATCCGCGTCAACAACGAGAATCTGGACGAGAGTCGCACCGTCTTCTTCGAAGAGCTGAAGGACCGCGTGCGGGGACTCTCACTGCGCGAGGCGGTGCTTGAGGTGAACCATTGGTGTCACGAGAAGGTGATCTACACACCCTCCGACGCCCGCACCAGTTCACCGCTCGCCTCCGTCTGCACGGCCTACGGACGATGCGGCGAGGAGTCCACCTTCACCGTGGCCGCCCTACGCGCTGTCGGCATTCCCGCGCGGCAGGTCTACACGCCACGCTGGGCCCATACGGACGACAATCATGCCTGGGTCGAGGCGTGGGTCGACGGTCGCTGGTACTTCTTCGGCGCCTGTGAGCCTGAGCCGGCGCTCAATCTGGCTTGGTTCAACGCTCCGGCTTATCGCGGGATGCTGATGCACACGAAGGTGTTCGGCTACTACGACGGGCCAGAGGACGTGATGGAGCGCACGGCCTGCTACACGGAAATCAACGTGATCGACAATTACGCTCCGACGGGTCACACGACAATCACCGTGAAGGGTACCGATGGCAAGCCGGTAGCGGATGCGCTCGTAGAGTTCCAGCTCTACAACTACGCTGAGTTCTTCACCGTGGCGCGCAAGCAGACCGATGCCGACGGCAAGGCCTCACTGACGGCAGGTAAGGGCGACATGCTCGTGTGGGTGTCGAAAGACGGACGCTACGGCTTCCACAAGGTGACCTTTGGTAAAGACGACGCCGTGACGATCGCCTTGGATCATACGCCAGGTGACACGGCTACGGTAGAGATGGACATCGTGCCCCCGGTGGAAGGTGCCATCCCACCGGAGCGTGAGGTGACGGATGCGGAGAAGGCCGAAAATACGCGTCGCATGCTGGCTGAGGACAGTATCCGCAACGCATACGTGGCCACGTTCTATACCGACACCCTGTCTGCTGCCTTAGCGAAAGTTTTAGGTATGTCGAACGCGGATGAGCTGCGGAAAATCATGCCCAAGACACGTGGCAACCACCAGGAGGTCGAGCATTTCCTGCGTGAGGCAGATCAGACCAACCGACTGCCCGACGCGCTGCGTCTATTAAACAGTATCTCCGAAAAGGACCTCCGCGATACGCCGGCGGACGTGCTACTCGACCATCTGAACAACACGCCGCAAATCCCGGAGAGCCTTATCGACCGACCTGATGCCACTCTTTTTGCGAAGTACGTAGTTAACCCACGCGTATGGAACGAGTATCTGACGCCTTACAAACAATTCTTTGCCGAGCGGATCGATACGTCGTTGGCTACGGCAGCTCGACGCAATCCGCAGGCCCTCGTGGAATGGGTGAAGATACATATCGCCCTTCGTAACGACCTCAATCCGCAGTATATCTCTATCATGCCGACGGGTGTATGGCGTGCGCGCATGGCGGACACCTATTCGCGCAACATTTTCTTCGTGGCCGTGGCGCGAAGCCTTGGCATACCTGCCCGGATCGAGTTAATGACGGGTAAGGTGCAGTACTACAATCACGGATGGCAGGATGTGAACTTCGAGGCGGACCATCAGACTAACGCGCCCCAAGGAATGCTCACGGCCAGCTACTCCCCCACTCCCTCGCTTGACAATCCGAAATACTACAGCCACTTCACGATTGCCCGATTGCGTGACGACGCACAAATGCGGACACTCGACTTTGAATCGCAGGGCGGTGTGGGCGACACGTGGCAGGATCTGCTTCGCGCGCCGTCCTCATTGCGACTCGATTGCGGCAATTATGTGCTCGTCACGGGTACGCGTATGGCCAGTGGCAAGGTGCTGGCACGTCTCACCTTCTTCTCTATTCACGAAGGGCAGACGACGAATGTGCCGCTTGTCATGCGTGCGGATACGACGGACATCAGCGTGATCGGCAGTATCGATCCCGAAGCCAAGTTCGACAACGAAACAGGCTCGAAGGTCTCCATTCTTTCGACCACAGGCCGCGGATACTTCATCATAGGCATTCTCGGCGCGCGTCAGGAACCGACGAATCATGCACTGCGCGATATTGCCCGTCTGAAGGCCGACTTTGAAGGCTGGAACCGTGGCATAGTGCTTCTTTTCAAGGATAAGGCTTCTTTGGATGGCTTTGATCGAAAGGAGTTCGGCCCGCTACCGAGCACAATTACGTGGGGCACGGACGCGGACGGTTCCGTGACGCGTATGATTGCCGAGGCCATGAAATTGCGGAATACGAACGACTTGCCAATTTTCATTATCGCCGATACGTTCGGTCGGGTAGTCTTTGTATCGCAGGGCTATACGATTGGCTTAGGTGAGCAGATGATGCAGGTGGTGCGGAAGCTGTAAAACGTAGGTCGACAAAAGTCTAAGGCCTTCAAACGAAAGCCGGGTACACGGGCGGAATTTCCCCAAGTCGTGTACCCGGCATTTTTTTGTCCTCACGTGTACCGGCGAAATAAGTTGGGATGAAAAATAAGTCTACACACGGCGCCGCGGCTCCTTCATGAAACGGCATGTGCACCTTACGCGTCGTTTGAGGTGGCGTAAGATTTTGCGATCTTATCTCCGGATAGTCGGATGGATAAAAAAAGGCCGGATACCTGACGAGAAAACTCGCAGGTGTCCGGCCATTTTTTGTTTTTCGATTTTCGTTTTCTCCTGATCCCCTATCGCTTAAAACGAAAGCTGATCAGAAATTCCGAGGGCCGCAGCCGATCGGTACGCGTATAGGTATTGATGGCGTTATAGCCCGTAACCACATACGTGCGACGGTTCAGGAGGTTCGTCCAGTCTAAACTGACGGTCATGTGAGGGAACGAAAAACGCAGACCTAAGTCAGCGAAAAAAAGATTCGTTGCCGATATGTCTGGGGCCTGTGTGTAATAATGTTGCAGGGTGGTGGTTAGTGAGAGGCGCGGCGTGAGGCCCCAATAGGTGTACAGACGATGGTCGAGGAATGGAATGTACCGATCCACGGCGCTCCGATCGATGCTTACCCCGGTATACGATAGCGACGCGACATAATCAAAATTTAAGTTCCTCCGAGCGTTCCATTTAAGGGAAGGCGAAAGCGTGAAACTATGATCGGTATAATCTATCGTAGCTCCCTGCTGCTCCAAGGTCGATGCGTTGCGAGCGTACGTAATTTGTAGCCCTGCGGTAAGGGAAAGGCGCGTCAATAGCCGAGTTGCCGAAAGGGTATGAGCCCAATACGTGCTGCGTTGATCAAAAGGACGAAGCCAGGAGAAGGTATAGAAATCACGAATAAGATATGCCGAGATCAGGTTTCCCTGATGACGAGAAAAATACGTCATATAACTCAAGTTGAAGAAATGCGACAGATCCTTGACCGAGAGGTCGAGACTCAGCATGTCCGAAACGTTGCGTTCCTCACGGTCCGTGCCACGCGTGAGCAGGTTATAGCGTTTCATCACATAGCCCGTGAGGCGATTGTCCAGGTCGCCACGGCGAATCGTACGCTTCCAACTGGCGCTCGACTTGAATACCGCCGAAGGCTCATAGCTGAAACGTATCGCGGGGTGGATTTGCAGATCGCGATCGGTATGGCCGGCATACGTGGTCTGTCGTTGCTCCAGCATCGCGGATGACGTGAGGCTACAAGCCCCATACACGAATCGATAAGCAGGCACCGCGTATAGCTGCCATAGGCGCCAACGAAGATCGTTCGTGTAGGGACCCTCCACGCCCTCCGGTTGGGGTTGCAGGGCGGACCGCACGGCTTGTCCCTTCCATGCAAAACCCGTTTTTAAGTCCAGCGTATGTGCCCCGGAGTGGAAGTTGAGCGTCAGATATGAATCGTTGCTACCCGCCTCATAGCGAATAGATTGCCGGACGAATAGCTGTCTAAAAAGTGGTATCGAATCTTGCGAAGAAACCGTAAGCCATTGCGGCATACGTATAAATTCTGTCTCATTTCCGAATCCAAAAGCCACGCGACCGATCAAACGAGAAAGTTTTAAGTGATTCTTTATCAAGGTGCGTGGCAAATTCATCTGCTGCTGCATTTGGCGACCACCGGCAGCTACATCGGCGCGCGCATCCTTCCAATGAATTTCTGCGCTGAGCTTATTCTCCAAAAAATAACGTGTCCGATTGGCCGTCAAAGTCCATTCGCCTTCCAATTGATGACGTCGAACGATCTGCGAGGTGTAATCGCCGACGATATACGTCTGTCCGTTGCCCAGCCGGTACTCCGTCTCTACGCTACGGCTGCGCGACTCACGTTCGTAGCCATAATTGAGATTCAGACGCAAGTCCACGTCGTCCGCCAACCGCCAAAGTTGATTCACCGAGGCGATAGCAGACCGATTGAAGCGTGCACGATCGCGAACGAAGAAGGCCGAGGTCATCGTGAGGGGTGAAAGTTGATCCGGAATGCCCTCCAAAGTAGCCGGATTAAAGACGGTGGCGCCCATCGAATGGATCCGGAGCTCCATGGCAATGTCCCGCCCCGTATTATTGGCCTTAGCGACAATCAGCGTCTGGTTTCGACGCGCAAAGCGGGCTGGCGTCACGGTCGCGTCATAGAGCATCGGAAAACCGCCCAAACCGAAGTCACCCGTGAGGAGCCATTTGGCACGCGATCCCGATTTCAGTCTGATGTTTAGGGCCGCCTCGTCGGGATCCGTGCGTCCACGCATCATTTTGATCGGCTCATGATTTTCGTAAACCTGTACGGAAGCGATGTCAGCCGGTGAAAGATTTTTCGTAGCCAGTGAATACCGATTGCCAAGCAGATTCAAATCTTCGATATAAAAGCGGTTGATAGGTCGGCCGTCATATTTGACAAGTCCGTCACTACGGACTTCAATGCCGGGCATACGCTCCAGCACTTCGGCCAACGTCTTATCCTGCGGCCGCGAAAAATTAGACATGAAATAGGTCAGCGTATCTCCGCGGCGTCGCATGGGCGCGGCCTCGACCTTCACTTCGCGCAGCTTGACCGAAGTCTCCTGCAAACGCAGTTCCACAGTGCCCGCATCCCTCCGAACACTTTGCCGCAGGGCTTCAAAACCTAACCGAGAGGTCGATACAACGTATTCCGGAGCACCGTCCGACGGGAGGTCTAAAGTGAAAGCGCCGTCATCCCTCGAGTAATCGTAGGACAGGATTCGCCGTCCGTCCGCACTCATCAGCATAACGTAGACGTCCGGAATGGGTGCGCCATTGGTCTTCGCGCGGGTATGGCCCTTCAATTGCTGTTGCGCGCTGGATCCGGCGACGGTCAGCATAAAAAGTATTGTCCAAAAAAGTAGTCCACGATTCATCATAGGTCATTCTTACGCTAAAGTGAGTAATCAAAAAACCTCAGGATGTGTCTTTCGTCTAAAGAAAAGCACAAGCTGAGGCCTGTAAAGTACTTCTGAAAAAAATAGGTGCTATTTCTCTATTGGGATATACTCTCTTTTCATCACAGGAGCAGATGTGGGGTTTCCGCTCTCATCAAAAAAGGTCGAAGGCGACCCCGTCTCAAAATCTCCAAAAGCAATGGCATCCTCGTGATACAATCGCTCATATTCCAAATAGGTCTTCCTCGATATTTTCTTGTATTCAGCACCTGTATAACCTCCTTTTGCACCAATCTCGCGATGAATATAAATGATCGGAACTGGATTTATTAGACGCTTAAAATCCTCCATTTCAAATAGGAAGTGGTGATCCGCATCCGTAGCGCGAGTAATCAATCCCGGAAGGCCCCAAAGTTTCCACGGACCACGATTAAGCGGTATTTCGGAGGTGTAATACACTTCCCAATCACGACCTCGATAATGCGTCGTAGCCCGTTTGCACAAATATCCTGATATGGTTGCGGTGTCTTCATGCAATGTCCAGTCAGGCATAGCCATTTGTTCCTCACCGATATACCCATCCATATATTCGATAGTCGTACGGGTCTTTTTTTCGTCATAAAATTGATAGTAAGCGGGGGTATTACTTGGCCGCGGATAGCCTTTGATCAATTCGAGGACTTCCCAGGCAGACAGACCATTCTTAAACGCATCATTTTTGATTGAATCACGTATCTCACCATAACGGCTATAAAATTTCGTCACCTTATTGCCCATATCCAGATAAATCCAATCCACGCCATCAAACTCCGGCTGTTCCGGAGCGGTCTTATAAGAGAACTTATAGACCGCCCGGAACTGTGCCGTGTCGATTGTTTCCTGCGCATGCATCGCCACTATAGCGAAAATCCATGCAAAAAAGAATATCGGTATTCGTCTTATTAGGAATGTCCTTATTTGTTCTCCACAAAGAACGCAGAAACAACTGTAGACTCAAAAACAAGAGCGCATGCTTTACAACATGTTTTTTGGCTCCTGAAAATTGGGGAGCTTGCTATTGGAGATGCTCAATGACTGCCATAGCCGCTTAAAAACAGAGTCCCCATATATAGGCAATAGGAATATGTTTTTGAGAAAGCTATTTCTCGAGTGGGATATATGGAATTTCTGCAACTGGAGCGGGATCACCCGATGTAGGTCCTGTATCTCCCATCTCAAAATCGAGAAACGCCATAGCATCCTTATGGAACAATCTCTCATATTCCACAAAAGTCTTCTTGGATACCTTCTTATACTCACTTCCTGTGTATCCACCCTTATTGCCAAATTCCCGATGGATATAAATAATGGGTTCAGGCTTAGATAGACGTTTGAAATGATCTAATTCAAAGAGAAAATAATGGTCTGCATCTGTAGCACGAACTATCAATCCGGGCAATCCCCATAATTTCCATGGTCCATAACTCAAGGGTATCTCTGTGGTATAATAGACTTCCCATGTTCGACTTAAATAATGGGTTGTAGCCCGAAGGCAAGTGTAACCGTATAAGGTTAGCGACTTATTGTCAAGTATCCACTGCGGCATGACCATCGGTTCTTCATAGTAATAACCTTTGGTATACCGTGTAGCAACCCGCGTTGTCTTCTCACTGTACAATTGACAATAAACCGGCGCATCTCCCCTTACGGGATAGTTTTTTGTCCGCTCATGGATCGCCTCTGGGGGCATATTCTGCTTTAGGCACTCGTTCGTCATAGAATCTTTGAGTTCGGCATAACGATTATAAAACATCGTTGCCTTATTCCCTATATCGATATACATCCAATCCACCCAACCAAATGTGGGCTGTTCCGGGCTTGTTTTATAAGAGAACTTATACATAGCCCGGAACATCGCCTTATCGATTTCTGTCTGCGCTTGCAGGGCGAAGACTACTAATGTCCACGCGAAAAGAAATATCAGTACTCGTTTCATTTGAAATATCCTTATATGCTTCCCCACAAAGAAACAATTACCTTCTGTATCATCAAAAATAGAGATACATGTTATACAACATGTTTCCCAATCCTTGCCAATGCACAAAAATGATCATTCGCCACCTCCGGCGGTGTTTGTGGGGCGTATGCTGTTGCGTCCCTACCGTATTACAGGAATAGAATCCGAAAAATAAGAATGTACATAGGTAGGGGCGTATTGCATACGCCCCCCGAACGTTTCCGAAGGAAACGAAGAGGCGTGCCAATGCACAAAAATGATCATTCGCCGCCTCCGGCGGTGTTCGTAGGGCGTATGCTTTTGCGCCCCTACAGATCCTGATATACTGATCTTCTAACAATTAGATTTTTCTCGTTTCTGGTATTCTTTTCTTGCCTTGATGCAAGAAAAGAACCAAAAGAAAATCAAGGCGTCAGGGACGCCAGCCAAATTTTAGGCATCCAACTTATATGAACGTACCCGGCCAAACTTCCTTGCCCTCGGCAGAGGGCCTTTTCTTGTCTTGATGCAAGAAAAGAACCAAAAGAAAATCAAGGCATCAGGGATGTCGGCTAAATTTTAGGCATCCAACTTATATGAACGTACCCGGCCAAACTTCCCCGCCCTCGGTAGAGGACCTTTTCTCGTCTTGATGTAAGAAAAGAAACAAAAGAGAATCAAGGCATCAGGGGCGCCAGCTAATTTTGGCTTGATACATATTAGAGGGGCATATATTTTTTCGCCCCTATATATTCCGATACGATAATATTCTAACAATCAATATGCCCCTACCCTACCGGAAAATCTGAAATCGAAAAATCGAAAACGAAAAATCCGGATACATGATTTGACATGTACCCGGATTTGTTTTTAGGTTTATGGTGTTCGTTCTCTCTGTTCAATTTTCCGGAAGATGGATCTCGGGGCCGCCGCCACTGGCACCACCTCCACCTTCGGAACCTGAGCCGCCTTCTTTAGAGTTCTTTCCGCCGCCTTCGGTACCCGAGCCGCCGCCCTCGGACTTCTTGCCACCGCCTCCGGGCTTCGGCGTACCGCCACCCTCTGGCTTTTTGTCTTTTCCACTATCGCCGGGTTTCTTGGGCTCCTCGGTCTCTGGCAGACGGATATCCGGATCATCCTTATCCTTCGGCTTACGCGGTTTTTTAGGCTCCTTGGGTGTCTTGGGATCCTTACTCTTGTCCGATTTGCGGCGCGCGAGGATCTGGCTAAACGTATCGTTGATTTCGTCCATCCGCTGATTGAGCTGCTTAGCTACTGTACGGATCAATTCCTTATCTACCGTTGCCGAACCTGACAAATAGGCGGCTTGAAGCATAAAAATGACGCGCTCATATACCGCATCCGTCTTCGGACGTACCTCGACGATCTTCGGGAGGTCTTTTTTAGCGCGAGATGCGGTGCGGGCCTTACGGAACTTGTTAAACTCGGCGTTGGCAGTCTCCAAAAGTGACACGGCCGACGTCAGTCGCAAGGTAGCGAGTAGCGGAGTCATCTCAGCCTTCTTCAGATCGATCAGCAGGCCATCAATATGCACTGTCTCATGCGATTTGCTGCCATACTGTATGCCCCGATAGCGGCGAGTGATGATATCCAACTGTGTAGCGGCTTTCGCCTCGTCGGCATCCGGTGAACGCTGGTAGGTACGAACCACATTGAAAATAAAGGTGATCAATTTGTTTCGTTCCTCATTTTTCTCATTCAGGAGCTTCGTGTTGTGATTGGCTTGTGCTTCCAAATTGAGATCTTTCTCCGTCAGCAGATTGCCATTCCACTCATTGAGTAGCGCGAGGGTCAATCCGAGTTTCGTAATGTCTACAGCATGAACTATGTCGTACGCATCCGAATGATACAGTACGTGCAGCGCGTTGTCAAGCCTCGTAAGGCGCATTTTTTGAATCTCGACTAATTCGTCCATTCGTTTTTCTCCTTTCTTTATAGGTACATATATAATGATGAATGCTTCCGACGGCAGCGTAAGCTGTTCCACATATCTCCACAGTCCTTTTTGAGCCTCAAAATTGACCTCAAACGCTTTTGTAGTCCTTTTTGAGCCTCAAAATCGACCTCAAACGCTTTTTCAGTCCTTTTTGAGCCTCAAAATTGACCTCAAATGCTTTTGCAGTCCTTTTTGAGCCTCAAAATCGACCTCAAACGCTTTTGCAGTCCTTTTTGAGCCTCAAAATCGACCTCAAACGCTTTTGCAGTCCTTTTTGAGTCTCAAAATCGACCTCGAACGCTTTTGTAGTCCTTTTTGAGCCTCAAAATCGACCTCAAATGGTTTTGTAGCCCTTTTTGAGCCTCAAAATTGACTTCAAACGGTTTTTGGCTCCTTCCGAGCTGTAAAAACACATCCAAAGCGTATTTGGCGCTTTCTCTTTATCCTCAAAATCTATCTGGAGTGTTTCCCACGACTCGAAAGTGTTTCAATATGTAGTTTGACTTATGACCGCTGTCCTAAGCGGCGGCTAAAGTATAACTGTTTTGAATAGCAACAAACTTTTCGCGAAAAAATCGTAGAAAAATTTTTACGGAGCTGTTGTATGTGCTGATTTTCAGGGTGTAGCTGATTTTATTCTTTTGATGCAAGATCTTTCTGGCATCATTATCTTCTTTTCTTCTCTTGATAGAAGAAAAGAAGCAAAAGAAGATCAAGGCATCAGGGATGCCGGCCAAGTTTGGCTTGGTACCTGTTTGGAGATCCAGCGCCAGCCAAATTTCAGGCATCCGACTTATATGAATGTATCCGGCCAAACTTCCTCGCCCTCGGCAGAGGGCTTGAGTTTCTTTTGCTTCTTTTCTTTCCTCAAGGAAAGAAAAGAAGGTCTCATTAGAGAGCCAAGTAAAGCTCCATGATCTTCTTTTCTTCTCTTGATAGAAGAAAAGAAACAAAAGAAAATCAAGGCGTCAGGGACGCCAGCCAAGTTTGACTTGATACGTATTTGGAGGTCTAGCGCCGGCCTATTTCCGAACTAACGCATGGGTGGAAACACAGAGCGGCAGACCAAACTGGCCTGCCGCTCTTTTTGTTCTCCTAAATGAGATCCAATCAATAGCCGGGGTTTTGCTTGATGTTGGGATTGGCATCAATCTCGCCCTTGGGGATGGGCAGGACGATCATATAGAACGTGCGATCGTACTCCATGTAGGGCGTGTCGTGGCGGGTGCGACTGATGGCGCTCTCCTCGACGTCTTCACGTTTGATCGAAAGGCCATTACGCATTACATCATACATGCGATGTCCTTCTGCAACTAATTCTTTGCGTCGCTCATTGAGTACATTGGCCAAAGTCAAGGTTTTTCCCTTCACCGTAGAGTCGGGATCTGCTCGATGAACAATGGCATCGAGGTAAGTCACGGCTGTGGCGTTGTCGCCAGTCTTGACTGCGGCCTCAGCTGCATTCAGATAGGCTTCCGACAGACGCAAAAGGGGTATATTGGCATCGGCAATATTCTCTCCCGGTTGCGGCTGATACTTATTGACATACGCGTACTGCTTGCCGTCGAAGCTGAGGAGCTTCAGACGTACATCGCGGGGGTTCTCCTTGAGCAAACGATAGAACGAGGCGGTGATGCACATGTCGTCGTATCCGTCTTTGGAGTTCAGGTAACCCATGCTCTCCTTGCCGGGCGAGTCGGTGGTGAGATTGACAATCTCGAACAGCACTTCGCCTTGATCTGCGGACGACGCGTCTGCTCCCCAAGCCGTCGGATAAGCCTTATTGGACCAGAGGGCATACCCGTTCTTCTCCGCGCCTTCAATAGCGGACTTGGCGGCTTTCAGGGCCTCCGCATTTTCGCCTTTATAGAGGTACACGCGGCTCAGCAACGTCAGAGCGGCCCACTTATTGAACTTCCCCTTGTTGAACTTCTCCCCGAGGAGTTCCGAGGCGGACTTCAGGTCGGCTATGATATGCGTGTAGCATTCGGCCACGGAGCTGCGGGAGGGCTTATCCTCCGTGCCGGAAACGGTTTCGATGATGGGGACACCCATCGAGGCCCCGCCGTCTTTCGTATAGGGGTAGCCGAAGATGCGGGTCAGGTCAAAGAGCGCCATGCCACGGATGGCGAGCGCCTGGCCTCGCAAATCGTTGCGATAAGCCTTCTCAGCGTCTTTTGCGGTGATGCGATCGAGGCTGGCCAACACTACGTTGCAATTCTGAATGATGTTGTAGAGGTAAGCCCAATGACTGGACGGACCGTTGTCTTTCGTGAAATTGAAGCGATAGTAATTGGCCGTTCGCTTAGTCGAGCTGACGGCTTGCATGTCGTCGCCCGTCACGTCAGCGTAATAAACGAGTCGGCCGGAATAAGCATCGGCACTTTGCATCGTGCTGTAAATGCCATTGAGGGAAAACTCCACTTCCTTCAGCGACTTGACGCCGCTTTCGGTCTGTATGGATGTCGAGGGCTCCACGTCGAGCCAATCGTTGCCGCACGAGGAGATCAGGACGGCAACCAAAAAGAGGGTGATATATTTCAAGCGATTCATGATTCGATCATTTTTTTGAGATTAGAAGTTCATGTTTAAGCCAAAGATGACGGTTTTGAGCGGAGGCGTTCCCCACGTTGCCGAACCGCCTTCGGTGGCTTCGGGATCATAATAATCGTATGCCGCCCAGGTCCAGAGATTATTTGCGGAAGCATAGAGGCGTACGTTCTCAAGATGCGCTGCCTTTACCCAGTTTTTGGGCAGTGTGAAGCCTAAGGTGAGCGTTTTTAGACGGATAAAGTCTGTGCTGTGCAGGCGTCGAGAAGTCGAAATCTTGTTCATGGCTACCGCGGGGTTCTCGTAGAAAAGTTCGTAGCTGGTCACGTCGCCTGCCTTCCGCCAACTGTTTCGATAATAGGTCGGTATGTTAGCCCGCATATCGTTGCCACCGTGTTCCGTCTTCTGCGCCCATACGTCGTAGGCATATCCGCCAAACTGATAGGAGAACATGCAGCTCAGGTCGAACCATTTGTAACGAATCGAGTTGCTCAGACCGCCTATCACGGCCGGATCCGCGTATTTATCGAGTACGGCAGCGTTTGCCTTGCTTACATCTTCGGTAATATCCTTCTTATAGTTGCCGTTAGCATCCCGTTCGTTCGTGTAGAACTGTGGCGCACCCGTTTCAGGGTTAATGCCAGCAAATTCAATCATATAGAAGGTACGGTAAGGCTTTCCGACTTGGTGAATTTGATATCCGCCGATGATCTCAGTCTGCAATCCGTCGAGTTTGACAATTTCGTTGTGGTTGTGCGAGATATTGAAATTCGTCGTCCAGGTAAAGTCCTTCGTCTGCACGTTTGTCGAACCGATTTCCAACTCCACGCCTTGATTTTTCACCTCGCCAATGTTCATCAGGTAGCTCGAAAATCCCGTAGTCATCGAAATCGGGCGATCCATGAGTAGATTCTTCGTCGTACGGACATAATATTCCAGCGTCACGTTGATACGATTCCAGAGGCCCAGATCGAGACCCAGATTGAGGTTGTGGTTCGTCTCCCACTTCAAATCGATATTCGGGAGCCGCGACCGAATGATTCCAGGTTGCTCTAAATAGCCATTCGTGAGGTCGCTAAGCCCCATATAGCCATAGAGATCCGAAGGAAGTGTTCCGTTCACGCCATACGACGCGCGGAGCTTCAAATCGGACAACCAGCCTTTTGTAGGTTCCATAAACGATTCCTCGATGGCCCGCCAAGCGCCTGAGAGGGACCAGAAGCTGCCCCAACGGCTATTGCGGTGGAAGCGAGAGCTTCCGTCGGTGCGGAAACTACCTCCTAAGTAGTAGCGATTGCGATAATCATAATTTAAGCGAGAGATGTAAGACACCATCCGCGATCGCGTATTACTTCCGCCTACGGCTTCGGTTTTCATACCGTTACTGATCTCGTTTTTCTGTGGCGTAGCGAAATTACTGGCTATTCCGAGCAGATAGTCACTATATTGATCGTCAACCTCGTATCCGATCAGCGCATCGAGGTGATGATTGTCCGATAGGGTCGTCCGATAGCTCAATTGGTTTGCCCAAGTCATTTTACTCAATTCGCTGTAGCGCTTATCCATGATACCATTTTTGTCCTGTCCCTCGGCCGTGCGTGGGTCACTCCAGTCCTTTCCCTTTGTGTTCACGTAATCATAACTGAAGGTGGAGCGGAACTTGAGATCACGAATGAATTCATATTCGGCAAAGAGCGTATTAAAAGTACGCGTAACGTATTCGCGTTGATAGTCGTAAGCTGCCGACTGGGCCGGATTGCGGTCGCCGATACGAATCATATTGCGGTTCCAACTGCCGTCTTTGTTGTAAACCGGATCTGAAGGCACAACGGCATTGCGCGATGTGTAGAAAGGTGAAACATAAGACGTTCCCTCGCTGTTTACTTCTTGATTTACGGTGGCCAGCAACATATTTACGCCCAATTTCAAGCGATCCGTGGCCTGATAATCCACGTTAAGGCGTCCGCTGATGCGTTCCAGACCTGAGTTGTAGGCGATACCCTCTTGCTTGAGGTAAGAGAGAGATGAATAGTATTTGAACTTGTCCGATCCGCCCGTGATCGAGGCTTCGTAGCTGCTGTGACTGCCTTTGCGAAACAATACGTCATCCCAGTCCGTATAGCCGCTCCACGGAATGGGCGCGAAGTTGTTGATGCGTTTATCGGCGTATGCGCGCGCCGCGCTTTCGGTCTTCCCGCGTTTCATTTGGCCCGCCACGAGTCCGTCGTAGATATATTGGCGACGTTCTTCTCCGCCCATGATCGGGCGATACTCCATCGCAAAGTCTGAACTACCAAAATCGGCCTTGAAGGAGAAGGCAGGCTTTCCTGACTTGCCTCTTTTGGTGGTAATCAGCACCACACCGTTGGCCGCACGCGATCCGTAAAGCGAAGCCGCAGCTGCATCCTTAATGATGGTAATGCTTTCGATGTCGGAGCTATTTAACGTGGACATGATGTCAAGCCCTGCACGCGAGCTGAGACTATTAATCGATCCCGACCGTACGGGTACGCCGTCGATGACATAAAGCGGCGCATTGCTGGCGTTGAACGATCCCATGCCACGGATCTTGAGTGTCGAGGCGGCTCCCGGCTGACCGGAAGAGGAGGAAAACTGCACGCCTGAAGCGTTTCCTTGCAACAAATCCTTAAACGAAACGGCTGGAACATCCTGCATTTTATCGGCTTTCACATTCGAAGCCGATCCAGCATAGGCTGACTTTTTGAATGTGCCATAACCCGTGACGACAACTTCGTCCATCACGTTGTCTTCCGGCTCCAGACGTACCTTAACAGGTTGCCCCGCCGTAGCCGACACCTCCAAACGCTTGTAACCTATGTAAGAGATGACTAACATGACCTGCGAACCCTCGGCTTCAATCGAAAAATGTCCGTCGAGGTCTGTCGTTGTGCCCGTAGCTGTTCCCTTCACGAGGATATTGGCCCCGATAACCGGTTCGCCTGTTTCGTCGATAACCGTTCCGACCACGGTACGTTTTTGATGTTGTGTTAGCGTCGCCATTTCCGGTGCACGACTGGCTGCACTGCCTACGGTCGCCGCTCCGGCACCTTCGGCTTGCATCGAAAGGGTGACAACCAGGCCAATGGCAGGCAACAGCTTTCGCCAACTGCCTTGTTTCGTTCGATGACTTGTGTAATGATCTTTTCTATTCATGTGGATATGGATTAAAAAACGATTACAAAGATACGCCCTGAAAGTATCCTTGACAAAAAGGCTTCCACCATATACGGAATTTCATCCATCGACACACCCGACAATAGAAGACAAAAGGGAACTACATCAAACGCAGATTTTTTGAGGAGAGAGTGCTTTTTATTCCGGTAGGCATTAGAGGCGTACAGTATACACTCCTCTACATATCCTATCGAGAAGCCATTCGAGACCGCACAAATTTGGAGGCCAGTAATCTGAGAAATTCAGGACCTTCAGCTATTCTCGAGGTACCCGGCCAAACTTCCCCGCCCTCGGCAGAGGGCTTGAGTTTCTTTTGCTTCTTTTCTTTTCTCAAGGAAAGAAAAGAAGGTCTCATTAGAAAGCCAGATTTGGCTGGGTACGTATTTATAGGTCAATAATTTGAGAGAATCAGAACCTCCGGATATTCTCGATGTACCCGGCCAAACTTCCCCGCCCTCGGCAGAGGGCTTGAGTTTCTTTTGCTTCTTTTCTTTTCTCAAGGAAAGAAAAGAAGGTCCCATCAGAAAGTCAAGTAAGGCCACATGATCTTCTTTTCTTCTCTTGATAGAAGAAAAGAAGCAAAAGAAGATCAAGGCGTCAGGGACGCCAGCCAAATTTGGCCTGGTACGTATTTAGAAGCCAGTAATTTGAGAGATTCAAGACCTCCAGCTATTCTCGAGGTACCCGGAAAAACTTCCCCGCCCTCGGCAGAGGGCTTGAGTTTCTTTTGCTTCTTTTCTTTTCTCAAGGAAAGAAAAGAAGGTCTCATCAGAAAATCAAGTAAGGCTTCACACGTATCTGAAAACAAAAGGTCTCCAGTCGGATGGACTGGAGACCTTTCGGGGCTGTCTTAGAACTTAATTTCGAGCCTCTAATTGAATAGATCGTCGATTCCGGTGTGGTTGGAGTAGTCGGATTCCATTGGGACGTATCCGCGACAGGGGTTGGCGTACTCTTTGGGGACATCGAAGGTCTCCGATTGCGAGTAACCGAGCTTCTTGTCAGCATAGACCTTCTTCATAAATAGACCATAGATAGGTAAAGCCATTGCGGCACCCTGTCCTTCGTCCATTTTGTCAAAGTGGATCGATCGATCTTCCCCGCCCACCCAACAACCGGCTACTAAGGAAGGCGTGAAGCCCATATACCAACCGTCGGAGTTATTTTGAGTGGTTCCCGTCTTGCCTCCCATTTGCGCGGTAATATCATAGCCGTATCGCACACGCCCTGCTGTACCGCCATCGACCACACTGCGCAACATGTATAGCATCTTGTAAGCCGCTTCTTCAGGTAAAACTTCGTTAACCTGCGGAGCGAACGTGGCGATGGTATTTCCGAAGGAGTCCTCAATGCGTGTCACATAAAGCGGCTCTACACGAATGCCTTTATTGGCGAAAACGCTGTAACCACTGACCATTTCACTCACTGAGATGTCCGGCGTACCCAAGCAAATAGAGACCACGGGATCGATGTGGCTATGCATACCATAGGAACGGAGCAATCGAACCAGACTGTAGGGCGAAAGTTGTTTCATCAGATAGGCCGTGACCCAGTTGGAGGATACTTGTAACCCCCATTGGACAGTTACCATCTCTCCTATACGGCGTGCGCCGGGGTTTCGAGGTATCCACGCGTTTCCGCCTTCGTCATAAAGAACGGGTTGGACATGTAAAAGCTGATCGCAAGGCGTAAAACCTTCAATCATGGCCAATGAATAGAGGTAGGGCTTCATGGTGGATCCGATTTGACGGCGCCCGGTAGTCACCATGTCGTATCTGAATTTATCGAAGTTGATGCCGCCTACGTAGGCCTTGACTTGCCCCGTACGAACGTCCATGGCCATAAAGGCGGTACGCAATAAACTTTTGCAATAGATGATGGAGTCTATCGGCGACATCGTCGTGTCGACAATTCCCTTCCAGGTGAAGACCTGCATCTCTACTTTTTCGTTGAAGTTCTCCCGAATCTTCTTCTCGGAGTATCCAGCTTGTTTGAGTGCGCGGTAACGATCGCTCTGCTTCATGGCTCGATCGAGAATATCCTTCCGCTGCTTCTCGGTAATATCTTCTGAAAAAGGCGCATAGGGTTTCCGACGTTTCTCACGGAAAAAAGCAGGCTGAAGATGCTTCCCGAGGTGTTCGGCAATGGCTTCTTCGGCGTATTGCTGCATGCGGGAGTCGATGGTAGTGTATACCTTCAGTCCGTCGGTATATAAATTATAGGGGTCGCCGTTGGCCTTTCGATTTTTGTTGCACCAGCCATAAAGGGGGTTCGTCTCCCAGGCCAGGGAGTCGTCCAAATACTTCTGCTGCTGCCATTTGGAATAATCGCTACGCTCGGGCTTTTTAGCCATCATCGTGACACGGAGATATTCGCGGAAATAGGGTGCTATGCCGTCCGTATGATCGAGTTGTGTATAGTGTAAGACGATCGGCTTGGCGCTCAATTCTTCGCAGCGGGCCTCGGTCATAAACCCAGCCTTGACCATTTGGCGGAAGACGGTGTTGCGGCGTTCCAGGGTGCGCTCGGGATAACGAATCGGGTTGTAGTAGGAAGGATTTTTGCACATACCGATCAGCATTGCGGCCTCCTCGGTAGTCAGCGTAGCCGGAGTTTTCCCAAAGTAGGACTGCGCAGCGGATCGTATTCCGACTGCGTTATGAAGAAAGTCAAACTTATTGAGGTACATATTGATGATTTCCTCTTTGGTATAGTAGCGCTCCAAACGGACGGCAATGACCCACTCAATGGGCTTCTGGAGGAGTCGCTCGGTCAAACTTTCTACGCTGGGGGAGTACAGCTGTTTGGCCAACTGCTGCGTGATGGTACTACCGCCACCACCGCTACGTTGGCCCATCAATCCGCGTTTCACAATGGCCCTGAAGAGTCCACGGACATCGATTCCGCTGTGATCCGTGAAGCGCACGTCCTCCGTGGCTATGAGCGCCTGAACCAAATCGGGGGACAGATCTTGATAGCTGGCATAAAATCGGTTGTCCTGACTGTAGGAAAAGCTCCCGAGACTCTTTCCGTCGGCCGAAATGAGTTGCGTAGCATAGCGATCTATCGGATTTTCGAGCTGCTCCACAGCCGGCACATAGCCAATCCATCCTTGCGAGATGGCAAAGAAGATGATGAACACGAGTGCCGCTATACTTCCTGCGGTGATCCATATGGCGGCAATGAAGCGCTGTCGACCGCGAGACGGAAGGTGCAGCTTGCGGTTCGTGGGGTCGCCGGATTTGCGATGAGACCCCGCCCCATTGGCAGCGAAGTGTCCGACGTTTTTCTTTATCTCTTTCATATCAAAATAGAAGGGGTAGATGTAATAGCAAATCGTGTGGGGGATAAGACAGAAGTGAGCCATCGGTTAGCGATAGCCGTATCATGCCGATCGGTGGTGTGTCGTTTTCGGCCGAAACGAACGCAGTCGTGTCCGTAGGGTCTGCGCCAAACGTTTGAGTACCTCCCACGTCCGTCGATCTCCGAAAAGCAAAGCCAAAATGGCTATCGCAAGAAGCACTTCTCCAACGCCCCAATGGGCCATGAGTAGCAGAGGGTTCATGTTTCCGTATCACTTGAAATCTTCTCTTTTCCAAGGGCGCAAAAGTACACGCAGCGAATTAATTTGATTTCAGGGTCTATCGGGATGTGTATTTCTCGGACAACCACATCAAAAACCGCAGCCACCTTCAAGCCTTCTGCCCATCTATGGCGATTTAGAACTACGCGTGAGTCCGATAAATAAGAATAAAGCCCGCCGGGAGTCTCTACGGGAGCCACGCCATGACCAAAACGTTTTTGGAAATGCTTGCGGAAGTTCCGCAAATCAAAAAGAGAACGCTTTGGCGTTTGCGGAAGTTCCGCAAATCAAAAAAGAACGTTTTGGCGCTTGCGGAAGTTCCGCAAATCAAAAAGAGAACGCTTTGGCGCTTGCGGAAGTTCCGCAAATCAAAAAGAGAACGTTTTGGCGCTTGCGGAAGTTCCGCAAATCAAAAAGAGAACGCTTTGGCGCTTGCGGAAGTTCCGCAAATCAAAAAGAGAACGTTTTGGCGCTTGCGGAAGTTCCGCAAATCAAAAAGAGAACGTTTTGGCGCTTGCGGAAGTTCCGCAAATCAAAAAGAGAACGCTTTGGCGTTTGCGGAAGTTCCGCAAGCATTCCCAAAAGCACTTTGGCCGTTACAGCGCTCTATCCAAGCCATTCTTCAGGGATTAGGAGCCTCATTCTTTCGTTCAAGCTCACGTTGCAAAGATTTCTGGAAAGGGAGATCCGCCGTCGAGGGCATCCGTTTCGCTCCGATAGATCGTTTAGAGGCTATACGCTCCTGCGATCTATATCCGAAGTGCCAATCTGATCCCGCTACGCACTTTCGCCCTCGATGGACTGGCCATCGAATCGCGAACGGGTTTCCCCCTTTCCAAACTGCGCCTACTTTTGCCGCGCTTAAAACCAAAACGATAAAAGATAGTATGAACGCCTATGTTTTTCCTGGCCAGGGCGCCCAGTTCGTTGGAATGGGCAAGTCGCTGTACGACGAAAATCCCCTCGCGAAAGATCTGTTTGAACAAGCCAACGGCATCCTCGGCTTCCGCATCACCGACCTCATGTTTGCCGGCACGGACGACGACTTGAAGCAGACGAAAGTCACCCAGCCCGCCGTCTTCCTCCACTCCGTCATCTTGGCGCTCACGCAGGGCGACGCCTTCCGTCCGGACATGACGGCCGGCCATTCGCTGGGCGAGTTCTCTGCCCTCGTCGCCGCCCGCGCACTCTCGTTCGAGGACGGCCTCACGCTTGTCTCTAAACGTGCACAGGCCATGCAAAAGGCATGCGAGAAGACGCCTTCCACGATGGCCGCCATCATCGGACTGGCCGACGAGCAGGCCGAGCAGATCTGCGCTGAGATCACGGACGAGGTGGTTGTCTGCGCCAACTATAATTGCCCCGGACAGATCGTCATCTCGGGTACCCTTGCTGGTGTTGACGCCGCCTGCGAGAAGATGAAAGCCGCCGGTGCCAAACGCGCCCTCAAGCTGAAGGTGGGCGGTGCCTTCCACTCCCCGCTGATGGAGCCCGCACGCGCCGAACTGGCCGAGGCGATCGAGTCGACCCACTTTAACCAGCCCGTTTGCCCCGTCTACCAGAACGTGGACGCACGACCGCAGACCGATCCCGACGCGATCCGCCGCAACCTCATCGCGCAGCTCACCTCACCCGTCCGCTGGACGCAAACCGTGCGCAACATGGCCTCCGACGGCGCTACGCACTTCACGGAGCTGGGCCCGGGCAATGTGCTGCAGGGATTGATCAAGAAAATTGAGCCCGCCGTGGCTGTCGACGGTTTGCAGTAATCTATAATGTATAGCAACAAGGAGCCGATGGAGAAGGGAAATAATCCACTCTACGATAAGAACACGCTGGAGTTTGTCGCTGTGGCCTTCGAGTGCTGTTCGTGGTTAGAAAAAACCGAGCGTGAGGGCGCCGACCTCTTCGCATTTGTTGACAAGGCGACCAAGCTGCTCCCCTTGCTCTATCTCAAAGCGACGCTCCTACCCGAGGTCGAGGTCGACGACGATGAAGACGTCGACCTCGCGCCTTTCATCACCGAAGAGACTTACGAGGCACTGCGCACCCGACTCTCCGCTTTGCTCGGACAACACGATAGCTACCTCGAAACCTTCCTGCCCGACATGCGATACAGCGACACCCCTATCGCTGCTTTTATCTCCGAGAACCTGTCCGATCTCTACCAAGACCTCGGCGATTTCGTCTCCCTTTTCCGCCAGGAGCATGAGCCCACGATGCACGCCGCACTGGCGCGCTGTACGGAAAACTTCCGCCTCTATTGGGGCCAAACGCTCCTCAACGCCCTCAAGGCCCTCCACGCAGTGCGTTACAACGAAGAATTCACCCTAACCGACCCCACGACATGACACTACACCCTCCTCTCCCCGCCAAAATCACCAAAGAAGAAATCGCTACGCTGCCCCAAGAAGAATATGCGGGGCAAATCGTCGTCGTGGATTGCCCGGAGGACGTAGCTCGGGCCGTTGCCGAACTATCAGCCGAGGCACGCGTAGGCTTCGACACCGAGACACGCCCCAACTTTCGCAAGGATCAGCACCACAAGGTGTCGCTCGTACAAGTGGCTACCGAAGAGACGTGCTACCTCTTTCGGCTGAACTGTCTCGGCGGTATTCCGGAGCCACTCGTGGGCTTCCTTTCCAACGCCGACGTGACGAAGATCGGCCTCTCGCTGGCCGACGACTTCCATATGCTTCGTGAACGGGTGGAGACGCTCCAGCCGGCGGGCTTTATCGAACTACAAAAGCTCATGCCCTCTTACGGCATCAACGAGGCCGGCCTGCAAAAGATCTACGCCATCCTCTTCCAAAAGAAAATCTCCAAACGAGCACGCCTCACCAACTGGGACGCCAACGTACTCACCTCCGCGCAACAGAAATACGCCGCCCTCGACGCTTGGGCCTGCCTGCGCATCTACAAACACCTCTGCTCATGATATACCCCAAGATTTACCTCAAGCCCAAGAAGGAGGAGTCCGTGCTGCGCCTCCATCCGTGGATCTTCTCCGGCGCCGTGGCACGTATCGACGGCCAGCCCGAAGAGGGCGCCGTGGTAGAGGTCTTCGCTGCCGATGGCCGACCGCTCGGCGTAGGGCACTATCAGATCGGTAGCATCGCCGTCCGGCTGCTTGCCTTCGATGAAGTGACGATCGACCATGCCTTCTGGCTTGACCGACTCCGCTCGGCCTACAACCTCCGTCAAATGCTAGGCTTAGACCATGCGCCGGAGAACGATACCTACCGACTTGTCTACGGCGAAGGCGACCGCCTGCCGGGCCTCGTCATTGACATGTATGCCGACACGGCCGTCATGCAGGCGCACTCCGTCGGCATGCACCACGCCCGCCACGACATCGCCACGGCCCTGCGCGAGCTCCTCGGCGATCGCCTACAAGCCATCTACTATAAATCCGACGGCACACTGCCCTTCAAGGCCGCCCTCGATCACACCGACGAGTACCTACTGGGGCGTTACTCCGGCGGCGAACACCTCGCCACGGAACGCGGCTTACGCTTTGGCATCGACTGGCTAAAGGGGCAGAAGACGGGCTTCTTCGTCGATCAACGCGAGAACCGTCGGCTCTTAGAGCAGTACGCCGGCGGTCGCACGGTGCTGAACATGTTTTGTTACACCGGCGGCTTCTCCGTCTACGCCATGCGCGGCGGTGCGCGGGCGGTACACTCCGTCGATAGCTCCTCGAAGGCGGTATCCCTGACCGAGCGCAACGTCGCCCTCAACTTCCCCGACGACGACCGCCACCGCGCCTTTGCCGAAGACGCCTTCGATTACCTCCGACGTGCCGGCAACGATTACGACCTCATCATCCTCGATCCCCCGGCCTTCGCCAAGCATCGCGACGTGCTCCGCAACGCCCTCCAGGGGTATCGCAAACTCAACGCCGCGGCTTTTGAGAAGATTCGGCCCGGAGGCATCCTCTTCACTTTCTCCTGCTCGCAGGTGGTCAGTCGCAACGACTTCCGACTGGCCGTCTTCACCGCCGCCGCACAGACGCGTCGCCACGTCCGCATCCTGCATCAGCTCACCCAACCCGCCGATCATCCCGTCAGCATTTATCACCCCGAAGGCGAATACCTCAAAGGCCTCGTCTTAGAAGTCGAATAGCGCATGCATCATACCGAGATCGAGAAAATGCGCCGCGGCGAGTCGCCCGACTTCCAATCGCCCGAGCTGCAAGCCAGCTTCCGGCACGCTAAGGAGTTGCTGGCCCGCATGCGTACCATGTCGACTTACAGCGGCGGCTTCCGCGAGCTGCTCGAACAGCTCATCCCCGGCATCCCCCCGACGTCCGTCGTCTGTCCGCCCTTCCATTGCGACCACGGCCACGGCATCCGCCTCGGCCACGGCGTCTACATCAATGCCGGCTGCACCTTCCTCGACGGCGGATGGATCCGCATCGGCGACCACACCCTCATCGGCCCCGCCGTACAGATCTACACGCCCCATCACCCGCTGAATTATCTCGAGCGCCGCACGGGCCGCGAGCATGCGCGCCCCGTCACCATCGGCGCCGACTGCTGGATTGGCGGCGGAGCGATCATCTGCCCCGGTGTCACGATCGGCGATCGCACGGTGATCGGCGCGGGCAGCGTCGTCACGCACGACATCCCCGCCGACTCGCTCGCCGTCGGCAATCCCTGCCGCGTCATCCGCCCATTAGAGGCCGGAGAGGACGCTACTCACTCCCTATAACGCATCACAATGGACCATAACCCCGCCCAAGAAATCAATCCCCACATCCCGGCCGCGGCACGATGGATCGGCGCCACGCCGCTCGTCGTCTTCCTGGCCGTTTACCTGCTGACCTCGCTCATCCTCCGCGACTTTTACGCGATGCCCATCACCGTGGCCTTCCTCGTCTCCTCGGTCTACGCCGTGGCCATCACCCGCGGGCTATCGACCGAGAAACGCGTCCTGCGCTTCTCGCGCGGCGTGGCGGACTACAACCTGCTGATGATGATCTGGATCTTCGTCCTGGCGGGCGCCTTTTCCGAAGCCGCCAAGAGCATCGGCGCCATCGACGCTACGGTCCACCTCATCCTCCGCCTGTTGCCCGCCGGACTACTCCTACCGGGTCTTTTTCTTGCCTCCTGCGTCATCTCCCTCTCCATCGGAACGAGCGTCGGCACCGTCGTCGCCCTCGTGCCCATCGCCCTCGGACTCTCCGAGCCGCTCGGTCTGCCCGTGGAGTACATTGCGGCCGTCGTCACGGGTGGTGCCTTCTTCGGCGACAACCTCTCGTTCATCTCCGACACCACCATCGCCGCCACACGCACCCAGGGCTGTAGCATGCGCGATAAATTTCGGGTCAACCTCCGCATCGTCCTGCCCGCCGCCATCGCCACCTTCGTCATCTACGCTTTCCAAGGCGCCCACCTCGCCGAGACGCCGCTCAGCACCGACACCCATTCGCCCTGGCTGGCCCTCCCCTACCTCGTCGTCCTCATCGCCGCCGCCCGCGGCATCAACGTGGCCGCCGTCCTGACCCTCGGCATCGTCGTCTGTGGCCTCGTCGGCGCCGTCTTCGGCACGGTCACGTTTTGGCCTTGGATCGGCGCCTTGGGGCAAGGCATCGTCGGCATGGGCGAACTCATTATTGTTACCATGCTCGCCGGCGGCATGCTCGAGCTGATCCGTTTCAACGGCGGCATCGACTACCTCATGAGTGGCCTCACGCGCGGCATTCGCGGCAAGCGTGGCGCCGAAGCGGCCATCGCCGCACTCGTCTCCGTGGCCAACATTTGCACGGCCAACAACACCATCGCCATCCTCACCACCGGCTCGATGGCGCGTGAGATCACCGCCCGTTACGGCATCGATCCGCGTAAGTCGGCCAGCATCCTCGACACCTTCTCCTGCCTCATCCAGGGCCTGATCCCCTACGGCGCGCAGCTGCTTCTGGCCGCCCGTTTCGCCGAAGTCTCGCCCATCGCCATCGTCGGCTACCTCTATTACCCCTTCATCATGGGCGCCTGCGCCATCCTGGCCATCGCCCTGCGTCTGCCGCGCAAATACAGCTGAATCGAAATCCATCTTTTGAAACGATGCAGCGGAACGCCGGAAGCCCATCTTTTCGCCCGAAACGACTAAAAAGTAGTTTGCAGCCATTTCGGGTCACCGGAAACGGCTAAAAAGAGGTTTGCAGCCATTTCGGGTCACCAGAAACGACCAAAAAGAGGTTTGCAGCCATTTCGGGTCACCAGAAATGACTAAAAAGAGGTTTGCAGCCATTTCGGGTCACCAGAAACAGTATTTCCAGCCGTCGAAACCGTTTCATGTCGCATGAAACGACATTTCCGACCGTCGAAGCCATTTCATGTCGCATGAAATGACATTTCCGACCGTCGAAGCCATTTTATGTCGCATGAAATGATATTTCCGACCGTCGAAGCCGTTTTATGTCGCATGAAATGACATTCCGACCGTCGAAGCCGTTTCGTGTCGCATGAAACGACATTTCCAGCCGTCGAAGCCGTTTTATGTCGCATGAAACGACATTTCCAGCCGTCGAAGCCGTTTTATGTCGCATGACGCGACATTTCCGACCGTCGAAGCCATTTCATGTCGCATGAAACGACATTTCCGACCGTCGAAGCCATTTCATGTCGCATGAAATGGCATTTCCGACCGTCGAAGCCATTTCGTGTCGCATGACGCGACATTCAACCGGCAGCCTATCAGCCGCGGAGGATGGGAACGATGTAAAACGAAAAATTGTCGCGCGCCCGGACCGAGCACGCGTCGATGATTGCCCGGCCGACGGCCTCGGGCGTGGGGTGCGTGGCAAAAAGGGACGACAACGCGTCGTCCGTGATGACGTCCGTCACACCGTCCGTGCAGAGCAGGAAACGGTCGCCCGGGCGCACGTCCGTGAGGCGCACCACGTCCGCCTCCGCGGGTGCGCTCGAGCCTTGGATGGCACGCGTGATGACGTGCCGCTGCGTATGGCGCGCGGCCTCCTCGGCCGTGATCCGCCCCAGCTTGACCCACACGTTGACGAGCGAATGATCCTCCGTGCGAAAGACGATCCGACCGTCGCGAAACTGGTACACGCGGCTGTCGCCAATGTGCGCCACCGTGACGCCCCCGCCGCGGTCGAAGGCAAGCATCGTGAGCGTCGTAGCCATGCCCACCGCCTCGGGGTGCGCGGCGAGATATTCGTCGAAACGTCGCTCGGTGTACTTCACCGCTTCTTGCACATCACGCCCTCCTGTCACGGCCATGCCGTCCGCCAAGGCCTCGCAGGCCAGCGCACTGGCCACTTCGCCCCGCTCGGCTCCGCCCACACCGTCACAGACGACAAACAGCGCACCCGTGCCCCGTGCCGCCTGCCCAATGGCCGGATAGATGGCGTCCTCATTATTCGCTCGCCCGCCCGTTTCTGAGGCGGCAAAGGGTTGTCCGACGACTATTTGCATAAGACTTTCAGAAATTGAATCGGAGCGTGGTTCGGCCCAGCCGCAGCTCGTCGTTGTCCTTGAGGACGACGGTCTCGCCCGCGCCCAGTGGGACGCCGTTGTAGAGCGTGTGATTCTTGCTTTGGCAGTCCGAGAGCGTGTGAATGAGGTTGCCGCGGCGATCCCGACGGACGTCAATCCGTGCGTGGCTGCGGCTCATGGTGCGGTCGGACGTTTCGATGGCGATCGCGGCCTCTGTGGTCGAAGATTTACGCCCGACGATGTGCGTGCCCTCGCTTAAGGGGAAGACCTGTTCGGGCGTATCAAAAGCGGCAAGGACAGTGATCCGCCCTTGCCGCTTTTCAACCGGCCTAAGAAGGACGGTTTCGGAGCCGCCGTCAGCAGCTCGCTGGGTTAAGTATGATACGGGGATGTCGTGCTTGCATTGCGGGCATTTGAAAGAGGTGATGCCCTCGGGGATTTTCGTTTCGTCGACTTTGAGGCCGGTCCGGCAATGCGGGCATTTGACGGGTATCATGAGAAGATGGAGATGTCAGCGGCGTCATCCATGTCGGAGGCGATGTCGATAATGTCGTCCGCGGTGGAGAACTCGGCGTCGTCCGAGAGGGTAATAAAATCCATTGCCTGCGCTGCGTCGTCCACCATCACGAAACTGTGGTCCGCATCATTGTCCATGTCGATCATCACCACGTCGGCCAGATCGCTGTCTATTGAAACAAAAGTTTGCTCGTCCATTGTGCTGTATAATTACATCGTTATCAATTAGAAATCGGTGACGAAAGTAGGACGATTGCCGGCCTCGAGCCGTCCCACGGGATTCATAACGTACAAAAAGCAGACGTTTATGTACCAATTACACCCGCCGTAGGGGCTTTACGGCTTGTTGTCGTTTACCCATTTGGCACGACAACCGTTCGTGGGGCATCGTTTCTTTTTGGCCAGCGACTCCCACGGGATCTCGCCCAAAAAGGTGCCGCACTTGGGGCAGACGTAATCTATTTTGAATTGGTTGGCCAGGTCTTGGAGCAGCGCGGGGATCTTGGCCGACTGGCGCGCACCGAGGTAGACGCCCAGCAACGGAGCGACGATGGTGAGCACGAGGCTAACGAGGAAGACGACGCGATGGCTCCGCCCCACGGAGCCGACGATCAGCCCGACAATGCCGACAGCGGCGAAGGGTAAGGTCTGGAAGAGGCGCGTCTTGAATTGGTTGGACGACTGGATGCGGATCTTGCGGCGGATGTAGCCGTCGTAGATGGGCTTGAGGGCGGCGAACTCGGCGGTGTAGTCGTTGTCGAACTTGAGGGCTTCGCGGACGTCGAGCGTGTAGGTGTCGCCGAGGGTGACGGTGTCGGACGCGCCGAGGCGCTTGCGGACGATGCGATCGCCATTGACGAAGGTGCCGTTGGCCGAGTCGGCGTCTTCGATGAAGAGTCGGCCGTCGACCTCGCGGACGAGACGGGCGTGATGGCGACTGACCCCGGGCGCATCGGCCGGGATGACGTAGTCGTTGTCGGTGGATTTAC
The DNA here is from genome assembly GCF_003033925.1 of Tannerella serpentiformis. Taxonomy (NCBI): domain Bacteria; kingdom Pseudomonadati; phylum Bacteroidota; class Bacteroidia; order Bacteroidales; family Tannerellaceae; genus Tannerella; species Tannerella serpentiformis. The sequence continues at coordinate 456,209 of NZ_CP028365.1, forward strand.
CGATGCGGATCGTGGCCTGGCTCATGGCTTCTCAGCGGCGGTTGACGGGGTGGGCGTGGCGGTGCCAGCCAGGGCTTCTTGCTCCAGACGATCCTTCATCATCTTCAGCGGATCGCGCGAGATGACCAGCTCGCGAGGTTTGCCGCCGGGCACGAGCATGAGCATTTTCTGCTTGGGCAGATTGATGTGCAGGATGTAGTTCTTATTGACGATGTAGCTTTTCCCGACGCGGACGAGGGGGGAATTGGATCCGGCGGTTTGTTTGTTGAGCATTTCCTCGATGCGCCCGAGGTTGATGGCGAAGGTGAACTGGATGCCTTCGGTGAGCAGCAGACGGGTATAGTTGCGGTCGGCCTCGAGGTAGAGGATGTTGTTGATGCGTAGCCGGAGCAGTTCGTCTCTTGTTTTGATAATCAGATGTCGATCCATACGTGTCGATGTGTGGTTTATTTCCTTTTCGATTTGGGCGGGCAAAGATGTCCCATAAAACCGAGAGGAGAACCACCCCCGGACGGACAGCTCCCCTCTCTTGCTATACATATCTATTAGGCAACGGGCAGATCAGTATCCGCGGATCGCCTTGATGCCGGGCAACACCTTGCCCTCGATGGCTTCGAGGAGGGCGCCGCCGCCGGTCGAGACGTACGACACGCCGTCGGCCAGACCGAACTTATTGATGCACGCCACGGAGTCGCCGCCGCCCACGAGCGAGTAGGCGCCCGCCTTGGTGGCTTCGACGATGGCCTCGGCCACGACACGTGAACCATGCGAGAAGTTGTCGAACTCGAACACGCCCGTGGGGCCGTTCCAGAGGATGGTCTTCGAGCTGCGGATGACGTCGGCAAACTCGCGCTCCGTCTCCGGGCCGATGTCGAGTCCCTGCCAGCCGTCGGGGATGTTGTTGTTCGGCGCGATGGCCGTGTTGGCGTCGTTGCTGAAGCGGTCGGCGATCTTCGAATCGCTCGACAGGACGAGCTTCACGCCGCGCGCCTTGGCCTTTTCGATGAGCGAGAGGGCCAGGTCGAGCTTATCGTCCTCGCAGATGGAGCTGCCGATCTTACCGCCGAGGGCCTTCATAAACGTGTACGTCATGCCGCCGCAGATGATGAGGTTGTCCACCTTGCCGAGCAAGTTTTCGATGATCTCAATCTTCGACGACACCTTCGAGCCGCCCATGATGGCGGTGAAGGGCCGATTGATGTCGTTGAGCACCTTCTCGACGGCGCGCACCTCTTTCTCCATCAGGTAACCAAACATTTTGTGATCCGCGTCGAAGCAGTCGGCCATGAGCGCCGTCGAGGCGTGAGCGCGGTGAGCGGTGCCAAAGGCGTCGTTGACGTAGACGTCGGCGTAGGAGGCCAGCGTCTCGGCAAACTTGCGCTGCTTCTCTTTCATCTCCTTCTTGGCGGCGGCCTTCACCTCGTCCGAGGCGTCGTCAGCCAGGCCGCGCGGCTTGCCCTCCTCCTCGGCGTGGAAGCGGAGGTTCTCCAGCAGCAGCGCCTCACCCGGCTGCAGGGCGCAGGCTTTAAGCTCGGCTTCCTCGCCGACGCAATCGCTGGCAAACTGCACATCGACGCCAAGCAGCTCAGCCACATGCGCACGGATGTGCCGGAGCGAAAACTTGTCGTCGTTGCCTTTGGGCCGCCCCAGATGCGAGCCGATGACGACGCTGCCCCCGTCGCCGAGGATCTTCTTCAGTGTGGGCAGGGCGGCGCGGATGCGCGTATCGTCCGTAATGTGGAAATTCTCGTCGAGCGGGACGTTGAAGTCGACCCGCACGAATGCCTTCTTACCGGCAAAATCAAATGAATCAATGGTCTGCATACCTTGTTGTTTTATATGTGATAACTATCTTATACTCATTACGTATCGTTCGTTCTGACGGGTGCAAATGTATAACCGGAATGGGTGAAAATCGAAAAAGTGGGAACGAAAAATCCCGCCGAGCGGAGGGCTGCCAATTGCCTAAGGAAATCGCGCGCCACAAAACTTTTTGGCTTAAGGGTCAAATATGTTCCTGCGGGGTGCTATAACACACTGTGAGTCATGCATATGTTGTATCTCATAGTATTATGAGAGATCAAACTCGAAAAAAAGTACCCCCATTGTGGATCAAAAGATGTGATACGTAAAGGCACACGAAATGGAGCGTCTTATTGGTTCTGCCATAGCTGTAGACACTACTTCAGTGGTCGTTCGCGTGTAGATTCTTCAGCAGTTTATCAGTACTATGCTCAAGGTACCTACACCATTGCACAGATCGCAGAGCGATTGGGTATATCTTGTTCTACAGTAAAGCGTCGTATGAAAAATTTCCCTCTCAGTTCTACCTCTATAGCACCTCGAACTGTGGCGCTTCAAATGGATACCACATACTGGGGTAGAAACTTTGGCGTAGTACTTTTCATGGATGTAGCCACCCATCGCGTCCTTCATTTCAGATTCATTTATCGAAAGGAGCGTATAGAAGATTACTTGGCAGGAATAGCTTATCTCAAAAGACAAGGAATACGGGTGAGCGGAGTCATTTCTGATGGACTCTCTGGACTGAGAAAAGCCTTAGCACCAATCCCTTACCAATACTGTCAATTCCATCAAATACAGCGTATCAGACAGCTGCTCACCAATCATCCAAAACATCCGGCCTCTATTGCGCTGAAAGAGATCGGCCTACAGCTTACACAATCCGACAAAAAACAGTTTGCTGGTTTGTTAGCACAATGGCATGAGCAGTGGAAGGCATACTTGGAAGAGAAAACATTCTCAGAAAATGGAGCGTCTTTCACTTATACCCATCGGCGTTTAAGGGCCGCTTATTTTAGCTTAACAAGGCACTTAGATATTCTCTATACCTACCAATGCTTTCCGGAGTTAGGCCTACCAAACACCAATAATGCATTGGAGTCACTGAATGCTTCCCTGAAGACGAAATTGCGCTTGCATCGTGGAATCTCTCGGGAAAGAAAGCAAAGACTTATTCAGGCCATTATAATAGCTTACAACCCCTGTCCTATAAACGAGAGTTGAACCATCACAGGAACATATTTGACCCTTAATGAGACTCACAGTGTGTTATAGCACTCCGCAGGAACATATTTGACCCTTAAGCCAACTTTTTCGGCTCATTTCCTCAGGAAATCGCCCGCCACAAACTTTTTCGGCCCATTTCCTCAGGAAATCGCCCGCCACAAAACTTTTTCAGCCAATTGCCTGAGGAAATCGCGCGAAAAAGGCCGGTGCGCCGGCCGGCAAAGTTGGCCGGGTACGGAATGTATCCGAAACGTGACGAAGAAAACTTCGCCAGCGGCCGCAGCCCTTCTTTTCTTCTCTTGATAGAAGAAAAGAAGCAAAAGAAGATCAAGGCCGGTGCGCCGGCCGGCGAAGTTTGCCGGTAGCCGCAGTCGATCCGCCGATGATCCGCTCTACGTTGAGGCGGCCTGAACAGACGTAAAGGAAGAAGCCGCGGGCGAAGAGGAAGGTGAGGAAGGCGATCCACAGGGCGTCGTTGCCTATCCACGGCGCAAGGGCGTAGAAAACGGCGAGGTAGAGCACGAGGGCATAGAAGACCGTATTGCGCAGGATGCGGGTGCGGGTGGCGCCGATCATGATGCCATCGATCATGAACGGGACGGCACCGACGAGTGGCACGGCAATGATCCACACGATGTAGCGCCCGGCCGTCGCGATGATGGCGGGCGAGGGGGAGAAGATGGCCAAGATCTGCCGCCAGCAGAGGGCGTACACCCCGATAAAGAGGCCGGCAATGACGAGCGACCAACCCATCAAGCGACCGATGAAACGGCGCAGCGCCTCAGCGTTACGCTCGCCCACGAAGCGGCCTGAGAGTGCTTCGCCGGCGTAAGCAAAGCCGTCGGAGAGGTAGGAGAAGAGCGTAAAAAGCTGCATCAGCACGGCGTTTGTCGTCAGTATCGTGTCACCGAAACGCGCCGAGGCCGCGGTAAAGAAGGTGTAGGCCGTGACGACGCAGAGGGTGCGCAGAAAGATGTCGCGGTTGACGGTCAGAAAGTGCACGAGCGGCGCCAGACTGAGCGAGGCGCGGAGGTCAATGAGCCGCAAATAGCCGCGGTATTTGACCCATAGGAAAACGAGGGCGACGAGCAGCCCGGTGTATTGCGCCACGACCGTCCCCCAAGCCACGCCGGCGATGCCCCACCCGAGCCCGAGCGCGAACCAAAGGCTAAAGACGACGTTGACGACGTTCGAGAGGATGGCGATGAACATGGGCGTGCGGGCGTCTTGCATGCCGATCAGCCAGCCCTGGAGCGAGAGGAGCAGGACGGAGGCGGGCGCGGCCCAAACGCGGGCGAAGAAGTAGTCGGCAGCGAGTGCGTTGACGTGGTCGCCGGCCTGCATCAGGGCGAGCGAGGCGTGGCCGATGGGGCGTTGGAAGGCGAGCAAAAGCAGCGCAAGCACGGCGGCCACCCACACGGAACGCGCGAGCATGTTGGCACATTCGCCCGGTTGGCCGGCTCCGTAGGCCTGGGCGGTGATGCCGCCGGTGCCCATGCGTAGGAAGGCGCAGTTCCAGTAGATCATCGAAAAGATGGTCGTGCCGACGGAAAGGGCGGCGATGTTGGCGTCGTCGCCGATGCGCCCGGCGATCGCGGTGTCGGCCATGCCCAGCAACGGGATGGTGATGTTCGAGACGATGTTCGGCAGCGCCAAACGCAGGATCTCGCGGTCAGTCGGGGTGAACTTCAAAGTCATCGGTGGGTCGCGGCAGCTTGCTTATTAATCGACCCGAAAACCAAGTCGGCGTAGGCCCTCCTCCGCACGTCGGCTCGCACCGGTGAGGCACAGGCGGAAGCAGGGGAACTCGCGTCGGATCCAATAGTCGCCGCGTTGGCGCTCGAACGTCTCGGGCGACGTTTTCAGTCGGGCACTGTCGGCCTCGATCGGATAAGTGTGGGTGACAGCTTCGTAAAAGACATCCTCGTCCGTGCGGCCGATGGCGTCGAGCGCAAAATCCGTCGGCATAGGCGGCGCGGGGAGGGTGGGCGGGAACCAGTCCGCGAGGGCGTCAATGCCGAACATTTGGCTGCACGTGCGCACGCAAACGGCCGTACCGTTGGCCTTTCCGTCGGCCGAATAACCGGCGATGTGGGGCGTGGCGATAAGCGCATTGCGGAGCAACGTGCGATCGATATCGGGTTCGCCTTCCCACGTGTCGAGGATAAAGGCCGCGAGTCGACCGCTCTGCACAGCCTCACGGAGAGCCGCGCTGTCGACAACCGGTCCGCGGGAGGAGTTGATGAAGGCGGCGCCGCGACGCATCCGGTCGAAGAAACGGGCATCAGCTAAGTGGCGCGTCGGATACGGGCCATCGGCCGTCAGCGGCGTGTGGCAGGTGATGATGTCGCTCTGTCGGAGCAGTTCGTCGAGCGACGTAAAGGCGTCGCTGCCCTCGCGTTCCTCACGGGGCGGATCGTTGAGCAAGACGCGCATGCCGAGTGCCTGCGCCGCGTCGGCCACGCCTCGCCCGACGTGCCCCACGCCGATGACGCCAAGCGTCGTGTCAGTAAGTCGCAGGCCCCGTTGGCGGACGATGGTGACAAGTGTGGCGGCGATATATTGTCGGACAGAGGCGGCGTTGCAACCGGGCGCGTTCACCCAGCGGATGCCAGCGCGTCGGCAGTAATCCGTATCGATATGGTCGAAACCGATGGTCGCGGTGACAATCAGGCGAACGCGACTGCCGGCAAGCAGCGACGCGTCGCAATGCGTGCGGGTACGAGTGAAAAGCACATCCGCGTCACGCACATCGTCAGCCGAGATCGCAGCGCCGGGCAAGTAGGCAATGTCGGCATACGGTTCCATCACACCCCGCAGAAAAGGGATCTTATCGTCAGCGATGATTCTCATCTTCTTGTTGAATGATTCATTGTCTATGATTATCGGGTACCCGGCCAACTTCGCCGGCGGCCGCAGCCGCCTTGACTTTCTTTTGCTCCTTTTCTTGTGTCAAGACAAGAAAAGGAGAAGTAGGGGGCGGGGAAGTTGGCCGGGTACTGGAGTCATTGCCCTCGAATAATTAATTGCCGGTACGCCGCGCACATCATCAAATGCGCGAGCGGAATAGCCGCAAAGACGCCTACGCCGAAGGCTATATGTCCCAGCAACATGATACCGCAGCCGGCGAGCACGAGCTTGAAGACTTGTCCCGTAGCGCCACGCGTGATCTCCCAGCTGCGCCTAAGCGACGACAACGCGCCGGCGTTCTCTTCCACGATGATCTGTGGTGCAAACACCAGTCGCAGGCCGACGTAGATACCCGGCACGATGAGCAACACCAGCCCGATGCTGACAATCGTCCAATAAAGGATATAGGCAAAGAGCAGAGCAAACACCTTGCGCGACATCTGTCCGTAAGCCGAAAATTGCGGCTCCTCGCCGTCGAGCGCCTGAAAGAGGTTCTTGAGATAGCCCAGCGCAAAGACCAGCGTGAAGAGCGTGTTGGCTACCCCGAGCGCCGTGCGACCCGGGAAGCCGACGTAAGGCATAGTGCATGTAAGCAAGAGGCTGATGATCGTGTAACCGATCACCAGCCCTGCAAGCACCCATATCTGAGCCACGAGGCTCTGCCACGCCTTCCGCAGAAGGTCGGAGATAATGAGTTTTCGTTCCATGAATTGTGCCATTGTTTAGGGTTGAATCCAGCGCACGTAGGCAAAGTCCATGCGGTGCGGCAGCTTCGGATTGACGGGATAGACGCGGAAGCCGACGCGCATGTGGCCGTAGACGGCGGCCTTCTTATGGAGTTCGAAGTAGAGCTTCGATCCCACTTCCTTCTTCAGCGTGAAGGGTGCCACGGTGACGAGCTCCGTCTGATGATTCTCCGGATTCTCCTTCGTGTAGACGATCTCCACGCCAAGCATGCTCTTGAGGCCCTTGCGATCGATCACGATGCGGATGTCGTACTCCTCGCCTACGGTCGGGTGAGCGGCGTCGTCTTGATAGTCGAACGATTCGACCTCGAACTCGTTCCAGTGATCGGCCACCTCCCGCTTCCATGCGGCGATCTCACGCGCCTCGGCAAAGTCGGACTTCTCTAAGCGTGCGGCACGCACCGCCAGCTTGGAGTAGAAACGCGCCACGTAATCGTCCAGCATGCGCTTCATCGTGTACTCCGGTGCGATCTGCGACATGGAGTTCTTGATGTACTGGATCCACTCCGGAGAATAGCCCTTGCTGTTCTTGGCGAAGTAGAGCGGAATGATCTCGTCCTCCAGTAGGTGGTAGATCGTGGCCGCGTCCAGCTGGTCCTGATACTGCTGATTGTCGTACGTCCGCTGCGAAGTCAGCGCCCAGCCAGCGCCTTCCTTATAGCCTTCGTACCACCAGCCGTCGAGGACGGAGAAGTTGAGCACACCATTCATCTCAGCCTTCTCGCCCGACGTACCGGAGGCCTCAAGCGGACGTGTCGGTGTGTTCAGCCAGATGTCGACGCCGGAGATGAGGCGGCGAGCCAGACGCATGTCGTAGTTCTCGAGGAAGAGGATCTTGCCGAGGAACTCCGGCCGGCGAGAGATCTCTACGATGTGCTTGATCAGTCCCTGCCCGCCACCGTCGGCCGGGTGAGCCTTGCCGGTGAAGACAAACTGAATGGGGCACTTGTCGTTGTTCACGATCTTGGCCAGACGGTCGAGGTCGGTGAAGAGCAGGTGCGCGCGCTTGTAGGTAGCAAAGCGGCGGCCGAAGCCGATCAGCAGTGCGCCGGGATTGATCTTCTCCATCAGCGTAATCACCTTCGAGGGGTCGCCTTGATTCTTCAGCCAGTTGTCGCGATACTGGTTCTTGATGTATTCGATGAGCTTATTCTTGAGCGCCTTGCGGATCTCCCAGATCTCGCCGTCGGGGACATTGCGGATGGGATCCCAAATGGCCTTGTTCGACTGGTCGTCGAGGAAGTTCCGGTCGAACGTCCGCTCGCAATACTTCTTCCATTCCGTGGCCATCCACGTGGGCAGATGCACGCCGTTCGTGACGTAGCCCACATGCAGCTCCTCGGGGAAATAGCCCTTCCACACGGGGGCGAACATCTTGCGGGAGACGATGCCGTGGAGGTAGCTGACGCCGTTGGCCTCCTGACAGGTATTGAGGGCGAAGGTGCTCATGCAGAACTTCTCCGGGGTGCCGGGATTGGTGCGGCCCATGTCGATAAAGTCCTGCCAGCTGATGCCGAGCTTGTCGGGGAACTCGCTCATGTATTTGCCGAAGAGCGACTCCTCGAAGTAGTCGTGGCCGGCGGGCACGGGCGTGTGCACCGTATATAAGGAAGAGGCGCGCACCACCTCTAAAGCCTCGTTGAAGTCGAGCTTCTCGTTGTGGATATAGTCCACGAGTCGCTGCACATTGATCAGCGCCGCGTGACCCTCGTTGCAGTGATAAACCTGCTGCTTGATGCCGAGTTTGTTCAGGAGCAGGATGCCGCCGATACCCAGCAGGTATTCCTGCTTCATGCGGTTCTCCCAGTCGCCACCGTAGAGTTGATGCGTAATGGAGCGGTCCCACTCGCTGTTTTCGGGGATGTCGGTGTCCATCAGATAGAGGGGCACGCGGCCGACGCTCACCTTCCAGACGTGTGCATAAACCGTGCGGCCGGGGTAGGGCACTTCGAGCACGAAAGGTTGATTCGTACCCTCCATCACCTGCTCCAGCGGCAGGGTGGTGAAGTTTTGCGGCTCATAGTTGGCTATCTGTTGGCCGTCCATAGCCAGCGTCTGGGTGAAATAACCATAGCGGTAGAGGAAGCCGACGGCCGTGAGATCCACGTGGCTGTCGCTGGCCTCCTTGAGGTAGTCACCGGCCAGCACACCGAGGCCGCCGGAGTAAATCTTGAGCACGTTCGTCAGGCCGTATTCCATGCTGAAATAGGCGATTGAGGGCTTCGACGTGTCGGGCGCTTCGGCCATGTAATCCTTGAATTGCTGATAGACGCAGTCGATTTTCATCATCAGCTCATTGTCGGCCAGTATCTCATCGATCCGTCGCTGGGGCAGTTCTTGGAGCAGCAGCACGGGGTTACCCTCGGTAGACTTCCACAAGTCGGGAGAGATCTCACCGAAAAGTTTAGCCCCTTCGTAGTGCCACACCCACCAGAGGTTGCTGGCTATTTCATACAAAGGGGATAATTGCTTCGGGAGTTTGGAGTGAGAATAGATGTCTCTCCAGATCGGCTCGTTGGATTGTTTCGATTGAATTTTCGTCATATGTAATGCACTTTGATTGAGTTAGACGCCGCAAAGGTAGAGGGAATTGGCCCCGCAGGCAAAAAGGCGTCGCACACGAGGCGAGAGGGGGCCAAACGCCTCCATCAAATCGCTGTCCTCGTCAGGCGAGGCTCCATCATCTGCACCGAAGCCACGGTCCGGGTCGGGTAAAGCCCCGCCAGCCGACACGAAGCCACGATCCGAGTCAGGGAAGGGCCCGCCAGCCGCCCCGAAGCCACGGTCCGGGTCGGATAAAGCCCCGCCAGCCGACACGAAGCCACGGTTCAGGTCGGGTAAAGCCTCGCCAGCCGACACGAAGCCACGGTCTGGGTCAAGGAAAGGCCACCAGTTGAAATTCTACCGTTGTCTCACATTGATCGGGAATTAAATGGTCACTTTTTATACCTGAGAATATGTCTTAGCTATAAAACAGTCGCCAGTTTATAGTGATAAAATCTATTGGGTTATAAAAAGTCACTCGTTTATTCTGAATAAAAATGATTGGTATCTATTTGGTGACTTTTTTATACCCAATAAATTCTCTTGGATATAAAAGAGCAACAATTTATTAGTCTACGAGATTTATCCAGTATAAAAAGGCCACCATTTAATTCCTGATCATTTTTGCTCCATGATAAAAAGTCACTTTTTCATTTTTGAGTAAAGCTGTTCAGTATAAAAAAGTGACTTGCTATTTATCAGGTAAAGGAAGACAATGCGGATAATCCAGCTGTGGGGACATACCGGTAAGAGGGTAACGGCATCGGGTGGAGTGACGGGGCTTTCTGCACTTCGGGTAACCCGAATTTGTCGCCCGACAGGACTTTCCGGGCCGTGGACAAGGCCTTCACAGGCACGGTTTGGGTTGCGCGGGCGAAAAGCCGTCCTTTGCGCCAAACAATTTCACGATCAAGATTATGAACAGAATAAAAATAGGTGACAAGGTGCGCTTCCTCAACAGTGTGGGCGGGGGCGTGGTGAAGGCTTTGAAGGATAAGCAGACGGTGATGGTGGAGGATGAAAATGGATTCGACTACCCTGTGCTCGTGAGCGAATGCGTTGTGGTGGACGACGGGAAGCGACCGGCGGCGGGCGGTGCAACGCGACCGACGGCTCCGGAGCCTCCGCGGTCGGAGCCGGCTCAGCCTCGGCCGGCGGCCTATCGTCCGGAGGAGACGCCGGACGGCGAGTGCCTGAACGTGAGCCTGGCCTACCTGCCGATCGACCCGAAGAACCTGGTCGAGAGTGGCTATGAGGCGTACCTGATCAACGAGAGCAATTACGAGCTTTCCTATAGTTATATGTCTGCCTCGAACCGCAGCTGGACGCTCCGCGCCGGGGGGACGGTGGAGCCGAACACGCGGATCTTCCTCGAGGAATTCGGCAAGGAGCAGCTCGGGGATCTGGAGCGGCTCTGCGTGCAGCTGATCGCCTTCAAGCGGGGGCGGCCGTTTGGGCTGAAGAACGCCATCTCGGTGGAGCTGCGGCTGGACACGGTGAAGTTTTACAAGCTGCACTGCTTTGCGCCGAACGACTACTTCGACGAGGGGGCGATCGTGGTGCCCATCGTGCGCAACGATGTGCCGGAGCGTCCGCTCCTGATCCCGGTGGCCGAGCTGGAGGAGGCCATGATGACCAAGGCGCGCGAGGATCGTCGGCGGCCGCAGCCTGCGGCCTCGAAGCCCAAGCGACGGGACGACGACCCGGTGGAGGTGGATCTGCATATCCATCAGCTGTTAGACGACACGACAGGCATGGCGCCGGGCGATATGTTGCGCTATCAGGTGGACCGTTTCCACGCCGTGATGGAGGAATATGCGGGCCGTAAGGGGCAGCGGATCGTCTTTATTCACGGCAAAGGCGAGGGCGTGCTGCGGGCGGCGATCGAGAAGGAGCTGAAGACGCGGTATAAGTCGTGTGAGTATCAAGACGCCTCGTTCCGGGAGTATGGTTTCGGGGCTACGATGGTCAAGATCCACTGAGCGTCATGGCACAAGAGACGGAACGGAAATTCCTTGTGGCGGGCGACTTTATACCCTACGCGACGGCCGCGATTCCCATTGCTCAGGGCTATCTCTGCACCGATCCGGAGCGTACCGTGCGCGTGCGTCGGGCGGGCGATAGGGCCTATCTGACGATCAAGAGTGCGCCGGACGAGCGCGGCTGGAGTCGGTACGAGTTTGAGCAGCCGATCCCGGTGGACGACGCCCAAGAGCTGCTCTCGATGTGTGTGGGCCACCGGATCGAGAAGGTGCGCCATCTGGTGCCCGGCGGCGACGGTCACACGTGGGAGGTGGACGTCTTCAGCGGCGCCAACGCAGGGCTCACGGTGGCGGAGATCGAGCTCCAAGACGCTGACGAGCCGCTCACATTACCCCCGTGGGTGGGTCGTGAAGTAACAGGCGACGCCCACTATTACAACTCCGCGCTCTCCACCCGACCGTACACGGAGTGGGCATAGTGAGACGAGAAAGCGAAAAGTCCTGCCGGCGGGAGCATGTCTCCTACCAGCAGGACTTTTTGCTAACCACGCCTCAAGTCGAACGAAAGAGATCTCGAGCGTTGACTGTGATTAATGATGTCAGTCATAGAGCCACTATATACGTGTATCTGAAAATCATTCCCATCTCTCGATGAAGACCCCTTCACGTGGCAATGGCCGTGGCAACGCACGATCACTTGCTGATACTTATAGCGTTGTTTGTGGAGCTGGAGAGAGTCGAACTCTCGTCCAAACGAGGAATTGATCCGCTTTCTACATGCTTATCTCTGCCTTCATTTTCGTGCTGCGGCAAGACCAGAGCCACCAACCGCAACCTTATTCCCTAAAGTTTCACCTGACGTCCGGGACGTCCATCAGGCTATCTCCGAAATTGCTGCACCACCGATTCGGACGGCCTCGAAGCCACGGCTTCCGGGTGATGTCTCGTCCAAACACCTTGTGTAAGGATTAAGCCTTGACCTACTGTTCTTCAATCAGGCAGCGAGAGCGTAAGATTCTTCGCCAGTTAATTGTTCATCAGCCGAGATTTGAGTGCTGGCCAACGAGGCACTGCATGCTTACAAACCACTTCTACCCGCTGTCAAAACCGGTCAGCCCCGAAATGTGTTTGTACCTTGGAAAAAGCAGCCTTGATCTTGTCACTCCGTCGACGCCTCGACGTGGCTGGCTTTCTCTTTCAACGGGCGCAAAGATAGATTCTTTTGAATAACACGATCGCGGGGTCTGTGTGCTGCGCCTCGATCCGCATGTAGACTTTTCTTACTGCACACGGGGCTTTACACGAAAATCTTTTTCGGGCAAGTGCCTCGGAACCTCTTCGGCGTCGTACTTTTGGGGCCATAGAAATAACACCTATCCATTACACAGATCATGGTCTATCCATTCAAAACTCAGATTAAAGGTGTCACCAAGCCGCCGAGAGAACGACTCGTACCGACACAGTCGGTAGTCAAGTGGTTGTACGACGTCACACAAGCCACCTCCAGACTGGAGCGTGCGCCCTTATTCGCGTTCGGGGGTAAGAGCAGATCTGGCATTTTTTCCAAGCATTCACTTCAAAACGACTTCTAAGAGGCTCTACGGCTACCAAACGTGGAGCTCCTCCCGACGCTTACAACCTTATTCATCATGGCGACTCAAGAACAAATCCTTCACTACGCATGGAAATACCAGCTCTACGCCGCGCCGGAATGGACGACCACGGACGGCGAACAGCTCCGCGTCATCACGCCCGGCATACACAACACCGACGCCGGCCCCGACTTCTTCAACGCCAAAGTGCAACTGGACGACATCACCTGGGTGGGCAATGTGGAGATCCACGGACGCTCGTCGGACTGGCTACGGCACGGGCACGATACGAATCCGGCCTACGACTCGGTCATCCTGCACGTTGTCGGTGAGGCCGACACGCCGATCCGTCGCACCGACGGCTCGCTCATCCCGCAGGTCGTCGTACGGGTGCCCGAACGCGTTGTCCGAAGCATCGACTGGTTGCTCTCGCGCGAGCAGGCCGTCCCCTGCATCGATCGCCTCAGCGGACTCGACGACCGGTTGCTCTACGGCTGGCTCTCGGTCTTAGTCGGCGAACGCCTCAAACGCAAAACGAACGACATCTTCCGACGCCTCGAGCGCACACACAACGACTGGAACGAAACGTTCTACATCACCCTCTCGCGCAACTTCGGCTTTGGCACCAACAGCGACGCCTTCGAGTGGCTCGCCTCCGGGCTACCCTTCAAATACATCTGCAAGCAGCGCCACAGCACGGTGCAAATCGAGGCCCTGCTCTTCGGCCAAGCGGGCATGCTCAGCGACGCACGTGACGACGCCTACTACCGCACCCTACAGCGCGAATACCACTTCCTCCGCACCAAGTACAGCCTTCGCCCGATCGACGCCCACCTCTTCAAGAACTTCCGCACCCGCCCCCTCAACTTCCCTCACCTCCGCGTGGCGCAACTCGCCTCCGTCTGGGCGCACAACGACACGCTCTTCTCCGAGATACTCGAGGATCCCTCGGCCGACCGCCTCTGCCGCTGCTTCGACGTCCCACTGTCGGCCTATTGGAATACGCACTTCCACTTCGACTATCCCTCGCCGCCGCATAAGCCCTCCCTCGGCCCCTCCGCCGCCCGCCTGATGCTGATCAACACCGTCGTACCGATCCTCTACGCCTACGGTCTCCAGAAGAATGTGCCCGAATACTGCGAACGCGCCCAGCGCCTCCTCGACAGCCTGCCCCCGGAGCGCAACGCCGTCATCCGCCCCTTCACCGAGGCCGGTATCCGTCCCCGCAACGCCTCCGATTCGCAAGCCCTGCTACAGCTCCGCCGCGAGTACTGCGAGCCGAAGCGTTGCCTGTCGTGCCGCATCGCGTTCGGCCTCATCAAGCACTCCTTAGCATAGCCGGCATCTAAAGCCATGAACGACTGGAAAGACTTCTTCTACCTCTCCATCGGCGAACGGCGTGCCCTGATCCTACTGCTCATCCTGATCGCCATCGGGTTGATCCTTTTGATTTGGGGCGACATCCTCTATGATCGGCAGCAGGCCGCAGCGTCGGTGGCCACGGAACAGACAGTGCCGCCGATCGACACTCGCGCGGCAGACCGGCCCACGTATGCCTCGCCGCCGTCCGACAGTCGTCCGCGGCATACGGCCTACCGTCGCTCGTATCGCAGGGAGAGTCTGGGGGAGCGTGTCCGGCGCCTGACCGACCGACGGCCACACTATCCGCACCGCGAAAAACTCTCGCCGGGGCAGACGCTCGAGCTGAACGCAGCCGACACCGTAGCCCTACAAAAGGTGCCTGGCATCGGGCCGTATTACGCGCGGCGGATCGCAAAGTTTCGCGCCCTGCTCGGTGGCTTTGCCCGCGTGGAGCAGCTGAGCGAGGTCTACGGCGTCGACGAAGAGAAATACGCCGAACTGGCGCCCTGGTTCACCGTCAATCCGCGACTCATCCGTCGTCTGGCCGTCAACCGGCTATCGGAAGATTCGCTTCGGCGCCACCCCTACATCAACTATTACCAAGCGAAGGTCATCGTCCGCCTACGTCGCAAGAACGGCCCCATCAGCGGTTGGAGCGAGCTGTCGCTGCTGGAGGAGTTCTCCGACGCCGACCGTGCACGCCTCGAGCCCTACCTGTCGTTCGAATAAGAAAGAAGCGGGGGCGTCTCCGTAGGGATCCGGGCGCGGGGTCTTACTCCCCTGTACATCTACAGAAAGCCCACCCACGCGTGGTTTTAATCTCCGTACCCCTACGGAAAGCCCACCCACGCGTGGTTTTAATCTCCGTACCCCTACGGAAAGCCCACCCACGTGTGGTTTTAATCTCCGTACCCCTACAGAAAGCCCACCCACGCGTGGTTTTAATCTCTGTACCCCTACGGAAAGCCCACCCACGCGTGGTTTTGATCTCCGTAGGGGTGCAGACCATCCTCCCCCATACGCTTACGCAAGCGAAACTGCCCCAAGTTTCGGGCTCCCAAACGGTTTTTGGTGTAAAATCCGGTTCATTTTTTGGCGTCCGTGTTGGAGGCACGTATAGAAAAGGAAAGCGGGCACGCCCTTGGATAGGCATGCCCGCTTCTTCTTTTATACCGCCCCCCACGTCAAAAAGATGAGGGGGGGGGACGGAGTAGCGTTACGATTGGATTATTGTACCAATACCTTCTGCGTTGTGCCGTCGCTGAGGACAACGAGGTAGAGACCGGCAGCGAGAGGCACCGTCTTGTCGCCTTGCACCGTGGCCTGCTTTACCAGCACACCCGAAGCAGAGTAGATGCGCACCGTCGTCTCCTTCGGGGCGTGGATGCGAACCGCACCGCTGTTCGCCCATACGGACGGCTGATCTACCAGTGTATTGGCCACCGTCTTGGTGAACTCCAGCGTCAGGTCTTGCATCACGCGACGAATCACATATTCGTATTCGCCATCTGCGTTCCGCGTACCCGTCAGCACTTCCACCGTGCGACCGTCGATCAGACGCTTAGCCGTGACCGTCATCGGTTCGCCGGCATACTTGACGCGGAAGGTGAAGTTCTTCTGTGAAGGTATCGAGCTGTATCCAACTCCCGGCGAAACGACCGTCACCCCTTCCACCGTCGGGATAAACACCGAGCGCTGATGAACGGGAGGTGCATCCCGCTTGACATAGAAGCAGTAGCTCTCATCACGGCACCAGTCGGGGACAAGTTGCTTGTCGGCCAGTTCTTTACCTAATACCGTATTCAGATTTCTTCTCAGTATGGCATCTAAAGCCTGATCAGTTCCTCGCGGGTAATTAATTCTGCTCACAAAATTTTCCAATGGGTGACCGGAAGGAAGAGGAAAATTGTCCATGAGCAAGTTGTCTAATACCTGCGAAAATTCACCTCCCTCTGGGTTGTATTTATCTTCATCGCTAAGGGGGCCCCAAGTTCCAGAACCAATACCCATAAAGGAACCATCCTCATAATATTCTATGATAGCATTCTGAATGGTAGCCGACTGACTTTCGAACAATGATTTGTAATATGGAA
Source organism: Tannerella serpentiformis (assembly GCF_003033925.1). NCBI lineage: Bacteria > Pseudomonadati > Bacteroidota > Bacteroidia > Bacteroidales > Tannerellaceae > Tannerella > Tannerella serpentiformis. Next base: position 472,468 of record NZ_CP028365.1, read on the forward strand.
TACCCATCTTCCTTCTATAAGCTATCTCTTCAGTACCTCCATTCAGGAGATTGGTAAGACTATTAAGGGTATCGCCGGTATAGTAAAATCTATTCGGGTCCATATAAGTTTGCTTTAGATCTGCTGATCGCCCGACTTTTGAATCGAGTTGTCTCAGACAGACGCGTACACTGTCGTCTTGTAGCAAGTCTCTCTCCACATCGGTCAGGGGCGAATCAGCCGGATGCCAGTTCCAACCTCCATCAAGGCTACGTACCATATACTTTGTGTCTGTACCGCTCACAAAGCCGTAATTCAAACGCATCGTGTCGCGATAATGCACTCGCGAGCGAATAATATTCGAAGCGAATTTTGGCTGGTTGTAGATCTTGAATCGAACGGTGAACGTATCGGATGGCTCACCGGTCTCCTCATTGTAAAAAGGATGGGGGAATAACGCCGGATGGCTATTACCCACCCCCGGGTATCTCCAAGCATTAGTGGGAGGTACCACCCAATCCGAGGCATCGTTCGCCAGCGTATCGGGGCCGTTACCCGTCTTCTTTCTGACAAAGTACATCTTCAATACCGCATCGCCATCCTCCTTGATCCGGGTAAACTGTATCGGATCACACATGATTAAAGTGTGTACTGCAGAATCCCTCGGAAGCAGGATTCTCGTGATGGGTTTTTGAGCCCGGCCTCCCGTTAAGCAAGAATCTTCCAATACGCCTCCGTATTCAAAAACAAGCTCTAAGTCACGAGCTGCCTTTATCATTTTCATGCTAGCTAGTTTTAGCCCGCCAAAAACGTTCTCGTTCTTATTCCAGCAAATAATCGTCTCTCTTAGATTGTGCTCTTCGAGTGTATCCGTATTATACACACAGCCTACGTAAAAAACGTTGTCTTTATAGGCTAGTATATCATCATCAATATTCCATTTCGGAAGCGAGACTGCTGCCGCTCGAAGGTTATAACGTGCTGCACCTGTTTCGGCAGCCCGCTTTTTTCTTTCGCGTTCAGCTATTCCTCTCTCGATCTGGGCCAGATCCTTCACTTCTCTTCGCGCATTATTATAATCGGGAGAGCCATTGTTGTCTTTATCAATAGCCCATACAGCATACAACGTCCTATCGGATTGTATATCGATAGCATCTCCCACTCGATAGAGCAACGTCTCAATTCCCATCTCTGCAGAGGAAGAAGTCACCACAGGCAATTTACGATCGGACCATCCGAGCAACATATAGCCACGTATCCCGTAGCCATTGTGAGTCAACCGGTGCATGCCATTGGCTACCGTCTCCGTCCTTTGTGCACCCGCACGAGGCTGGGCCCCCGGGCGCCAAGTCACATCGGCTGCACGCAGCGAGCCGATATTGAGGGCGGACAGCAACCCGAAGGTTGCTATCATAGCCCACAAACAATTCTTTTTACTTGTTCGTATCATATTCCATTGTAATTTGGTTTGGTTTACTTCACTATCACTTTGTGCGTCTTGCCGTCGATGACTACCACATAGAAGCCTTCGGCGAGCGGTTCGCGTGTCTGCCCTTCGGCTACGTCGATACGCTTGTACAACGCACCGCTACGGGTGTAGACCTCTGCACGTGTACGACGGTCGGACTCGATATAGAGCACACCCTCATGAGCCCATACGCGGATGGCGGCTGCTTCAAGCTGGGGCGCTGTCTGATCTGTCTGATCCTCTGACAAGATTCTCAATTGCGAGCGCTTCTCAACCACTGCATTATTGTAATCAGGTGAACCATTGTTGTCCTTATCGATCGCCCATACAGCGAAGAACTTCTTATCCTCCTGAATGTCGTACTGACTTCCGAGCCTATGGAAATTGGATAGGCTATTCTCCGCTGCCTGACTTGTCACCACGGGCTTCTTTTGTTCAGACCATCCGAGCAGAACATAACCACGTATGGCAAAGCCGTTGGCCTTGAACTGAAGGGTGCCTTTCGATACGGGCTCAGTCCTCTGCTTACCGGCCCGAGGCTGAGCTCCCGGATTCCATGTAACAAACACTTCGTCATAGTCAGGGATACCATTCTGGTTGGCATCCTTAGCCCATACGGCATGGAAGGTCAGATCAGATGTGATCCTAATGGCTGTATCTGGCTTCATCAAACCGCTTGGCTCATCGGCCTTGGCTGTGATCAGACTTGAGGTGCTAAAGCTCCAACCAATAAAGGCAGCCTTTGTACGCGTCAAGGTGCCTTTGCCCTTCACGGTAACCATCATGCTGTCATTGTAGCGATTGTTATCCACAGGGGCCGTACCACCGTCATTGCCGTTACCAACATAGGTCACGCCTTTCTGCAGGTAGTCGGGCACATTGTCGCTCTGACCGTTCGGACCCGTCTTATCCTCACCCCATACGGCGTATAGGTTTGCGAGTGCGGATGAGTAAGACACTTGCTGATTCGGCTGCTTCATGTCGGCCGGTACAGCGGATGCAGTTGTCACTACAGATACACTTGAAGTGTGCCATCCGATAAATACCGTCTGGTTAAGCGTCAAGTCGCCCTTATCCTTGATGGTCACTTGGTCGTCATTATTATAGAGGTTGGCATCCTGCGGAGCCGTGCCACTGGCGCCATTAGCATGATAGGTCACGCCATCTTGGCTATAGTCTGGCTTGCCGTCTGGTGTGCCGCTCGGACCGGTCTTATCTACTGCCCATACCGCATAGAGCGTCGTATCGGCCGTGATGGCGAAGGTTCCACCTGGCTGCTTCAGATCGGTTATTGCACTTTGTGCGGCCGACGTCTCAACCAAAGGATGCACGCCGAAGCTCCAGCCGATGAATACGGCTTGATTACGGGTCAGCTGTTCTTTGTCTTTCACCGTTACGGTTGCGTTGTTGTCATAGCGGTTGGCATCTGTCGGCGCTGTGCCTGTGCCACCGTTACCGTCGTAGGTCACACCCATCTGTAGGTAGTCGGGCACATCATCGCTCTGTCCAGCTGGGCCGGTTTCGTCCTTACCCCATACGGCGAAGAGCGTCGTGTCGGTGGTGATGGTGAACGTCTCGTGTTCCTTCTTCAGGTCGGTCACTGCATCGTGCTCGGCTTTCGTGGTCAGCAGCGACTTCTTACCGAAGCTCCAGCCAACAAACGCGGCCTTATCGCGGGTCAGATCATTCTTGCCCAGGACGGTCACTGCGTCATTGCTGTTATAGCGTTTGTCATCCGTCGGTGCTGTACCGGTAGAGTTCTCGTTGCCGTCGTAGGTAACGCCCTTCTGCAGGTAGTCGGGGATATTATCCGAGTTGCCGTTCGGGCCGGTCTTGTCCTGACCCCAGATAGCGTAGAGCTTATTGGTCGTAGACGAGTAATTGAACTTGTCTCCGGATTGCTTCAGACCTGTCGGCACATCGGCAGCCTTCGTAACCAAGGCGTGGCTATTGAACAGCCAGCCAATAAACACGGCCTCCGTGTGTGCCAAGGTGCCTTTATCCTTCGCGGTCACTTCGTCATTGTCGTTATAGAGGCTGTTGTCCGTCGGAGCGTCGCCTGTGCCACCGTTAGCATAGTAGGTCACGCCGTCCTGGCTATAGTCCGGCTTACCGTCAGGCGTACCGTTCGGGCCGGTCTTGTCGATTGCCCATACAGCGTAAAGCGTCGTATCGCTTGTGCTTGCGAACGTAGCACCCTTCTTCTTCAGGTCGGCAGGTTCATCTGCGGCCTTCGTGATTACAGGTTTCTGTGTGAAGCTCCAGCCGATAAATACAGCCTCGGTGCGTGCCAGTGAACCAGAATCTTTCACCGTTACGTTCTCACCATTGTTATAGCGGTTAGCGTCCACGGGAGCCGCGCCGCTGCTCTGATTGTTGCCGTTGTAGGTGACACCGTTTTGCAGGTAGTCAGCGATACCGTCAGAGGTCCCGTTCGGGCCAGTCTTATCCTCTCCCCAGAGTGCGAAGAGGGTCTTCTGGTTAGCCGAGTACTTGAAGGTGGCATCCTTCTGGTAGATCGTTGCCGGTACATCAGCCTTCTTCGTGATCAGAGGCTTCTGCTCGAAGAGCCAGCCGAGGAAGACGGCATCCGTACGAACCAAGCTACCCTTATCGAGCACTTTCACATCGTCGTTGTCATTGTAAAGCTTCGAATCTACCGGAGCCGTACCACCGGTATTGTCGTTGCCCTTGTAGGTCACGCCGGCTTGGCTGTAGTCAGGCTTACCGTCGGGGGTACCGCCCGGGCCCGTCTTGTCGATTGCCCATACGGCAAAGAGCGTCGTATCGGCCGTGATGTTGAAGTGGGCACCGGTCTTCTTCAGGTCTGCGGGTTCATCCGCGGCCTGCGTGATCAGACCCTTTTGCGCGAAACTCCAGCCAAGGAACACGGCCTCGGTGCGAACCATCGTGCCGGAATCTTTTACAGCTACTGACGTGCCGCTGTTATAGCGGTTGTTATCTACCGGAGCGTCGCCACTGGTTTGGTTGTTACCGTTGTAGGTGAGACCCTTTTGCAGATAGTCGGGGATACCGTCAGAGGTTCCGTTCGGGCCGGTCTTGTCCTCACCCCATACGGCGAAGAGTGTCGTGTCCTGGGTAATGGTGAAGTTCTGGCCTTTCGTCTTCAGGTCGCTTGGCACCTCGCTGGCCTTCTTGATCAGCTCTTTCTGCGTGAAGCTCCAGCCGACGAATGCTGCACCCGTACGAACGAGGCTGCCGGAATCTTTCACCTCAACCTGCGTATTGGCGTTGTAGAGGTTATCATCCGTCGGAGCGGCACCGGTTCCACCGTTACCGTTGTAGGTCACCCCGTTTTGCAGGTAGTCGGGCACATTGTCACCGTTGCCATTGGGACCTTTCTTATCGACGGCCCATGTGGCGTAAAGCGTCGTATCGGTCTTGATGGTGAACTTGTCGTTCTCCTTCTTCAGGTCGGTCGGCTCGTCGCTCTTGGCGGTGATGACGCCTTGCTTCTGCGTAAAGCTCCAACCGATGAACGTAGCATCCGTACGCTTGAGGTCGCCCAAGCCCTTTACGGTCACTTCGGCATCCTCGACATAGGGACTCTTCTCGTCCGTCGGCACCGTGCCACTGTTACTGCCGTTTCCGTTGTAGGTCACATTGAGCGTAGCGTTGCAGCCGTCTACCACGGTTACGGTGTCACTCATCGGGGAGGTGCACTTACCATACGAGCCAATTACTGAGTATTGACCCGCTTTATCCGACGTAACCGTGTATGTATTCTCTATGGCTCCTAAAATAGGATTGCCATTATAGTACCACTGATAACGTGTCGGACCACTTTCAGCTGTCAACACCGTATTTTTTGCAGGTGGGCAGATAAAACGGTCACCCGTAATCTTCAATGGTTTGGGATCTACTACTGTTATCGTAGATTTTATCGTGAGCTGCTTTCCATCTTCTCCGATAACGACCAATTTGATCTCTTGAGGGGTCTTCAATGGGAATGACGACTTCGTCCATTCGATCTTATCTTGAGCGGTGGGCTCTTCGACTCCGTTGACATACCATTTTATATGTCCGGGATTCGCACTTAGCGGGAAATTCAATTCAGCCTTGAATTTGAACGAGCCATTGCAGTACGTCTGCCCATTCGCATTTTGGAAATGGACATCATTGATATAGAATGAAGGGTTCAGCTGCCGTAGGGATGATGCTGCCATGTAGTAGTAGGATATGAAAGATCCAAAGCCATATCCATAAACAATAAGGCCCTCTTCGTTGTCAAACAGATAAGAGGCCGAAGACTCCGTAAGCTGTAGGTTGTAGAATGACATACCGGAGCTCGGATTGTCATACCACGTACCGTTTTGACTACTCAAAAGCATCGTCTGTCCAGCCCCAATCTTAATGGTCGTTTTCTCTTTTGTCGCGGTAGGGGTCACGATCAATGCATAATGAGACGACAACCTATCTGAACCAAATGGTGCAATCAAGGCTGTTTGCACAGACTGCTCAACAGGAGGAATCCACACAAGCGATTCATCACCATTACCAACCGCACCATTATTGTAATTCATTCCCACCATGTAGGAGCAGACTTGCACTGGCTTATCACTCTCGATATAGCAGCCCTTATTAGCTAATGAAATCTGAAGCTCTACGAACTCTCCGGCGTTAAGTGTATAAGTCTGTTGAGCAGGTGTAGACGTTTTAGGGAGTACCGCCCCGGTCTGCGTAACCTTGGTGTTATTATGAGACGCAACAATCCTAATCAATTCAACACCTCTCAAGCTGACCGGTACAATAAACTTGGTACCCCAAGTTTCGGTGGAGGTCAATTGCTGGAAGATATTGTCACCACCACCATCTATCTGATGATAATTGTGGGCTGTGAAGTAGGCTATCGGATTGTTTGAGGTGATGTGACGTCCACTCAAATCTTGGCTCATGTTATCAGCTCGTCTGAAATAGACTTGCCCTTTTGAAAGGTGTGCCACATCATTTCCATTCTCGTAGACGATCGTGTTATCCTGAGTGGCTACAACCATGTAGTTGTCAGTAAAATTACTATTAACAGCAGCTCGCCCCAAATGATAATAATCGCTTCCCAGTGTGGGGACAGGCAACAAATTCGTCGCATCAGCCAATGCCGCATAGGTATTAAAGGCATACACCGTCACGGGAATATCATTGTCCGTTTGGATTCGGATAGACTTGCTGCTTATCCTCGTTTCAAGGGAGTAGGAGGCAGCTCTATCCTCTTGAGTCAGGGTGTAATTGAACGCGTCATTATCTGAGATTGAGAAGGGAACAACCTTGTTGTTCTCCGTAAACGTAATCCGACCCGTTACCGCTTGTTTGGCTACGATTCGCAACTGCAGATATACGCCATTCGATGGGGCGTTTGCATTATTACCGAACGTAATCCAGAAATCAGACCCTCGCGTCTCGACTTGCGCACCAAGAGAGCACGCAAATACCAAGAGGAGGAATAGTGTAATTATTCGCTTCATACTCCCGATCAGTTTTGCTTTTTCAAATCCACGATCAATTGTTCTTCCTCTTTGCCGTACTTAAAGATCGACGTTAAGGTCATCGTATTCCCATTCACGCTATACGAATAGTCAAAAATGGCGCCCAAGCTGTTGATGGAGAACTGTCCGTCTCCCAACTTATACTCAAGCACTTCTTTCCGCCCATCCTCAAAATACATTTCCAACTCCTTGCTATTCATCATCCTCCATCTTTGAGGGCAAGGAATGAACGACTCCACCTTCTGACCGGCCGAATAGGTGCGCTCGGAGGAGACACCATCGACGGTCTTTTTGACCTTCACCCGGTTGATGGTCCAGGTGCCAAGCAGATCACCATCGGATACTGCGGGGTTGGATAGCGGTGCCCGAAGGCTGGCCTCTCCGTTCCGTCCACTGGCGTCCGGGCTGGAGGCCCAAGCGTCGTAGGATGGTGCTGCAAAAAACGTCGTGGCCGCAAGGGCCATAGCGAACGTCCTACCAGAGATTCTTCTCTTCTTCATTTTGTAATACTTTATTGATTTGGAATCTGCCCCGAAGTCCCCTTATCTGACATCGGAGCTCTTTTTATTCTTCACTTTAGTCTTATGTCTGTAGTTCATTTGATAGCCGAATGTTTGTCGGCAAAAATTTGCCGTAGAGGGAATCAAATTATTTCGTTTCAACGTACTGCTTTATTTTTTTATGGATTTCTATTCCGTCAAACTACTACCATTGAATCCAAAGGAATAAGGAGAGTGACAATGGCTCTATTACCTCCTCGCTTTCATGACCCGGGAAAAGATCGGATCCTCAAGAAGAGGGAGCTTTCCTGATGAAGAGAGGCGGTCTTCTCTCGTTCCTCTGCGGACGTCTGTAATGTCGCGCGATTCTCTGCCCCCGCCCCGAAAGCGATACCTGAAAACACCCTACTCGTGGAACATCGTCTCTTTTGCCGCAAACCGGCAATGGATAGAAGTATCCGGCTTCCTTTCCCCCCCACGCGAATAGAGACTTTCTGATGACAGCTTCTCAATAGTTATCGGTTCTACGTTGATCGATAAACACTCGATTGCGGCACTCTCCAATATCCCCATAATACCCGAAAACGGCTCTGCGGAGAGGCGCGGCGCCGCCTCGTTCATGGCCATGAAAAAAGCCCCTCAAAGCAGCTTGAATGCTGACTTTGAGAGGCCTTCCAGTTAGTCGGGGTGACTGGATTCGAACCAGCGACCACTCGCCCCCCAGACGAGTACTCTAACCGGGCTGAGCTACACCCCGCGTTGCATCGTTTTCTCGAATGCGCGGCAAAAGTAGAAAGATAATCGACTAACCAAAACCCCGTGCGCACTATTTCTTACTGTCCCATGTTCTCCCGATAGAAGTCGAACGACTCGATGACGAGCTCACGAGGCACTTCTTGATCGATGACGACGTCGCCGATTCCGCGCAGGAGGGCAAAGCGGATGCGGCCGCCAGCGTTCTTCTTGTCATGCGTCATGCGTTCGTAGATCGTGTCGTAATCACGGCAACTGAACGAGAAGGGTGGATAGCCCGAACGGATGAAGTGGGTTACGCGGCGCAGATCGTCGGTCGAGAGGCCGCAGTGTTTGTGCGAGAGGTAGAGTTCGCAGACGATGCCCGCGGCGACGGCATGGCCGTGGAGGATGGGACGGCTGCGGGCGAAGGAGAGGCTCTCGAAAGCGTGGCCGATGGTGTGGCCGAAGTTGAGCGCCTTACGAATGCCCTGCTCGATGGGGTCCTCCTCGACGATGCGCGCTTTGACAGCGACGGAACGCTCCACCTCAGCGGGATCAATGGTGAAGTGGCGGGCAGAAATGTCGATGGTGAGGAGGGCGCGCAGGTGGTCGGAGTCGGCGATGAGACCATGCTTGATCATTTCGGCGAGGCCGGAGAGGAGGTTGTCGCGGTCGAGGGTGCGGAGGAAGGTGCAGTCGATCATCACGCAATCGGGCTGGTGGAAGGAGCCGATCTCGTTCTTGAGGCCGTTGAAGTTGATGCCCGTCTTTCCGCCCACGGCGGCGTCGACGGAGGCCATGAGGGTGGTGGGGATGTTGAGGACGTGCAGGCCGCGCTTGAAGGTGGCGCCGGCGAAGCCGCCGAGGTCTGTCACCATGCCGCCGCCGAGGTTGATGAGCAGCGAGTGACGCGAGGCGCCGCCGTCGGAGAGGTGCTGCCAGATCTGGGCCACCTGCGCGATGTCTTTATGGACGTCGCCGGCCTCGATGGTGATCTGCCCGGCGTCGCGGAGGGCGGGAGTGCCTTCGAGCAGGGGCAGGCAGTGCTGCCGCGTGTTGGTGTCGGTGACGAGGTAGGTCTTGTCGTAATTCTTTGACGCGAGGTAGGCGGTCAGCGCCTCGGCGATGTCTTTTGTGAAGATGATCATTGGGGGGTCTATGCTATACATATAATAATGGGAGAAGATGAGCCTCAGATTGCATTTTACAAGCGTGCAAAATCCAAAATGAGCCTCAGATTGCATTTTACAAGCGTGTAAAGTCTAAAATGAGCCTCAGATTGCATTTTACAAGCGTGCAAAGTCCAAAATGAGGCTCAGATTGCATTTTACAAGCGTGCAAAGCCTGAAATGAGGCTCAGATTGCATTTTACAAGCGTGCAAAGTCCGAAATGAGCCTCAGATTGGATTTTACAAGCATGTAAAGCCTGAAATGAGCCTCAGATTGGATTTTACAAGCGTGCAAAGTCCAAAATGAGGCTCGGATTGCATTTTACAAGCGTGCAAAGTCCGAAATGAGCCTCAGATTGCATTTTACAAGCGTGCAAAGTCCAAAATGAGCCTCAGATTGCATTTTGCAAGCGTGCAAAGTCCAAAATGAGGCTCAGATTGGATTTCACACGCTTGCAAAGCTCTTGGCGGGGGCGGTCCGGGCGACTTTATTTCAGTCCGGCCTCCTCCAAGATGGCGTCGATGGCGGCGCTCAAGCCGTCGGGGTTCTTGCCGCCAGCCATGGCGAAGTGGGGCTGTCCGCCGCCTCCACCGCGGATGAACGAGGAGCCCTTCTTGACCAGCTTCGCGGCGTCGAGACCTTCACTGACGAGGGGCTGGCTGAGCAGGACGAGCAGGCCGCAACGATCGTGGTCGCGGATGCCGGCCACGAAGCAGATACGCTCGTCGCTCGACGATTCGTCCTTGATCTGCATGGCGATCGACTTGCAGAGGTCGACGTCGCCCTCGCCGTTGAAGAGGATCAGTCGGGTGCCACGACGATCGACGGCGTGGGCGAGCAATTCCTTCTTCATCGTGGCGGCTTTCTCCCGGATGTACTCGCCGACTTGCCGCTTGAGCTCGCTGTTCTCTTCGATCGATTTGCGGATGGTCGGCAGCAGGTTGGGCACGTTGTTGAACAAGGCGCGCACCTCGCGCACGGCGTCTTGGGTGAAGTGGAAAAGTCGCTCGGCAGCGTCGGCCGTGACGGCCTCGATGCGGCGCACACCGGCGGCAATGGAGCTTTCGCTGGTGATGTACATGGAGCCGATCATGCCGGTGGCGGGGATGTGGGTGCCGCCGCAAAGCTCGACGGAGGTGCCGTAGCGCACGACGCGCACTTCCTCGCCGTACTTCTCGCCGAAGAGGGCCATCGCGCCCAAGGCTTTGGCCTCGGCGATGGGCATGTTGCGACGCTCGTCGAGAGGCAGGTTCTGGCGGATGCGACGGTTGACGATCTGCTCCACGCGGCGGATCTCCTCGTCGGTCATCTTGCCGAAGTGGGAGAAGTCGAAGCGGAGCGACTCGGGCCCGACGTACGATCCTTTCTGCTCAACGTGTGTGCCGAGCGTCTCGCGGAGCGCCTCATGGAGCAGGTGCGTAGCCGTGTGGTTGCATTCGCAGCGGATGCGGCGCTCCACGTCGATGCGGGCTGTGAACGAGGCGGTGAGGTCTTTCGGGAGCTTCGTGGTGAGGTGCACAGGCAGGTTGTTTTCGCGCTTCGTGTCGATGATCTCCGTCTGTTCGCCGTCCGGGGCGATGAGCCATCCGCTGTCGCCCACCTGTCCACCCATCTCAGCGTAGAAGGGCGTCTTGTCGAGGACGATCTGATAGAGGGTCTTGTTTTTCTGTTTGATGCGGCGGTAGCGGAGGATCTCCACGTCGCACTCCATCATGTCGTAACCCACGAAGGCCGTCTCGCCCTCGCGCAGCGTCACCCAGTCGTCAGCCTCGATGGCGGCGGCGTTGCGTGCGCGTTCCTTTTGCTTCTGCATCTCGGCGTCGAAGCCCTTGAGGTCAGCGTCCATGCCATGCTCGCGGAGGATCAGTTCGGTGAGGTCAAGCGGAAAGCCATACGTGTCGTAGAGGGCGAAGGCGTCCGTTCCGGCCAGCGTTTTACGACCCGCGGCGTTCAGCTCTTCGATCTTTTTTTCGAGCAAACGGATGCCTGTTTCGAGCGTGCGGAGGAAAGCCTCTTCCTCTTCCTTCATCACCTTTCCGATCAGCTCCTGCTGGGCCACTAGCTCCGGATAAGCCGTGCCCATCGTGGCGATGAGCGTCGGGAGGAGGCGATACATGAAGGCCTCTTTGCAGTCGAGGAAGGTGTAGGCGTAACGCACCGCGCGGCGCAGGATGCGGCGGATCACATAGCCCGCCTTGGCGTTCGAGGGCAGCTGTCCGTCGGTGATGGAGAAGGCGATGGTGCGGATATGGTCCGCCACGACGCGCATAGCCACGTCCTTCTGCCGATCGGCGCCGTAGGTCGTGCCCGTCATGTGGGCGATGGCCTGGATGAGCGGCTGGAAGACGTCCGTGTCATAGTTCGACGTCTTGCCTTGCAGCGCCATACAGAGTCGCTCGAAGCCCATGCCTGTATCGATGACGCGGTTCGGCAGCGGTTCCAAGGAGCCATCGGCCTTCCTGTTATATTGCATGAAGACGAGGTTCCAGATCTCGATCACGAGCGGATTGTCTTTGTTCACGAGCGATGCCCCGGGCACAGCCGCGCGCTCAGCGTCGGGCCGGAGGTCGATGTGGATCTCCGAACAAGGTCCGCAGGGGCCCGTGTCGCCCATCTCCCAAAAGTTGTCGTGCTTGTTGCCCTCGAGGATGTGGTCAGCGGGCAGGTATTCGGCCCAATAGCCGGCCGCCTCACTGTCGCGCTCGAGGCCCTCGGATGGGCTGCCCTCGAAGATGGTGGCGTAGAGTCGTGCCGGGTCAAGATGCAGCGTGTCAACCAAGTATTCCCACGCCCAGCTGATAATTTCTTTCTTGAAATAATCGCCGAACGACCAGTTGCCGAGCATCTCGAACATGGTGTGGTGATACGTGTCGTGGCCCACCTCCTCGAGGTCGTTGTGCTTACCGCTGACGCGCAAACATTTCTGAGAATCGGCCACGCGAGGGTATTTGATGGCGGTGTTACCGAGTATAATGTCCTTGAATTGGTTCATCCCGGCGTTGGTAAACATCAGCGTGGGATCGTCCTTAATAACCATCGGAGCCGATGGTACAATATGGTGTCTTTTCGATGCGAAAAAAGACAAGAATGATTCGCGAATTTCTTGTGCTGTCAGCATATTTGAATATGTAAATAACCTGTTAAAACCTTGCAAATGGGGCGCAAACATAGGTCAAAACCTACATTTGCGCCTCAATCATAAGGGATGAATTGATTATGGGACTATTCAAGTCAAAGAAGATATACTACAAGTACAACACGGAGACGCTCAGCTTCGAGCGGGTCTATCCCACCGTCAAGCAGCGCATTTTCGCTGTCGTCAGGCATGCCAGCATCGGCATATTGGTCGGGGTAGCGCTCTTCTTTCTTTTCGCCAACATTTTCTCCTCCCCCATGGAATCCCTCCTGCAAAAGGAGAACAAACTGCTGCAAACCCAATACGAGGTGCTCAGCCTGCAACTCAACGATGCGCTGGAGGTTTTGGACGACATCCAGCAACGCGACGAGAACCTCTATCGTGCCATCTTCCAAGCCCGCTCCATCCCTGAATCTGTCCGCAAACCGGGCTTCGGCGGCACCAACCGCTACGCCTACCTCTCCAGCCTCTCCAACGCCGATCTGGTGATCGAGACCACGCAGAAGCTCGACATGCTCAAGAAGCAGCTCTACGTCGAATCTAACTCGCTCGAGGAGCTGATCTCCATCGGTAAAAGTCTCGAAGAGCGTGTGCGCTGCATCCCCGCCATCCAGCCCATATCGAACAAAGACCTCAAACGCACCGCATCGGGCTACGGCACACGTATCGACCCGATCTATCACACCCTCCGCTTCCATGCGGGCATGGACTTCGCCGCCCCGATGGGCACGGATATCTACGCCACGGGTAACGGCCGCGTCATCCTAGCCGGATGGAAACAGGGCTACGGCAACTGCGTCATCATCGATCATGGCTACAGCTACAAAACGCTCTACGGCCACATGGAGAAGATCCTCGTCCGCGAAGGGCAGTCTGTGACCCGTGGCGAAGTGATCGGCCTGGTGGGTAGCACCGGCAAATCCACCGGCCCACACCTGCACTACGAGGTGCACATCAACGACAAACCGGACAACCCCGCCAAGTACTACTATCAGGATCTCAATCCCGAGGAGTACGACCAGATGCTGCAGCTGTCTGAGAACCACGGCCAGGTGCTCGACTGATCCCCCCCCTCGCCCATCAATGGGATTAAAACAGAACAAGAACCTCAAGCTCTACTTCTCCATCCGGGAAGTAGCCGCACGCTTCGGCCTGAACGAATCCACCCTCCGCTACTGGGAGAAGGAATTCGACGAGCTCGCTCCGCGCAAGACGCCCGGCGGCACCCGCTACTACACCGAGCAGGACATTGAGCTCATCGGCCTCATCCACTACCTCCTCAAGGAACGCGGTATGACCGTCGCCGGCGCCCGACGCAAGCTCAAGGACAACAAGGAGACTACTATCAACCAAATGCAAATCATAGAGAAATTAAAAACGATTCGCGCCGAGCTCGTCGCCCTTCGGGACGCCATCGATCGGCTGGAAAACAATGAAGAAGAAAGGATGGAAAAACAATGAACAACGTATGGATGTCCCTCGTTTTTGTCGTCATCGGACTGGTGCTGATCCTCGTCGGCGCCAACGCCCTGACTGACGGCGCCGCGGCCGTAGCCAAGCGATTCCGCATCTCAAACCTCGTGATCGGCCTCACGATCGTAGCCTTCGGCACCTCCGCCCCGGAGCTGACCGTGAGCGTACTCTCCGCCCTCAAGGGCAGCCCCGACCTGGCCATGGGCAACGTGGTCGGGTCGAACATTTTCAACGTCCTCTTGATCCTTGGCGTGACAGCCGCCATCATTCCGCTGCACGTCCCTCGAAGCACCATAACGAAAGAAGTGCCCTTCTGCATCCTCGCCTCCTTGGTGCTCCTCTTCGTAGCCAGCGACGTCTGGATCGACGGCGCCACGGAGAACGTCCTCAGCCGCATCGACGGACTGGTGCTCCTCTGCTTCTTCGCCATCTTCTTCGGATACACCTTGGCCATCGCCCACAATAAGACGGACGACGCCGACGAGGAGGGCATCAAATCCATGCCCGTCTGGCGCTCGGCGCTCTACATCGTCGGCGGACTAGCAGGGCTGATCTACGGCGGACAGCTCTTCGTCGACGGCTCGTCGGCCATCGCGCGCAACCTCGGCGTGAGCGAGTCGACCATCGGCCTGACGCTCGTCGCCGGCGGCACCTCCCTACCCGAGCTGGCCACCTCCGCCGTGGCTGCGCTGAAGAAGAATCCACAGATGGCCATCGGCAACGTGGTCGGCTCGAACCTCTTCAACATCTTCTTCGTCCTCGGTTGCGCCGCCTCCATCTCGCCGCTACACGTAGCCGGCATTACGATGGTCGACTATGCCGTGATGATCGGATCGGCCGTCCTCCTGCTCATCTTCGGACAGTTCTTCCGCCAGCGCACCATCACCCGCTGGGAGGGCGTCGTAATGACCCTCTGCTTCATCGCCTACACCGCCTACTTGGTGGCCAATGCGTAACAGCTAAGGCCGGGCACGCGAGATGGAGGATTCCCCCCTCCCGTGTACCCGGCCGCTTTTCGATCTTCCTCCCGAGGAGGGATGACAACGCGCCGCACGTTTAGGTCTTGGATTTTTATCCCGACCCCGAAGTCACTGATTTCAGCCCTTGTTTTTCTGCATGCCTCCTCCCCGCTTATTTCCCCTTTATGAAGTATCAAACCAACCTCCGCGAAGAAGAGATTAAGAACCGACTCCGGCACGACTATTTCGGCGCCTACGACGCCACGCCCATCTTGGGCAACATTGACTTTGCCGTAGCCCTACCCGCACTGCCGCTGCATGGCGTCGCTCCGGCACCCGAGGACAGGGAGTACCTGCTTTGGGCCGAAGCCAAGAAGGGTACATCGCACGACATCGACGAGTCGCTCGTGCAGCTCATCCTCACCATCGGAAAGGCACGCACCTTTGACCGACACATGCCGCCCACCTTCCTCGGCGCCTTTGATGCCGAGAAGATTGCCTTCCTGCCCTACAGCGACATCCATGACGTCTTTTATCAGAACGACTTCAACTGGAACGTCAAGCCCTCCGACCACGATACACGCGAGTTTCGGCAACTCATGGAGACTGTCCGCCGGACGCTCGAAAAGGACACGCTCCGCTTCCGCCTCGACACCGACAGCGAAGAGCTACGGCAATTCATCCGCCAAAACTTCATCATCGACAAAGCCAACCTCTGGAAGCTGCCCATCAACAAGACCAACTTCACGGCCGTATACGCCAAGTGGCGCGAGGCCGTCCGACCGTCCATCGCTATCGATTGGGAAAAGACGAAGAAGGCCGGCATCATCGACGCTGACTTCTACTTAGCCGACCTCCTCTCTCGGCAAAACATCACGCTCCGAGAGAAGCTCTACGTCCTGCTGCGAGAGACGTTTTACGAGCTGGATCGGAAGATCGACGGCATGGGCTTTCTTAACGCCAAACGAGCCGACTTTAAGGATGACGGCCGCGCGCACACTGAGTTTTGGAATCGCTACGAGCGTCCGCCTCGTGAGGAATATTGGGAGTACATCGTGGCGCGGCGCGACCTACTTGTGCCGCAAGACGTGCGCGAACGCAAAGGCTCCTACTTCACGCCGCGCCAGTGGGTGGAGCTCTCGCAGCAGTACCTCTCCGACGAGTTAGGTGAAGATTGGCAGGAGGAATACGACATCTGGGACTGCTGCGCGGGCACGGGCAACCTGCTCGTGGGGCTAACGAACAAGTACCGCATTTGGGCCTCCACGCTCGACCAGAGCGACGTCGACGTCATGCACGATCGCATCGCCAACGGTGCCAACCTGCTCGACAGCCACGTCTTCCGCTTCGACTTCCTCAACGACTCCTTCGACCTCCTCCCCGACGGCCTCCGAGAGATTATTAATGATCCCGAACGCCGCCGTAAGCTGGTCATCTATATCAATCCGCCGTATGCGGAGGCAACTACGGCCAAAACAGTCACAGGAACAAGCAAGAACAAAGCAGGCACAGCCATTGGTAATCGCACACACGAGAAGTATAAAGGAATTATCGGTAAAGCTGGAAATGAATTATTCGCACAATTCTTGATCCGGATATACAAGGAAATCCCTCTATGCAGGATTGCAAATTTTTCAACTTTGAAAAATTTGCAATCCTCCAACTTCTCGGATTTCAGGAAAGAATTTCGAGCGCAGCTCGAAAAATTTTTTGCGGTTCCAGCCGATACCTTCGACAATGTGAGTGGGCAGTTCCCCATCTCATTTCAGATGTGGAACACGGAGCAGGAAGAGATCTTTGTTGAAAAGACGGGGACTTTCTACGACAAAAAGGGCGCGTTCTATAAAGAGAAGACCGTAGCCTCACTCGACCATGTACCAAGAATCAACGCATGGATTAAGCAGTTTGACAAGAAGAAGGGAGCCATCGGATTTATGGAAAACCCTACTCCTGATTTTCAAAACAACAAGTTCTTAAACATCGCATCTATAGAAGGAAGTCGGCATAACAACTACTTATACATTAATAGAGATACGTTGTTTGTAGGCAGCATCTACTTCGCTATCCGTCTTTGCATTTCTCCCAACTGGGATAACGACCGCGACCAATTCCTTTACCCCAACGATGGCTGGGCGAGCGATACGGAGTTTCAAAACGATTGCCTTGTCTTTACCCTCTTCCACGGACAAAACCGCATCAGCAGCACGCAAGGCGTCAACCACTGGATCCCTTTCTCAGAAGCAGAGGTCGGCGCACAAGACGCGTTTAAGAGCCATTTCATGCACGACTTTATCCGCGGCAAGCTGCCCAAGGCAGAGGCGACAGCTGAGAGCCAGCTCCAAATCTTCAATGTCGACACGCCCCGCCCACGCACAGGCGAGCCCCTCGCCTTCTCGCCCGAGGCTACCGCGGCGATGGACACCGGCCGTGCCCTCTGGCAATATTATCACCGCCAACCCGGCGCCCTCCCCGACGCTTCGCTCTACGACATCCGCCTCCACTGCCAAGGCGTCAAGACGAGCAAGAGCGGCAAGACGCAGATGAACACCACCAGCCCCGACGACACCTATACCACGCTGATCAAAGACCTCCGCGCCCGTGTCGCCGCCTTGGCCCGTAAGATCGAGCCGAAGGTCTATGCCTACGGATTCCTGAAATAAGGTGGGGCGACTATTTCCCGAAAGGAAACAGCTACAGAACGCCTTCATCCACCCTAACCCCATACATAACAACAAATGGAAATTCAACGTGCAGAGTTCGTGACGAGTAACACGGACGTGAAGCGGTGTCCCGACGGTGGGATGCCGGAATATGCCTTTATCGGACGGTCGAACGTCGGCAAGTCGTCGCTGATCAATATGCTGACACGACGCAAACAGCTGGCCATGACGTCGCAGAAGCCCGGTAAGACGCAACTCATCAACCATTTCATCATCAACGACAGCTGGTATCTGGTCGACCTGCCCGGATACGGTTACGCCCGACGCAGTCGCGAGAACCGTGACCGGCTGCGGCAGATCATCGAATCGTACATCCTCAGTCGCCAGCAGCTCACGTGCCTCTTCGTCCTGCTCGACTGTCGCCATGAGGCGCAGCGCATTGACCTGGAGTTCATGGAGTGGCTCGGGCAGAATGGTGTGCCGTTCGCCATCATCTTCACCAAGACCGACAAGCTCAGCCGCAGTCGCCTGCAAGAGAACCTTGCGGCCTATCGCGAAAAGATGCTCGAGACGTGGGAGGAGCTGCCGCCCATCATGACCTCGTCGTCCGAGAAGAACGAGGGGCGCGACGAGATCCTCGCCTACATCGACGAGATCAATCGCAGCCTCTGATCCCACCTCTATCACACAAAAAGCCCGCTCCCGAACTCCTCTGTCGGTAGCGGGCTTTTCTTCGTTACGGGGTGATTAGAGTGACGCCCTGCTCACTTGGCGTAGCGGAAGCTGACCGAACCGCCCGAGACGGAGCAGGTGGCCACATTGTCGACCGTGTACGAGCCGTTCACTAAACGCAGTGTGTAAGCCACGACGCGGCAGCGGCTGAGATCCACGTTGCGCTTGATGTTGTAGGCGCGGGTGTCGATCGTATAGGTGCGGGTGAGGTGTTTGCCACGCTCGATGGTACCTAACGAGAGGCCCGACCTCGGGTCGTCCGTGGCGGTCAGCGGATAGGTCGCCACGTTGTTATGTACATAGTTGGGGTCGATGGCGTCCTCACCATTGCCGATGCGCTGGCCGTACTTGATGCCGTCCTCGACGATGTAGGCGAAGAAGCGATACTCGCCCGTCTTGTTAGCCGCCACATCGGCCGTGAAGCTGATCGTGCCGCCTTTCACCGAAGAGCGTAGGGCGATGCCCGTCTGTGCCGGTGCGTAACTGTTCAGGATCCAGATGGCCTCGTTGAACTTCTCGCGCGTGGCCGTGCGGTAGACGTTCACCTTCGTGTGCATATCCACCAGCGCCGAGGGCCAAGCCGGGCAGAGACGGTCGGCCGTCTCCGAGAGTACGCCGTAGAGCTCGGGATAGTTGAAGCAGAGCTGGCTGACGTGGAAGACGATGGGCACAGCCCGACCCGGCGTGAGGGTCATGATGTCGTTGATGGCCGTGGTCATGATGGGGCAGGTGGCGCAGGTGGCCGACGAGAATTGCATGATGCAATGCTGCTTGGCGAAGTTCAACGCCATTGCGCTGGCCTTGACGCGCACCTCAGTCGAGCGGACGCCGTCGTAGGTGGCATAGAAGGCATAGTCGCCGGCCTCGGTGGTGGTGAAGTTGTGGCCGATGAGGGCGATGTCGGGCGTGGAGCGGAGGGAGATGACGGCCTTGTCCGTAACGTCGTGACCGTCGGCCGTCACGGTGAAGGCCACCGCCTCGTTGCCGTCAGCGTGGATCGCACTGCGGTCGGCACGCAGCGTGACGCTACCAGCAGCAGCGTGCACAGCCACTTCGGCCGAACGTTCGTTGCGATAGATGGCGTAGAAGGTGTAGTCGCCCGACTTATCGGCCGAGAAGGTGGTGCCTTCGAGCTTCGTCTCGGTCTCGCCGCGGCGCAGAATGGAGGAGGAGGCGGTCACATCCTCGTCGTCAGCCAGAACGGTGAAGTGTACCTGATCCGCTGTGCCCGGTCGGATCGATGTGCGATCCACCTTGAGCGTCACCACGATCTGGGTGGCTGTGACGGTGACGGCGTTCGACTTCGTGCCCTCATACAGGGCGTAGAACGTCTGCGTGCCGACCTTATCCGCGGCATAGCGGAGCGTGGACGAGACGGCCTGACCCGACTCGGAGCGAACGGTGACGCCCTGAGTCGTCTCTTGACCGTTCACCTTCACCACGAAGGTGATCGAGTCGCGGCCGTTGGCTTTGATCGACGTTTTGTTGGCCTCCAGGGTGACCGTGGGGGGCAGTTTTTCTTCGCTTGAGCAGCCAATCAAGTTCATGATGGCCAAGATCCCCAAGAGGGGAATCCATAGGATACGATTTTTCATTTGATCTATCTTCTTCAATTTGTAATCGGCGCAAAAATAGACTTTCCGGGTTCCCTGCCTTGCCGTTTACGGCCCGTCCGCGGATGAATGGAGCTCCTCGGAGTGGCTTCTCTGGCGGGTTGGGGCATCCGAAGCGCAAAAAGAGATGAAAAGGCAGGGAGGGCTGGTGGAGAGCAGGCGCCAGTCTGTGAAATCGTCCATAATGGCCAAAGCACCTGACGAAAAGTTGTGAAATCATCCGTGGTGCCGGGTGCGTAGCGCTTCGGCTGTAGTCCAAACGGCTTCCGATCCGGTGATCGTAGACAAACCGACAGCCCCATCGATACCTATCGGCGCCGCTGTCTGCTGTATATCTATGAGCTTGTCTATGAGCTTGGCGAGGTCGTCCGTCGGCTTGTTGCTTCGGGGGGGCGCGTCGCTGAACATCCGGGGGCGCAAACGCTGGCAGGCGGCCTTCCAAAGTGGTCGGAGTGTCTGGTGACTCTGGCAGGCCGCCTGCCGGGACTATCGGACACTCCGGTGACGTTGGCAGGCCGCCTGACAGGACTACCAAACACTCCGGTGATGGTGGCAGGCCGCCTGACAGGGCTATCGGAGACTCCGGTAATGGTGGCAGGCCGCCTGCCAGCGTCACCGAACACTCCGACGATGTTGGCAGGCGGCCTGCCAGAGTTGCCAAGTCGCACATCGAGGCCGCCTCAGGAGCCGAAAGCTGTTGGCAGGACACGATAGGGAGGACTGATCCCCCCGACCGAAGTCCGGGCCTATATCTTCAAATCGCCCGTAAGGCCCAAAGGATTACGGATCCAGCACCGCTCTGATTGGATCCGGCCGTTACCTTTGGCGCCGATTTTTCCGGAGGCGGAGGCTATACCTATTTATATAGGCATCGACCGAATGGGCATGGCCGATGCGCGTACCCCCGGAAGGGGGCGGCCAGAAGCGAGAAGATGACATATACTACAATAGAAGAATGATGACAATGACACTCAAGAAAATGATGGCCGCGGGCCTGCTGCTCTTACTGATGGCGGCATGTGGCGGCGCTAAGAAGGAACAGCACGGAGCGGGCCAGACGGACGCGACCGATGCGGAACGTACCGAACGACTCAAGCCGCGCTATGCCGAGGGCTTCAGCCTGCGATCCGAGGGCGGCGTGTGGCTGGTTGACATCCAGGACCCGCAGAAGGAGGACGAAGAGGGGGAGATGGCGGAGGGTGCCTACCGCTATGCCTTCGTGCCGCGCGGCAGTGACCTCCGGGCGCCTGAGGGCTACGAGCGGATCGAGATACCCGTCCGCAAGGTGGTCTGCATGACTACGCTCCAGCTCTCCAACTTCATCGCCCTCGACCGCCGCGACCTCGTGGCCGGTCTGACCAGCACACGCCACCTCTTCGACCCGCAGATCAACGCCCAACTCAAGGATGGCCGCACGCGTAAGATCGGCATCGAGGGCAACTTCGACACCGAGGTGGTGATGGGCATTGCGCCCGACGTGATCCTCATCTCGCCCTTCAAACGCGGCGGTTACGAGGCGCTCAAGGAGACCGGCGCACCGCTCATTCCGCACCTGGGATACAAGGAGCTGACGCCGCTCGGGCAGGCCGAATGGATCAAGTTCGTCGGCCTGCTGACCGGCAACGAGGACGCTGCGATCAAACGCTTCGACGAGATCGAGAAGCGATACAACGAGCTGAAGGCGCTCACGGCCGACGTCAAGGAGCGACCGGTGGTCTTCAGCGGCGAGATGCGTGGCGGCAACTGGTACGCTGTCGGCGGTAAGAGCTTCCTGGCGCGCCAGTTCGAGGACGCCGGCGCCGACTATTTCCTCAAGGACGACCCCCACTCGGGCGGCTTCACGCTCGACTTCGAGACCGTCTACGCCCAAGCCGTCAACGCCCGCTTCTGGCGCATCATCAACAGCTACGACGGTACCTTCACCTACGACGCCCTCCGGCAGGAGGACGCCCGCTATGCCGACTTCCGAGCCTTCCGCGAGCGGGGCGTGGTCTACTGCAACCTCAAGTCGCAACGTTTCTACGAGGGCGTGCCCGTGGAGCCGGAGGTGGTCCTGGCCGACCTGATCCACGCCTTCCACCCGCAGCTGTTGCCCGATCATAAGCCGGTTTACTACAAGTTGCTGAAGTGATGAAGCGCCATACAGCACTTATTCTGACGCTCATCGCCGCCTCCATCGCGCTCTTCTTCGTGCTCAACTTGGTGCTCGGATCGGTGGCCATCCCACTGCAATCGATCGTGCATATCCTCTTCGGCACGGGCGAGGAGTCGGAGGTGTGGCGCAACATCGTGTGGAAGTCGCGCGTGCCCCAGTCACTGACGGCCTTAGTGGCGGGCGCGGGGTTGGCCGTGAGCGGCCTGCAAATGCAGACCGTCTTTCGCAATCCACTGGCCGGGCCATCGGTGCTCGGCATCAGCTCCGGGGCCAGCCTCGGCGTGGCGCTCGTCATCCTGCTCTCGGGCAGCGTGGGCGGCGTAGCGCTGAGCAAGCTCGGCTACATCGGCGAACTGGCGCTCACGATCGCGGCCACCGTCGGCTCGCTGTCCGTCATGGCGCTCATCGTCTTCGTCTCGCAGAAGGTGCGGGGCAGCGTCACGCTGCTCATCATCGGCGTCATGATCGGCTATGTGGCCAACGCCATCATCGGCATGCTGAAGTATTTCAGCGTCGAGGAGGACATCCGCGCCTACGTCATCTGGGGCCTGGGCAGCTTCGCCCGCGTGTCGGGCAATCAGATGACGCTCTTCGTCGCCATCATGGCCGTGCTACTGCCGCTCTCACTGCTGCTGATCAAGACGCTCAACCTGCTGCTCCTCGGCGAGGGCTACGCCCGCAACCTCGGCCTGAACATCAAGCGGGCGCGCCTGAGCGTCATCTCCTGCGCCGGCCTCCTGACGGCCATTGTGACGGCTTACTGCGGGCCGGTGATCTTCCTCGGGCTGGCTGTGCCGCACCTCTGCCGCGGCCTCCTGCGCACGTCCGACCACCGCATCCTTATGCCCGCCTCCATCCTCACCGGCGCCTCGCTGGCCTTGGTCTGCAACCTCATCGCCCGCATGCCCGGCTTCGAGGGCGCCCTGCCCGTCAACTCCGTCACGGCGCTCATCGGCGCACCTATCGTGGTCTACGTGCTTTTCAGTAAACGAAGAAATGAAGTGAACGAATGAAAGAAACGACTATCCGCCTCCGCGACCTCAGCATCGGCTACCCCGACAAGCACAACACGAAGCGCGTGGCCGAACACCTCAACGCCTCGATCCACAGCGGCGAATTGACGTGCCTCCTCGGCACCAATGGCGTGGGCAAATCCACCCTGCTGCGCACCCTCTCGGCCTTCCAACCCCCGCTCGGCGGCACGATCGACCTGCTCGACCGTCCGCTCTCCACGTATGATGACCGGCAGTTGGCCACCGTCATCGGCGTCGTCCTGACCGAAAAGAGCGACATCCGCAACATGACGGTCGAGGAGCTGGTCGGCCTCGGGCGCAGTCCCTACACCGGCTTTTGGGGGACACTCAAGGAGGGCGATCGCAAGATCGTGCACGAGGCCATCGCCCGCGTGCGCATCGAGCCGCTCACCCAGCGCATGGTGCACACCCTCAGCGATGGCGAGCGGCAGAAGGTGATGATCGCCAAGGCGCTGGCGCAGGAGACGCCCATCATCTTCCTCGACGAGCCCACGGCCTTCCTCGACTTCCCCAGCAAGGTGGAGGTCATGCAGCTGCTCCACAACCTTACGCACACGCTCCAGAAGACCGTCTTCATGTCCACCCACGACCTCGAGCTGGCGCTCCAAATCGCGGACAAGATCTGGCTCATGGACCGCACGAACGGCATCGCCATCGGTACGCCTGAGGACCTCTCCTTAGAAGGCAAACTCAGCAGTTTCTTCTCCCGCAAAGGCATCACCTACGACACCGAAACGGGCTTCTTCCGCATCGACACGGACTACCGCCGCGAGATCCACCTCCACGGCCACGGCAGCCGTTACGCGATGGTGCGCAAAGCCCTGCAACGAAACGGTATCCGTGCCGACCGCCACGTCGCTGACGACTCCCTCCACATTGACACCACCGGCTCCGCAGGCGATCCCTTCGTCATCCACCGCGCAGACGGTAGCACCCAGTCCGCCACCAACATCGAGGCGCTGCTGTCGCTGATTGCGGATCAATGACGAGCCAGAAATACCCAGAGACGCCCTTACCAAGTTCCGTCCCCTGAGGGGATGAGGGCGTACCCGTCCGGAAAGTCCCCGTCCCCTGAGGGGATGGGAGCTTTTTTTGCGGTGACACCCCCGTCCCCTGAGGGGATGGGAGCTTTTTTTGCGGTGACACCCCCGTCCCCTGAGGGGATGAGGCGTAATTTCAAGATGACACCCCTATCCCCTGAGGGGATGAGGCGTAATTTCAGGATGACGCCCCTATCCCCTGAGGGGGTGAGGCGTAATTTCAGGATGAAGCCCCTATCCCCTGAGGGGGTGAGGTGTAATTTCAGGATAACACCCCTATCCCCTCAAGGGGATGAGGTGTAATTTCAGGATAACGCCCCTATCCCCCGAGGGAATGAGGTGTAATTTCAGGATAACGCCCTGTCTCCTCTTCGCCAATTGGGCAGACGTCCCCCGACACCCCCAATTATTGGGGATATGTGGGGGGGATGATCATAAAACGCCCCCGATTATTTGGGATTGGTATAAGAAGGGCACGGAAATATTTTTGCGCCCTCCAAAAGGACAGTGCGTAGCAGTGTGCATGCTCCGTAATGTCCCTCTTTACTAATCAAGGATACAGATGAATTTATCGGACTTACAGAACGGCGACTCGGCCGTCATTGTGCGTGTGTCGGGACACGGAGCTTTCCGCCGACGCATTATAGAGATGGGCTTTGTACGCGGACAGAAGGTCACGTCGATGCTCAATTCCCCGCTGAACGACCCCGTCAAATACGGCGTCATGGGCTATGAGGTCTCCCTCCGACGCAGCGAGGCAGCCATGATCGAAGTGCTGCCCGAAGACGAAGCCAACCAGCCCCTGCCGGACGGCCCGGAGGAGGCACCGAACGCGAACGACCCGACGAACCGTCGCCCGTCGGCCGACACACAGCCCGCACCACGCAAGAACGAAATCAACGTGGCCCTCGTGGGCAACCCCAACAGCGGCAAGACGTCGCTCTTCAACGTCATCTCCGGCGGGCGCGAGCATGTGGGCAACTATAGCGGCGTCACCGTGGCCGCCAAAACGGGGCATGTCACCTACAAAGGCTACCGCTTCAACATCACCGACCTGCCGGGCACCTACTCCCTCTCGGCCTATTCGCCCGAGGAGCGGTACGTGCGTCAGCATATCCTCGACCGCCGGCCGGACGTGATCCTGAACGTCGTCGTAGCCTCCAACCTCGAGCGCAACCTCTACCTCACCACCGAACTGATCGACCTCAGCCAGCCGACCGTCATCGCGCTCAACATGTACGACGAGCTGGAAGCGAGCGGCGCCACGCTCAACCACGAGAAGTTGGGCGGCATGATCGGCATACCGATGGTGCCCACCGTGGCCCGCACGGGCGATGGCATCGACACGTTGCTCAACACGATCATCGACCTCTTCGAGGGCCGCAACCGCGTGACGCGTCAGGTGAACATCAACTACGGCACCACGATCGAACCCGAACTGGCCATCGTCTCCCGCCTCATGCAGCAGAGCGACGAGCTGCCCCGCCAGTTCCCACCCCGCTACTGGGCCCTGAAGCTCCTTGAGGGCGACACCGAGGCGCAGCGTACCCTGCGCAGCTGTGCGGCTTACCCGGAGTGGAAGGCGGCGGCCGAACGGGGCGCGGAGAAGATCCACCGACTGCTGGCCGAACAGACGGAGGCCGCCGTCATCGACCGCAAATACGGCTACATCGCCGGCGCCCTCCGCAAGGTCTACACCCCCGGCACCGTCGACCTCAACCGCGCCACCGACCGCATCGACCGCATCGTGGCCCATAAGTGGCTTGGCTTCCCCATCTTCATCTTCCTCATGTGGCTCACCTTCTCCACCACCTTCTGGCTCGGCAAGTATCCGCAAGACTGGATCGAGGCCGCCTTCGCGTGGCTCGGCGAACTGCTCCGCACACACATGTCTGAGGGGCCGCTGCGCGATCTGCTGGCCGACGGCGTCATCGGTGGTGTGGGCAGCGTGACCGTCTTCTTGCCTAACATCTTGCTGCTTTACCTCTTCATCTCGCTCATGGAAGATTCGGGCTACATGGCCCGCGCAGCCTTCATCATGGACCGCATCATGCACCGCATCGGCCTGCACGGCAAGTCGTTTATCCCCATGCTCATGGGCTTCGGCTGCAACGTGCCCGCCATCATGGCCACGCGCACGATCGAGAGCCACAGCAGCCGACTGATCACGATCTTGATCGATCCCTTCATGTCGTGCAGCGCACGCCTACCGGTCTACATTCTGCTCGTCGGCACCTTCTTCTCCGCCACCGCCGGCACGGTGCTCATCTCGCTCTACGCCTTCGGTATCCTCATGGCCGCCCTCACCGCAGTGCTCCTGCGCCGCGGCGTCTTCAAAGCCGACGAGACGCCCTTCGTGATGGAGCTCCCCCCCTACCGCATGCCCACCGTCCGCGCTACGCTGAAACACATGTGGGACAAAGCCGAGCAGTACATGCGCAAGATCGGCGGCGTGATCCTTGTCATCTCCATCATCATCTGGTTCCTGAGTTATTACCCCCGCACCGAGGTGCCCACCGACACCACGCTCGACCCTGTGGCACTGTCCGAAATGCAATACGAGAATTCTTTCCTAGGTCGCATCGGCAAGTTCTGCCAACCCCTCGTAGCGCCGATGGACTTCAACTGGAAGGCTACCGTGGCGCTCCTCTCCGGTGCCGCCGCGAAGGAGGTGATCGTCAGCACGCTCGGCGTGCTCTACAGCAACGCGGACGAGGCCTCGCTCTCCGGCACCCTGGCCGCCTCGGGCGACTTTACGCAGCGTTCAGCCCTGGCCTTCCTGATCTTCATCCTCCTCTACTGCCCCTGCATCGCCTCACTGGCCGCCATCGGCAACGAGACCGGTAGTCGCAAGTGGGTAGCCTTCTCCATCCTTTATAATACGGGTGTGGCGTGGCTGATGTCGTACGGAGTCTACCACCTCGCGGGGCTGTTTTTGAGTGCCTGAGGCTGTTCTTTTTGCCCTCAATACGGCTCGCATACCCAGTAATAGCGAAGGGTAAGACAGTAATTTACCCACAATTAGGGATTTCGCCCCCCGCTCAGCACCCGTACCTTTGCGGTGTGAATTTTTAGTTAGACATGGATAAAAAAACCACGTAAGTCAAATAAATTTCTTTTCTGGAATCGACCGTAAGTGATTACCGTCGATTCCTATATTTTTATCCCTACCCCTCCTCCACACATTCCCCTCCCTTCGTCTTGTGACATAACGCGTATGTCGATGTAAGAATAAAGCCCGCAGAGACTCTCTACGGGCGTCACGCGATGGCCAAAGTGCCTTTGGAAATCTTGCACCGGCGGCGCAACGACTAAAACCATAGAATAGGGACGCGCGTACATTTAGTCATACACGCGCCCCACACTTTCGCGTGCTGCATAGGCTCGACAGGCGATTGTACGGGTACAATCGCGCTCCGTCATCGCTTGTCGCGGATCTTTTCGTAGGACTGGATCTCCTCCGTCTGCTTGACGTCTACGCTGCGGCCGCCGCTGAAGGAGTACGAGAGAGAGAGGCCGAAGTATTGCTCGTGCGAGCGGTTGGCCTCGACGAGGCGAAGGTCGGGCGTCTCGGTGTCGATCACGCGGCCGTGGCGGAAGAGCTTGAAGTTGAGCCGGAGTGCCAGCCGATCGCGCAGGAAGGTGTGGTAGACGCTACCCGACATCTCATAGACGGTGCGGTAGATACGGTCGGTGAAGTGGTACGTAGGCTCGTAATAGCCCTCGAGCGAAGCGCCCATGTGCGGCGTGAAGCGGAACGTGTTCGAGAGCGAGAAGTAGTATTTCTGCTGACCGCTGACGTCGAAGTCCTCCGACTTAGATCCGAAAAGCGTGTACATCACCATGCCCTTCAGCTTCCACCACGGCAGGGGATCGAAGCGTGCCTCGGCGCTAAGTCCGAGCAGACGCTCGTATTTGGCGTTCATCGGTTTCGTGTAAGTCACGGACGGCAGGGCAGGATCCATCCGCGTGGCGTAATAGATCGGGGTCTCGTTGTAGATGTAGATCGTGTTGAAGGAGAGATGGTCGTAGAGGTCGAGGACAGCCGTGAGGGTGTGCGACTTGCAGGGGACGAGGTCGGGGTTGCCGGTCGTGTAGCTGTGGTCGTCGGTGTACTCGCGGTGAGTCGTGAGGGCACTGTAGGGGATGTCGTCGACGGCTTCGGTGTAGTTCAGGGTGGCGGAGATCTTACGCGCCTCGTTGATCATCCACAGCAGGTTGAAGGAGGAGTAAGCGTCCCAATCGTCGTGCACGGTGAGGTCGGCGGCAGCGTCCGGGCGATAGGCGATGCGGCTCTCCTGCACGCGCAGCCCGACGCCGTACTGTAGGCGTTTGCCGATAGGGCCTTGCACCTCGGCATAGATGGCGGGCATTCGTCCCTCGGCGTAGGGCAAGGTGCGGAGGTGGCGCTCGTTGGTGAGGTCGTAATCCACGGTGATGCGACGGTAAGCCAAGCCGCCGTTGATGGCGAGGCCGGAGGCGAAATTCTTGTTGAGCGACGTGCGGGCCTCGAGCATGTTCGTCGTCTCTTCGGAGCGATTCGAGAGGGTGTCTAAATTGGGCGAGGGGAGGAGGCGCAGGGTCTGCATGCGATTGCGGGCGTACTGGCGGAGGTAGTCGGCGCCGATGTTGAAGGTGCTACCCTGGTCGTCCAGCTCGCGGTCGAAGCGGAGGGTGCCCTGGTACGTGCGATAGGTGTAGGGCGTCTCGATGCGTGTGGTGTAGAGCGCCGTGTCGGCCCAGCCCGACGGGGTGCGCACGAACGTGGCCACGTCGGTGCGGGGTTTGGCGTGGTCGGTAGAGAAGTATAGCGAGGTGCCGAGGGTGTTGCGCGGAGTGAGGTCGTAGGTCAGGCTGAGGCGGTCGTAGAGGCGGTGCGTCCAGCCGCGAGACTGTACGTCGGTACGCTGCGCGCGTCCCGTGCGGAGGAAGTCGTACGTGTTTTCGTCGTCGGTGGCGAGGTAGTAATCGGTATAAGAGAGGACATTGTAGAGGCTCAGGCGATTGAATCGGCCGTTGTAGACGGCGTAGGCGAAGTCGCGCGAGAAGCCGTATTTGGAGTACACATCGGCGCCGGCCATGGCATAGCCGTAGTATCCGCCATCCAGCTCTTTGCGGAGTGTGATGCGGATCACGGCGCCGCGTGTGGAGGCAAATTCACTGCTGCCGGGCGTGTAATCCACCTGCACACGATGGATGCGGTCGGCGGGCAGGGCAGCCAGGTCCTTGATGTCGGTCAGCCGGATGCCGTCCACGTAGACCGTTCCGACGGCTTGCCCGAGCACTTGCAGCTCTCCATCACGGCGCGTCACGCCGGGCAGTAATGCCAGTATCTCGTCCGCCTGTCGGCCCTGTGTCACGGTCGAGCCGAGCAGGTTGGCCGTGTATCCGCCTGCACTGCGGCGAATGCGATCGGCCGTCACCGTGACCTCGCCGAGCGCTGCCGCCTCGGGTCGTAAGGTGACGACGACGCCCGGCCGTGCCTCAACGACTTGCGTCTCATAGCCCACGAAGGAGACCTTCAGCACGCGTTTCGCAGCCGTGCCAGGGACGGACAATGAGAAGGCGCCATTGGCGTCGGTGATCGCCCCCGCCACAAAGGCAGAATCGGGCAGCGCATAGGCTACCACATTGACAAACTCCATCGGACGTTTTGCGTCGTCCACCACGCGTCCGGTCAGCTCCTGCGCCCGAACCACGCCTGCCATACCGATCAACAGGATCAGCACAGCGCATACTCGTTTTGCTTTCATAATCTACTTGATTGGTTGTTTTATTTCACGATTGAAAAACGATCGCTCCGTGATCTTATTGCTAAGTGCAAAAAAAAACGAACGAGCACCGTGTTCTTGAGCCTATTTGGAGATGATGGGCAGGGCGACCGCATCAAAAAGGCGCCTTTCCATGTGCATCTACGGAAACGTGAGTTCGACGTAAGAATAACGTGAGTTTGATGTGGGCCATCCCAGCGATTTCCTGAGGAAATGAGCCGAAATAGTTTTGTGGCGGCCGATTTCCTGAGGAAATGAGCCGAAAAAGTTTGTGGCGGCCGATTTCCTGAGGAAATGAGCCGAAAAAGTTTGTGGCGGCCGATTTCCTGAGGAAATGAGCCGAAATAGTTTTGTGGCGGCCGATTTCCTCAAGGAAATGAGCCGAAAAAGTTTTGTGGCAGGCGATTTCCTCCAGAAAATCGCACATCGAACTCACGTTACGGAAAGGAAAGCTACGCGCGGGGTAGGATCTCCGCAGGTCGGCAGAAAGTCTGGAGGCTGGTACGGTTCAGATGCTGCCGCCCGGGCATGATGAAGGCAATTCCGGCTCGTTTCGCCCTCACAGCCGTATCTTTGGACACTCAATCCATTAACCCCCACCGGACATGATTAAAATATTTGAGACATCGAAACTGAAGAGCCTTGATCAATATACGGTCGACAACGAACCGATCTCGTCGATCGATTTGGTCGAGCGAGCGGCCGTGACCTTTGCCAATGAATTTAAGCGCAACTTCTCCAAGCAGCGACGCGTGATCGTCTTTGCGGGGCAGGGTAACAACGGCGCCGACGCCTTGGCCGTAGCCCGACTGCTGGCCGAGGAATCGTATCGCACGGAAGTCTACCTCTTCAACCCCGGCCAACGACTCTCGCCGGACTGTGAGGAGAACAAGCAGCGCATCTTGGCTGACGAGAAGGTACGCCTCTATGAGGTGATCGACGACTTTGATCCGCCCGAACTCACCGAGCATGACGTGGTCATCGACGGCCTATTTGGCTCCGGCCTCAACCGCCCCCTCACAGGCGGCTATGCGGCCGTAGTTGGCTACATCAACCAGTCCAACGCCACCGTCGTATCCATCGATATGCCCTCCGGACTCTTCGGCGAGGACAACCTGAGCAACAACCCCGACAGCATCATCCGCGCCAAAATGACGCTCACCTTCGAGTTCCCCAAGCTGGCCATGCTGCTGCCTGAAAACGAGGCCTACGTGGGTCGCTGGAAGGTGCTCCCCATCGGCTTGCACCCCGACATTATCCAGAAGACGCCGACGGCTTATCTCATGGTCACGGACGAGGACATGGAGCGGCTGATCCGTCCCCGCAGCCGCTTTGCACACAAGGGCGACTTCGGCCATGCGCTGCTCGTCGCCGGCGGTAAAGGCCGCATGGGCGCAGCGCTCTTAGCCGCCTCGGCTTGCATGCACAGCGGCGTGGGTAAGCTGACCGTCCACCTGCCTCAGCGGGGCGAGATGGTGCTCCAGACGGCCGTTCCGGAAGCCATGATCGACCTCGACGCGGACCGCGATCGCATCACCACATTGCCGGATAGCCTGCGGGAGTTCGACACCATTGCCATCGGGCCCGGCATCGGCACGGACGAGCGTACGGCCTCCCTCCTGGGGCGTTTGCTGCGCTCGGTAGACCAGCCCCTCCTCCTCGACGCCGACGCGCTGAACCTGCTGGCGCGCAACCGCGAGCTTATGCCGCTCCTCCCGCCGGGCACCGTGCTGACGCCCCACCCACGCGAGTTCGATCGGCTGTTCGGCGAGAGCGCCAACGGCTACGACCGACTGCACAAGGCGGCCACGACCGCCGTCAAGCACGCCATCTGTATCGTCCTCAAGGGCGCCTATACGGCCGTCTGCGCGCCGCAGGGGCAGATCTACTTCAACACCACCGGTAACCCTGGCATGGCGACGGCCGGCAGTGGCGACGTGCTGACGGGTGTCATCGCCGCACTCATGGCGCAGCGCTACGATCCGGTCAAGGCGGCCATCATAGGCGTCTTCCTGCACGGTTCGGCGGGCGATCTGGCCGCAGCGCGGTCGTCGGAGGAGAGTCTGGTGGCCAGCGATATTGTCCACGAACTGGGCCGGGCCTTCCGTATGCAACAGGCGGACGACTGACGGACGTACCGCGGGCGGTGACCACAAACGGGCCACCGTAACCGATCACTACCAAAAAGGGTTGATGGGCCAAGCAGGCTCACCAACCCTTTTCTTTTGGCCGCAGTCGACGGTCGCCCCCGTCAGCCGATGCGCGTGCAACGGATCACTACCCGGCGGCCGTCGGCCAGGGTGGTGGCGAAGAGGTAGACGTCGCCACCGTCGGCTATCCGCAGTCGGGCGCGGAGGGCGTCGGGCGAGAGGGGGAAGTTGCGCACTGCGATGTTCGCGCGGGGCACGGTGCGGGCCATCACGCGGGACAATTGGCGACCGAACGGCAGCACCTCGTCCACACGGAAGCGTCGGCCGGGGAAGTCTGTCACCTCGGCGCTCGACGTGTAGAGGTGGCTGTCCGTGTGCAGCTTACCGAGGCCCATGCGCTGAGCTACGAGTCGGAAGGCGCCCGCCTTGAGGATCGCGGCGTTAGGCTCGTAGAGGAACGACGAGACGGAGGCGGTGACGGCCGACGGTGCGGCGCGCTCCTCATCCGGGGTGAAGCGGAAGACCTGCTCCCCGCCGTCGGCCGTGAGGTGAACGCAGTGGATCATTGGCGGTGCGGCGTGGGCGCGTCGGACGACGAAGGTCAGCTCCTTGCACTCGCCCCGGACGGCCAGCACGTGGATGTCCGACGTCCCCGGTAGGCGGGCCAGCGTATGTTGCCAATCCAGCATCGGCGACAGTTTGGCGATGAGCGTCGGGGCCTTAGACAGGATCGTCGGAAGCAACTGCTCGAGGTCCGGACTGCAATCGGCCAACGCAAACAGTCGGCGGTCGCAGCCGTCGCGTCGCGAGGGGTCGATATAGCAGATGTCCACGGGCGGCAGGATAAGGAGGGCGTCCTCAGCCGAAGCATGGAGGCCGGTCACGTTGCCTAACCCCAAGGCGGAAAAGTTATGCATGGCCGCCTCGAACGTCGGGCCGTCGCGCTCCACATAGATGACGCGTGCCACGCGTTCGGCTAAGCTCGCGGTATCCACCCCGAGGCCGCCCGTGAGGTCGCAGAGGCTACCGACCGCGCCCTCGATAAGCCGCTGTTTGTAGCGCGCCGCCGCCTCCGAGGAGCACTGCTCGACCGACCGCCGCGAGGGGAAGACGAGCCGATCGCGCGCCGCAAACCACTGGGGCAGCTTATCCCGGATTCGGCGGTGCGATTCGATCTGTATAACGGCAAACGGCACGTCTACCCGGGGGTAACGTGCCGCTGCGAGCAGCAGCGAACGGGTGTCGTCCGCTGCGTGATCGGCTATGAATTGCCGCATGTCCGCGGAAAGTTCCACGGAGGCTATGAATGTGTGATTTCCACCTTCTGCGTAGGCGCCATGTGCTGCTCACGGTAGGCCACACGCTCCACCACGCGCTCGGCCAGCTGCCGGAAAGCCATGCCTGTGACCGTATCCTCGTCCAGCGCAGCCGGCTCGCCGACGTCACCACTCTCACAGATACTCTGCACGAGCGGAATCTGCCCGAGCAGGGGCACACCTAACTCCTCGGCCAAGCGCTTGCAGCCCTCGCGCCCAAAAATGTAGTACCGGTTCTCTGGTAATTCGGCCGGAGTGAACCACGCCATGTTCTCGACGAGACCCAACACGGGCACATTCACCTTGTTGTCAACGAACATACTGATCCCCTTACGGGCGTCAGCCAGCGCCACCTGTTGCGGTGTGCTGACGATCACGGCCCCGGTCAGCGCAAGGGTTTGCACGAGGGTGAGGTGGATGTCGCTGGTGCCCGGTGGCAGGTCTATGAGCAGGTAGTCCAGCTCGCCCCAGTTGGCTTCGCTAATGAGCTGCTTGAGCGCATTGCAGGCCATGGCCCCACGCCAGAGCACGGCCTCGTCCGGGTTGACGAAGAACCCAATCGACAGCATTTTCACGCCGTAGTTCTCGATGGGGATAATCAGCTCCTTGTCGCCCACCTTCTCCAACGCAGGCCGGGCGGCCTCCACGTCAAACATTTTCGGCTGCGAGGGGCCGAAGATGTCGGCGTCCAGCAGTCCCACGCGATAGCCAGCGGCAGCCAGCGCCACGGCCAGATTCGCCGATACGGTGCTCTTGCCCACACCGCCCTTGCCCGAGGCCACGGCGATGATGTGTTTGACGCCCGGCAGCAGCGGTGCCTCTTCCGAGGCGGGGCCGACGGGCTGCATCTCCTGCCGTGAGGTGGTGCTGATGTTGCCCTTGATCTCCACGTCCGGCGAAACGTAAGCCAGAATCGAGGCCTCGGCGGCCTTGACCACCGATCGGGTGAACGGATCGTTGGGCTTATCGAAAATGAGCGTGAAAGAGACTTTCATGCCGTCGATACGGATATCATCGTCCACCATTCCGGACTCCACGAGGTTCTGCCCCGTGCCTGGGTATCGCACTTTTTCCAGTGCGTCTAAAATCAATTTCGGATAAAGTTTCATCTTATATAATCGTGTTGTGCAGCCACTTGGCCGCTATAGTTTATAAGGACAAGCCGGGCAGCCATCTGGGGTGGATGGGACCTTTCGGCCTGTGATTCAAAAGCATTTTTGAGGGGGTAGCCCCCGATCGGGAGATGCCCCGGAGGCCCTTGCCGCGTGTCAGCCCTCAGCGGGAGGAGCGACGGGAGCGGACGGGCCGGGCGGGCGACAGTTGGCCGCGCCCATAGCTTCGGTACGCGTCGCGCTCGATCTCCACCTCCGGTTCGATCCAAGCCTCGCGCGGGGTGAGGCAGAAGCTGAGGTACTTGATGGTTAGGCCGCGGTCGAGCCACTGCTGCTCGTAGTGTGTGCGGATGGCGCGCACCTCGTCGAGGCTCGTGTCCGCGGTATCGGCGTAGAGGTCGGCCGTGCAGGGCGCCGCCTCCAGCTGGTTCGCGCGGAGCATTTCGCAGGTGTAAGCAAAGAGAAACGGGCTGTCGGTCTTGAGGTGGACGCGCCCGCCCTCCTGAGGCAAGATGCCGCTGTAGAGCGCCATGAAGCGGGTGCTGGTGAGGCGTTTCCGCGCCTTCTGCATTTGCGGATCGGGGAAGGTGATCCAAAGTTCGTCCACTTCGCCCGGCTCGAAAAAGCTGGCCAAAAGTTCGATGTCGGTCCGAAGGAAGGCCACATTGCCCATCTGGCGAGCTGCGGCCACGCGTGCGCCGGCCCACATGCGGGCGCCCTTGACGTCGATGCCGACGAAGTTCGCGTCCGGGTGCCGCTCAGCCAGTCCGAGGGTGTATTCCCCGCGCCCACAGCCCAATTCGAGCACGATGCGCCCGGGCCTTCCGCCGAAAGCGGCCTCCCGCCAGCGACCTTTCAGGGGGCAGCCGCCGCCCTCGGCCAGCGCGGCGTAAGGGTATTGGAAGACGTTGGGCAGGGCTTCCATCTCGGCGAATTTTTGGAGTTTATTTCTTGACATGGCGGCAAATGTAGCGGAATCCGGGGGCTATGACCGTTCGTCAGCGGTCGGTGTCGTAGTGCCCATCGGGGGCGACTGAGGCGTCTCGGCCTCCCCGGTAGGTTCCATCGGGGGCACGGCGGACAGGGCGGCTGCTTCCGTAGTGCCCATCGGCGGCGCCTGAGGCGTCTCGGCCTCCCCGGTAGGTTCCATCGGGGGCACGGCGGACGGGTCGGCTGCCGACCGTTTTCGTTTCGGGGGCGCCTTCGTGTCGGTCGCCTCCGCCGAATCCTTCATTTGGAGCCGCTTCTTGCGTATTCCCTCGATTCGTTTGAACGAGACCTTGCTCTCGTGCGTGCGCTGGTTGATTTGGTCGATCAGACGACTGATGACTTGGCGGTCGGGGTCGTTGTCGGACGCAATGTAGGCGGCTTCGATGTAGCGGAAGATGGTGTTCAAGGTCTGGTCGTTCACCTTCCGGATCGCCTGGCCCGCGAGGCGGTTTGCGCCGGCGGCTACGGTCGAGCGGACCTCGCGCAACGACTTAAATTCTTCGTTGCGCTCCCGGAGCAAGCTCACGATCGTATCTACCTCCAGCTGCTTCAGCGCCTCGGCGGCCTCCGCCGTAGACAAATCCCGGAGCAAGGAGTCGATATGCGCCGTCTTCCCAGATCGCCTTTGGTGCTGCAGCCCCTTGTAAGCATCGATAATGGTTTTCAGCAGGAGCCCCGACTCGCGACGCGCCACTATCGGAGAGCGCGCAGCCTGCCGAATCTCCTGAAACAGCC
Organism: Tannerella serpentiformis; assembly: GCF_003033925.1. NCBI lineage: Bacteria > Pseudomonadati > Bacteroidota > Bacteroidia > Bacteroidales > Tannerellaceae > Tannerella > Tannerella serpentiformis. The sequence goes on from NZ_CP028365.1 coordinate 508,697, forward strand.
CCGTCAGACATTCGTTTCGCTCCGCATCCTTGTCGCGAAGGGCCTCCGACTCTTTCGCCGCCCGTGTCTCGCGGACGACATCCTCCTCCGTCTTAATATCCGTGAGCCACTGGAGGAAATCGGCCTCCTCCAGACCTATTTTTCGAGGCTCCATCTCGGTGATCACGCCATAAAGTCGTTGCTGATAGTCGAGATGGAGATCCAGCGGGAAGCGACTGTTTCCCGGTTCATCGATCGTTTTAACCGGTCTCATTATTTCGTTTTTCGTTTACTTCTATTGAACACTATTTTGCTATCGTCCTGCAAATATATGGCAGCCCCCTTGAACCTCTGGCCCTCGCCGTAGACCCTTCCCGGGGCGCCTGACCGACGGTGGCCGGTAAATTGATTTTCGTTGGAGGCGGGTCTGTGTCCGGGGCTATTGTCGTGAGGGGCTTTGCCCCCTATCCCCCACACCCTTTTCTTGTCTTGATACAAGAAAAGGGCGCAAAAGAAAATCAAGCCCCCACCGGGGGCGGGGAAGCTGGCCGGGTACGGGATGGGGCTATTGAAATGGTTTCCGACGCGGGCAGCCGACGTGTGGGCGCCGTTGTCGGCTGTCAGGGTAGGGGCGAATTGTATTCGCCCCAGCACGTACCAAAAAGGAACGGGGGCGCCTGACGGTCAGTGGCCGGTAAATGGGTTTCCATCGGAGGCGGACGACGGCCGGTGGCCGGTAAATGGGTTTCCATCGGGGGCGAATGGGTGACACGGGCCGACAAAATAAATTCCGGCGGGGGCGGGTTTGTGTCAGTGGCCGGTAAATGGGTCTCCATTTGAGGCGAATGGGTGACACCGGCCGGTAAAATAATTTCCGTTGGGAACATTGGACGCAAAGTCGCTCCCGAATGGGTTTCCAACGGGGAGATAGGAATGATCTATACACAGAAAGACAGATGGTTCGGCTACTCCCACCGGATAGACGCTCGCATCGGATTTTATTTCATGGACTCCCGTCGTTGTCTCGCCTCCATTGAGGATATCAATGGGGGTGTGTTTTTGAAATTATGCCCCATTGAATACTTCAACGATAGCGTGATCGCACAATTACACCCCATTGAACACTTCAATGAGGGTGTGATCGCAAAATAACGCATCATTGAAGGCCTCAACGGGGGCGTGATCGTGAAATAGGTTCCCAAACGGATTTTTTATGGAGGCGACGGTGCGCCGGGGGTTCGTGAAATGTTTTCCGATGGGGGCGGATGGGTACCCAAGGTTAGCGAAATGGTTTCCGACAGGGGCGGGTTTGTGTCCGGAGTTCACGAATTGTTTTTCGATGGAAGCCATTGACATGAAATCGCCCCCACCGGAATATGCGGCGGAGGCGGATGGGTGCCCGAGGTTCTCGAAATGGTTTCTGGCGGGGGCGGGGTTGTGTCGGGGGCTATTGTCGTGAGGGGCTTTGCCCCCTATCCCCCACACCCTTTTCTTGTCTTGATACAAGAAAAGGGCGCAAAAGAAAATCAAGCCCCCACCGGGGGCGGGGAGGCTGGCCGGGTACGGGATGGGGCCATTAAAATGGTTTCCGACGGGGGCGGGTTTGTGCCAGGGGCTATTGTCGTGGGGGGCTTTGCCCCCTATCCCCCACACCCTTTTCTTGTCTTGATACAAGAAAAGGGCGCAAAAGAAAATCAAGCCCCCACCGGGGCGGGGAAGCTGGCCGGGTATGGGATGGGGCCGTTGAAATGGTTTTCGGCGGGGGCGGGTTTGTGTCGGGGGCTATTGTCGGCCGTCAGGGTAGGGGCGAATTGCATTCGCCCCAGCACGTACCAACAAGGGACGAGGGCGCCTGACCGAAAATCGCTCGTCATGGATTTGCCCCTGACGGGGCATCTGTGGGGGCGTATGCCATACGCCCCTACCCTACCGGCGGATGGCATGTGCCCGCCGTTGAAATGGTTTCCGACGGGGGCACCTGACGCCTAAGGGCTGTATATGGGTACCAGGCCATCTTGGCCGGCGTCCCTGACGCCTCAGAACTGGAAGTAGATGAAGGGGACGATGTCGGCGCTCTTGAGTTGCAGGACAATGATGATGGCGACCGTGAGGTAGAGGGCTTGCACCAGCGTCGGAGACTGGGTGACCCACCCGCGGACGGTCGTGTCGACCACTCGGGGCATGAAGTGGATCGCGTAGCCGCCGAGGATCAGCAGAAAGACTTCGGTGTATCCGACTACGAACTGGCTGAAGACTTCCGGGTGGAAGGCGGTGAAGATCTGGCGGATCACGTCCCAACCCGTGGCCATCGTGTCGGCCCGGAAGAAGATCCAGCCGAAGCATACGACGTGGAAGGTGATGAGGACGCCGCAGACGCGCCGAAGTGGCGACATCGTGTCGCCGGTAGGGCGGAAGCTGGGGAAATGGTTCATCATGAACTTATGAACGGCTAGCGCTGCCCCGTGAAGTCCGCCCCAGAGGATGAAGCGGCCCGATGCGCCGTGCCAGAGTCCGCCGAGGAGCATCGTAAGCATGAGGTTGACGTACGTACGGACGCGGCCGCGCCGATTACCGCCGAGACTGATATATAGGTAGTCCTTGAGCCAGGTGGAGAGCGAAATGTGCCACCGTCGCCAAAACTCCGTGATGGTGGCCGACTGGTAGGGGGAGTCGAAGTTGGTATTGAAGCGGATGCCCAGCAGCAGGGCGATGCCAATGGCCATGTCGGAGTAACCCGAGAAGTCGCAGTAGATCTGAAGCGCATAGCCGTAGGCGCCGACGAGGTTCTCGAGGCCCGTGTAGAGCGTCGGGGCGTCGAAGATGCGGTCGACGAAGTTGACGCTGATATAGTCCGAGATGACGCTTTTCTTCAGCAGGCCGCAGATGATGAGGTAGAGCCCTTCGCCGAGCGTCTCGCGGGTCACGACGGGCGTCCGGAACATCTGGGGGATGAAGTCGCGGGCCCTGACGATAGGTCCGGCCACGAGTCCGGGGAAGAAGGAGACGTAAAACAGGTAGTCGATCCAGCGTCGGAGCGGCTGGAGCTCACCGCGGTAGACGTCGATGGTGTAGCTGAGCGATTGGAAGGTGAAGAACGAAATGCCGACGGGCAGGAAGATGTCCAACGGCTCGTAAACCGTGCCTCCGACGGGAGCCACGCCGAACCAAGAGCCCATGCTCTGACCTATGGCGAGGAGGGTCTGGAGGAGGAAGTTGGTGTATTTGAAGTAGGCCAGCATGCCCAAGTTGATGACCAAGCTGAGCGCGACCCAAGCCTTTCGTCCAGCCGGGCGGACGGTGGCGGCGAGGGCCCGGGCGATGAGAAAATCGGACGTGGCGGTGAAGACGAGAAGCAGGAACCAGACGCCGCTGCTCTTATAATAGAAGTAGAGCGAAAAGAGGACGACGTAAAGGATGCGGGCGGTCGTCGTGTGGCGCAGGGCGCGATAACCGATGTAGAAGGCGATGAAAAGGAAGAAAAAGAGGCCTGTGCTGAAGAGCATCGGGCTCTCAGGCTGATACGCGAAGAGGGCGCGGAGGCGCTCGAGGCTGAGGTCAAGGGGTAGGCTGTGGATCATTTTCGTTTACGTTGCTGGTAATCCAATGCACTGCGGACGAGTGCCTTGTACAGTAGCCGCCCCTGCTCCCTATAACCGGAGGCGCTGTAATGCACACGGTCGTGCGAGAAGAGTCCTTCGGCTTGCCACCGCTCGCACGAGCCTGCGCCGCCGGTCATGCCGTAGAGGTCGAAGCAGGCCAGACCCTCCCGCGCGGCATAATCGAGGATCGCCTCAGCGGCCTCACCGACGTGCACGTTGCGGGTATAGCCCCGCGTGACGGTGGTCGTCGTGCGACGTTTCTTGCCCTTGGCCCGCCGAGTGACGGTGGTTCGCGCCGCGAGGTAGTTTTCGGCCGGAGTAGTGAGTACGATGGTCGTCAGGGGCATGTATCGCTGGGCCAGTCGCACGAAGCGGTCTACGCGCGTGATGAAATCGGAGGCCGAGAAGTGCGTGCCGTACGATTCGTTGGTGCCGAGCGAGATAATGAGTATGGCAGGCTCCAAGAGCGAGAGCTGGCGGACGAATCGCTCGGAGGTGTACTGCGAATAGGTGGCTCCGTTGCGACCGATGGCGTGATAGACCACCCCGGGGCGCCCGTTGAAGAGCGAGAATCCGTAGTAGCAGCTCGCGCCCGTGACTGAGGTGGGAGCCTCACTGCGGCTGACGCTCTGCAAACGGAGCTCGCGCACAGCCTCGGGCAGGAAGAAGCTATCCACCGTCAGGTCGGGCGCATAGGTATCCTTGCCCCAAGCCGTCCGCGCATTGCGGATCCCCTCCGGGAGCATGGGTCGGGCGTACTCTCCGCGGTACATCAGCACCTGCGTGAAGTCGTCGTCCGCCCCATTGACCGCGATCGTGAAGTCGATCGTGGCGGCATCCGTCTGCAAGCCCATGCCGCCCAGCCCCCACGGCGTGCCCGACTGCGGACGCGTGCACCGCCCGACGCTCCAGCTCTTCACTTGCGAGAAAATACGATAGTCCGAGGGGCCATTTTCGCGTGCAGGCCGGTAAGGTGCGATCCATCCGCGGCCGGCATTGCCAAAGGTGCGCCGGAGCAGATTCATAGTCTCGTTCGTATAGAATCCGCCCTGGATATGGGAGTCGCCCAAGTGAGCGATAGGCAGTACGGTGTCTTTACCATTGTATAGGCTGAGCAGATTCTCCCAGAACTCGTCCAGCGTGTGCCTCGGATCAATGATGCGACAAAGCGAATCGACGGCAAACGTCATCGTGAGGTCGACCTGATCCGTCAGGGGGCTGGTCTTCTTCTTTTCGGGGGCAGCTTTTTCCGCTGCAAGGTTCCTGTTTTCAATCGGCGAATGCGGCCTTTCGGCCTGGGCTGCCGTAGCCATACATAAGCAGCAGAGCGCCGCCCAGAAAGGTGCCCTGTTAGCGCTGCGTTTTTTCCAGATTGTCATATAGCGTTTTCTCTAAAATGATTGCGTCGTAGAGGGCATTGGCCAATTCGCGGCCACCCTGAAAACTGAGGTGTGTATAATCCTTGGCCGCCCAATTGCGCTTCACGTAATTGACCATGCCATCCTCTCCGCCCATCGCCTCGTAAACGTCCCAGAAGGCTACTCCCGCCTCGAGGGCCGCCTCACGTTGCGCGCGGCGAAGATTCTTCACGGCCGACATCGTGTGGCGCTCTCCGCCGACCACTTTACTGCGGTCCGAGACACCCAAAAGCAGCACGTCGGCCCCTGGGAAACAGGTGCGGATATGTTTAATGATGGCCACCATCCGGTCTCGGTAGAAGCCATAGTCCTTCGTTCGTTCGACGGCCACATTCAGGCCGTATTGGATCACGATCAGGTCGTAGGGGCGTATGCCCTGCAACGCTTGGCAGCGCGCTACGTCCAAGTTTTCCAGCGGCAAACCGGAATTACCTCGCAAAGCAAAATTGTCCACTACCACTCCACGGTCATCCTCTAACGCAATGCCCAACGCTTGCAACCCTTGCGCATGTGTAAAGGCCAATTTGCCCTCCGTAAAGGAGCCCTTCGCCACATATTGCCCCACGCCGTCGGTCTCTGGGAGGCGCGCAGTGAATGTATCCCGCCCCTCGTTGCATATCCAGCGGAGGTCTGTCGCTCGATTGCTTGTGTAGAGGAACTTGAGGGTACCGACACTCTTCAAGTGGGGCATATAGTCGGTCGTTTCGAAGGCTATTGTCGGGGCATCGTTCGCGGCATCGAACAGGAGGCAAGAAAGGAGGTACTTCGGCTTACGGTCGGAGAGTATGGAGCGCGTCGTCCACCCCTTAGAGCGCAGTCGGACAGTCGGGCGAAACTGTGCCACCTGCGATGACACCGGCACAAAGCCTACGCCTCGGCCACCAAATCGCGCTTGCATCCGCTCGCGGAAGTCGGCCGTGAGGATGTCACCCTCGATGAAGGAGTCGCCGAGGAACGCCACGCGGACGGGTCGGCCTAACGTGCTGATACCGTTCAGCGCAGCGAAGAATCGCCGCAGTCCGATGTGCCCCACGGAAAAGTCTTCGACGACTGCCTTGAGCGTATCGCCCCGCAATTGAGCCATGATGGCCCTATACATCGAGTCACGGTACGCCAAACGTTCACGGTCGGCTGCACTCAACCCCGTGGAGTCGCCGCGCAACAGTACGGAGTCGGCTCTGGAGAGGTTGCTGTCCTCGTCTTCATCCTCGCTCCCGACTCTAAGGTCGGAGAGCATATCCATTTTCTTTATGCTTAGGCCAAACAACTCGTCTGGCAACATGTAGAGCGCCAGACAGGCCGCTGCTGTTACCAGCAGGATCAGTACCAACTGCCCGGAGCGATCATTATTCTCTTGTCCCATTCTTTCCAAAAAAGCGGGGCCAAAGGTAGACGCAGTTTTGAGAAGCCGTTTTGAATTTATTGGGTGATTGTTTCATGGAGGTGTTTGAGTGGATCTTTCTCCTTTCTTGCTTCGGGCCTATCGAGGCCTGTTTCTGCCCTTTTGTTCCCTCATTAATCCTCACATAGCTCGCTATGCTCGTCTCATGATGAAACAAAATCATCAGAAATATGCTCTAGGGTAGCCTCCGAAATAAATTCCAAACAGCTTCTGATCCCCTAAAGGCCCGCCGCACGAACATCCATGAAGAGTGCCTCCTCTTCACGCGGCGAGGGGACGGACCCCTACGAGGAAAAATGGGCCGAAGAGGAATACCTTTGTAAACCCTCACAGAGAGGGAGTCCGCTCTCCATTCCCTGGCAAGAACTCATAAAAACATGCTCATACATAACATATCAACAAGTGACTCTATGAAACGGATATTTCTACTGATGACGATCGCGACAGTGGCTTGGGCCATCGTGTCGTGCCGGTCAAACCAAGATCTTACCCCTTCCATCGAATTTGCGCCCTACATCTCTGCCTATACGGGGGGTGTCATCGGCTCGGATGGGACGATACGCATCGAATTGACCGAAGAACAACAGATTGTACAGATGGGCGAGGAAGTGAAGGACGATCTCTTCGACTTTTCTCCTGGTCTGAAAGGCAAAACGTATTGGGTCAACAGTCGCACGATTGAGTTCGTGCCTGATTCTGGGCAATTACGCCCGGGGACACTCTACAATGCGACCTTCCGCTTGGGGCGTGTGATGAAAGTGGAGAAGAAACTGGATGCGTTTCGCTTCTCCTACCGCGTACAAGCGCGTGACTTTACGGCGCGCATCACCTCAACCGACATCACAGCCTCGGCCCCGGACCGCGTGACCGTGTGCGGCGAGCTTAGACTGAGCGAAGCGCCCAAGGCGGATGAGGTCGCGAAGATGGTGACGGCCAAACATGACGGCGATAAGCCCAAGGTGACGGTCACAAGGACGGAAGACGCCCGGGTGTACCGCTTCACCGTCTCGGAAGTCGCCAAAAAAGAGGCCGACACGGAACTCCCAGTGACGATAGACGGCAGCCCTTTCGGCGCAGACCATAAGGAGACGCTCCGAGCTACCATCCCGGGCACGAAACCCCCTTTCAAGTTGATGCAAGCCGAGATGATCGACGAGCCGGAGAGTGGCGTCTGCCTGACCTTCTCCGCCCCCGTCTCCACGACGCAAGATGTGAACGGTTTAGTCACTCTCCGGGCTGGCGAAGGGGGATCTGACGGCGCTGTATCCTACACCTGTCAGGTGCAAGACAACAAAGTGCGACTTTTCTTCGAGCGGCGGAGCGATTTGAAGGCTGTCGCCATCGAGGTAGACGGTGCGCTGCGCAGCATGGCGGGTGATGCCTTGACGGCTTCCTCGTCCGTGCGGCTGGAGGTGAAATCGCTCAATCCGCAGGTCGAATTCCTGTCCGAGGGGACGATTATGCCGAACGCGGAGCAGCTCATTTTGCCTTTCCGAGCCGTAAATCTCTATGCGGTAGACCTAAAAATTATCCGCATTTTCGAGCGTAACGTCCTGACCTTCTTACAGGACAACTCGCTCGAGGCTTCCTCCTCGTCAGAACTCCGGCGGACGGGTCGACTCGTCTATCGCAAGATGCTCAGACTCGACAACGACGCCACGAAAGACATTCACAACTGGGATAATTACTTCATCGACCTCAGCAAACTCATTCGTCAGGAACCGGGAGCCATCTACCGCGTCGTGCTTTCGTTTAAGCGCGAGTATTCAGCTTATCCCTGCGACAGCGTCGAGGGTGGTGCGCGAAATTTAGGCCCTGCTGGCATGACGCGACTGGATGAAAACGAGTTGGGAGAGGCAGACGAGGCCACGTGGGACAAGCCACAAACCTATTACTCCGACGGCGCAGACATCGATTGGGATACTTACCAGTGGGAAGAGCGCGACAATCCGTGCTCGGCCAGTTATTATATATCGTCAGACCGTATGGCGGCCACGAACGTACTTGCCTCGAACTTAGGGCTTATCGTCAAGGCCAATGCGAATAATACGCTCTGGGTAGCAGTCTCTAATTTGATCGATACGAAGCCTTTGTCGGGCGTAGAAGTGACGGTTTACAACTTCCAACTGCAACCCATCGGCAGCGCAAAGACCGACGAAAATGGCTTTGCCGAAATCAAGACGAAAAATAAGCCCTTCGCCCTCGTGGCTACCGCTTCGGACAAGCAAAAAGGCTACCTCCGACTCGTGGACGGGGAGGAAAACATGCTTAGCCGCTTCGACATTGGCGGCAAAGAGACTGAACGCGGACTGAAAGGCTTCATCTACGGCGAGCGTGGCGTATGGCGGCCCGGTGACACCCTCCACGTGACCTTCATGATGGAAGATCGCGAAAAACGTATCCCTCAAAATCATCCCGTTTCGATAGAGATCTTCAATCCGCGTGGCCAATTCTACACGAAACAGATCTCCGTCAGTGGTGTGAATGGCATGTATGTTTTCCATATCCCCACCCGACCGGATGACCCTACCGGACTTTGGAACGCTTACGTGAAAGTAGGCGGTGCCAGCTTCCATAAGGCGCTGCGGATCGAAACCGTAAAGCCCAATAGGCTCAAAATCAACCTTACGCTGCCCGGTCAAATCTTGCAAGTGTCCCCGCTGCCGGTGCCGATGAACCTTGAATCGGCCTGGCTGACCGGTGCCGTGGCGCGTGGGCTAAAAGCTAAGGTGGAGATGTCCCTCACGAAGGTGCCGACGCAATTCAAAGGCTACGAAAAGTACACCTTCGACAATCCCGCAGCGGCATTCACCTCCGGTACGACCGATCTTTTTGACGGCGCACTGAGTGATGTGGGAAAAGCATCCTTCCTCGCCAACCTGCCTACGGCATCTGATGCACCTGGCATGCTGCAAGCCAACCTCACTTGCCGAGTCTTTGAACCTGGAGGTGACGCAAGTCTCTTCACGCAGAGCATTCCATTCTCTCCTTTCCCCGTTTACGTCGGCGTCAAGCTGGGCAATTTCGACCAAGGTCAGACCCTTGAGACGGATCGGGATCACCACTTCGAGGTAGTCACCCTCTCGCCCGATGGCAAGCCTCTTAACCGCCAAGGACTGGAATACAAGATCTACAAAGTGAACTGGAGCTGGTGGTGGGAGCATGACGACGAGACGTTTGCCTCTTATCTCAACAACGCATCTATCGTCCCCGTCGCGGCGGGAACAATCAACACGGTGGGAAGCGGCAAAGCCGTGATCCCCTTCCGAGTCAACTATCCTGAATGGGGTCGCTATTTGGTGTATATCAAGGATCGCGAGGGTGGACATGCCACGGGCGGCACGATTTACGTGGATTGGCCCGAATGGCGCGGTCGCTCGAACAAATCTGACCCTAACGGCATCAAAATGTTGGCCTTCGCGCTCGATAAATCGTCTTACGAGGTGGGTGAAACGGCCACCGCCATCATTCCTGCCTCTACCGGCGGACGCGCATTGGTCGCCATTGAAAATGGTACGGAAGTGCTCCATCGTGAATGGGTCAACATGGCCGCCTCGGGCGATACGAAATACAGTTTTAAGGTCACCGAGGGCATGGCGCCCAATGTCTACCTCCACATTACCCTCATCCAGCCTTACGCACAGACTGCTAACGATCTGCCGATCCGTATGTATGGCGTGATGCCCGTCTTCGTGACCCATAAAAATTCCATCCTGAAGCCCTTGATCGTCATGCAAGATGTGTTGAGGCCCGAAGCGGACTTCACTGTGCAAGTCAAAGAGCAATCAGGCCGCCCGATGACCTACACGCTGGCTATTGTGGACGATGGACTCCTCGACCTGACCAATTTTCAGACTCCCGACCCCTGGAATACCTTCTACGCCCGCGAGGCGCTCGGTATTCGCACCTGGGATATGTACGATTTCGTCATGGGCGCCTATGCCGGCCGTCTGGGATCCCTCTTCAGCGTCGGGGGCGACGAGTCTCTGCGCCCAGTAGAGTCAAAAGCGAACCGGTTTAAGCCTGTCGTGAAGTTCCTTGGGCCTTTCGCGCTGAAGAAGGGAGAAACACAGACGCATAAGCTCAAACTTCCGCCTTATATCGGATCTGTTCGCGTCATGGTAGTGGCCGGACAGGAAGGGGCGTACGGACGTGCCGAAAAAAGGGTGGCTGTGCGTGCGCCGTTGATGGTTCTTTCGTCTTTGCCTCGCGTCGTGAGCACGGATGAGGAAATTCTTTTCCCGGTGAATGTCTTTGCGATGGAGAGCGGCGTGAAAAATGTGACCGTGAAAGTGGAAACCACGGGCAAGTTGCGACTTACTGAAGGCTCCAGCCAGTCCGTCACGTTCGCGGCACCTGGCGATAAACCCGTGTTTTTCAAGCTCCGATCGGGTCTGACCACTGGCATTGAACGCATAGTCGTCACCGCTACCGGCGGCGGACACTCCTCCAAGGAAACGATCGAAATCGGCGTCCGCAATCCCAATCCCCCCATCGTAAGGATCGACAGCCGCCTCATCGCTGCGGGATCCACCGGTCTCTTGACCTATCAAACGGGCTTCGGCGGATCATCCGAGGGCTGGGCAAGCCTCGAAGTGGCTCGCATACCCTCTCCCAACCTCAGCAGATGCCTCGATTTTCTCAGCGATTACCCTCATTACTGCACAGAACAGGTCACTTCTGCCGCCTTACCCCTTCTTTACGTCGGTGCTTTCCGAGAATTGGATAAGCGCGAGGCTGATGCCATCCGTGAAAACGTCCGCCGCGCCGTCCAAGACCTTTACAGCCGACAATTACCCGGCGGTGCCTTCACGTATTGGCCTGGTGGCTTGCAAGAAGACGAGTGGGCGACCTCGTACGTGGGCACTTTCCTCGTTTTAGCCCGCGAAAAAGGCTACGAGGTGAATGCTGGCGCACTGAATCGGTGGAAATCGTACCAGCGACGGGCTGCACAGGGGTGGAGGCCGGCCGCCAAGGCGCCTTCACGCTTTGCTATCGACCAGGGAGACCTTGTCCAGGCTTACCGACTCTATGCCTTGGCCTTAGCAGGTGCTCCCGAGCTGGGCGCGATGAACAGATTGCGTGAGAGTCGCACACTTTCGATGCAGGCACGGTGGCGTCTCGCCGCAGCGTATGCTTTGGCGGGCAAGCCGAACATAGCTAACGAATTAATATTCAGAATTCCCCTCGCGGTGGCGACTTACGATTGGAGCAATCCGACGTACGGGTCGCCGGAGCGTGATCAAGCCATGATATTAGAGGCGCTCGTGCTGATGGGGCGTGATCGGGAGGCGTTCGAGCAGGCTCGACGCGTGTCGCAAAGCCTTACCACGTCGCAAGAGTTCGCTACCCAGTCCACGGCTTACGCCCTCTTGGCCTTAGGAAGACTGGCCGAACGCACGTCGGGCAGCCTTCAGTTCGATTGGAGCCTAAACGGCGGCAAGCAACCGACAGTCAACAGTCAGCGGACCCTCTTCCGCAGCCAGTTGCCCACCTTCCCGCCCGTAGGACTCGTCTCCGTCAAGAATAACGGCAAGGGTCAGCTCTATGTAAGCCTCACCACGAAGATGATACCCCTTCGCGACTCCCTGCCAGCCATCTCCGAAGGCCTCCGCATGGAAGTCACCTATACAGATAGGTCCGGGCGTGCCCTCTCGGTGGATCGTCTGCCGCAAGGAACCGATCTCGTGGCCGTGGTCAAGGTATCTAACCCCTCGGCGGTGTCCGACTACACCAATCTAGCCCTTACCCAGATCATACCCTCCGGTTGGGAGATCTACAACGAGAGGCTTATCACGCCGGAAGACGTCGAGTCGGGCGCCTCAGCCACATCCTACACGTATAGAGACATCCGCGACGACCGCGTACTGACCTACTTCGACCTCAAGAGAGGCGAGACGAAAACGTTCCGCGTACGATTGCAAGCCTCATACGCCGGATCATTCATTCTACCCGCCATCCGTTGTGCAGCCATGTACGCCCCCGGCGTGCAAGCCCGCACCCGTGCCAGTCGCGTAGTCGTAGAGCGATAAAGAAGCGGAGAGATAGGTCGATACACCCGCCTGATTCTATGTCGCAAACGGCATCTTCCGAGAGGAGGTGCCGTTTTTTTGTACCGTTCCCTTACGTTTAGATCGTTATGCCCCCAAAACGCGATACGTTTTCAGATTATACGATCGTTATATCCCAAAAACGTGATGCGTTTTGCGCATTCGCCATCCTTTGGATGACGTCCGGTGGGGCGTATGCAATACGCCCCTACGTAGGACCCCAAAAAATCAATGCGTTTTCTATTTTCATCATGTACCCGGTTAACTTCCCCGGCCTCGGCAGAGGCCTTGATTTTCTTTTGCCTTCTTTTCTTGTATCAAGACAAGGCCCCTACCGGGGCAGGGAAGTTTTTCTCGGTACATTTTTAAGATCAATCATGTACCCGGTCAACTTCCCCGGCCTCGGTAGAGGCCTTGATTTTCTTTTGCCTTCTTTTCTTTCATCAAGGAAAGAAAAGAAGGTAGGGGCATGGGGGCAAAGCCCCCGATTTTTATGCCCCAAGATCAATATATCCGGAAAATGTGATCCGTTTTCGGATTATTAGATCGTTATATCCGAAAAATGAACCGCGTTTCCATCATTCATCGAATATGAATCTCCAAAACGTGACGCGTTTTCGGATTGTTAGATCGTTATAATCTGAAAAACTGACACGTTTTGCGCATTCGCCATCCTTGGGATGGCGTTTGGTTGGGCGTATGCAATACGCCCCTACATGGGATCTCAAAAAATCAACGCGTTTTCTGATAACACGGTAGGGGCGTATTGCATACGCCCCACAAACGTTCCATCTATGGATCTAATAACCTAAAAACGTGATGCGTTTCCATCATTCATCGAATATAAATCTCCAAAACGTGATGCGTTTTCTGGTTATTAGATCCTTATATCCCGAAAACGTATCACGTTTTCCACATTCATCATCATTAAAATGGTATTCGGTGTAGCGTATTCTTCTTGCCTCTACCTTCTTTTCTTGTCTTGATACAAGAAAAGAAGGCAAAAGAAAATCAAGGCCTCTACCGAGGTCGGGGAAGATGGCCGGATACATGATGGAAATAGAAAACGTGACGCGTTTTGGGATTATATGATCGTTATATCCTGAAAAATTGACGCGTTTCGTGCATTCGCCATCCTTGGGATGGCGTCCGGTAGGGCGTATGCAATACGCCCCTACATGAGATCTCAAAAAATCAATATGTTTTCCGGTAACACGGTAGGGGCGTATTGCATACGCCACACAAACGTTCTATCTATGGAACGAATATCCTAAAAACGTGATGCGTTTCTATCATTCATTGAATATGAACACCAAAAACGTGATGCGTTTTCTGGTTATTAGATCCTTATATCCCGAAAACGTATCACGTTTTCGACATTCATCATCATTAAAATGGTATTCGGCGAAGCGTATTCATCATGCCTCTACCTTCTTTTCTTGTCTTGATACAAGAAAAGAAGACAAAAGAAAATCAAGGCCTCTGCCGAGGCCGGGGAAGATGGCCGGGTACATGATGAAAATAGAAAACGTGATGCGTTTTCTGGTAACATGGTAGGGGCGTATTGCATACGCCCCACAAACGTTCCATCTATGGAACGAATAACCTGAAAACGTGACGCGTTTTCTGATTATTAGATCCTTATATCCCAAAAACGTATCACGTTTTGCGCATTCTCCATCATTGGTATGTCGTCCGGTGGGGCGTATGCAATACGCCCCTACATGGAACCCCGAAAAATCAACGCGTTTTCTGGTAACATGGTAGGGGCGTATTGCATACGCCCCACAAACGTTCTATCTATGGAATGAATAACCTAAAAACATATCATGTTTTGCGCATTCGCCATCCTCGGGATGGTGTCCGGTGGGGCGTATGCAATACGCCCCTACCCTGACGGTCTAAAAATTATCGTGCCTAAACCTTGCTACTTAGTAGGAAGTGAAAAACGCGCCGCGTTTGGGACTTGCTACCTAGTAGGAAGTGAAAAACGCGCCGCGTTTGGGACTTGCTACCTAGTAGGAAGTGAAAAACGCGCCGCGTTTGGGACTTGCTACCTAGTAGGAAGTGAAAAACGCGCCGCGTTTGGGACTTGCTACCTAGTAGGAAGTGCGAAACACGCCGCGTTTGGGACTTGCTACTTAGTTGGAAGTGAAAAACGCGCCGCGTTTGGGACTTGCTACCTAGTTGGAGGTGAAAAACGCGCCGCGTTTGGGACTTCCATCTTAGTTGGAAGTGAAAAACGCGCCGCGTTTGGGACTTCCATCTTAGTTGGAGGTGCAAAACGCGCCGCGTTTTAGTCTTCCATCTAAGATGGATGTTTTGCCTTCGCCGCGTTTTGCTGATCAATCAAAGTATTTTAATGTAAAACTTCGTGTAGATGGGGTCTTTTCCTTTTTTGAAGTGGTGCTTCTTTTTGAGATGGATAATCAGTGTATCAATGACTTATTCGACCTACCTTTGTGGCCACTTACATCAGACATAGATCTCATCACACGCAACAAAATGACCGTATCCAAGATGAAAGAGGCCGTATGGCAAGACGATAATTGCATCCTTATCAAGGGAGCAAGGGTCAACAATCTGAAAAATATAGATGTACGTATCCCGAGAGACCGATTCGTGGTCATTACAGGGCTTTCGGGCAGCGGAAAGTCGTCGCTGGCTTTCGATACGCTCTATGCCGAGGGCCAACGTCGCTATGTGGAGAGTCTGTCGGCCTATGCCAGGCAGTTTCTTGGCCGAATGAGCAAGCCGGAATGTGATTATATTAAAGGTATACCCCCGGCCATTGCCATTGAGCAGAAAGTGAGCGTCCGGAATCCCCGATCGACGGTCGGGACGTCGACTGAAATCTATGATTACCTCCGATTGTTGTTCGCCAGACTGGGTCGTACTTTTTCGCCTGTCTCTGGACAGGAGGTGAAGAAGCATCAAGTGTCTGATGTAGTCGAAAAGGCGCTCTCCTACCCGACTGGCACTCGGTTGGCGGTCTATGCGCCGATCGTTTTGCCGGAAGGGAGGACGATGAAGGAGCAACTCGAGATCTTGCAAAAAGAGGGTTACACGAGAATAGAGGCGGGCGGGCGCGTGATGCGCCTTCAAGAGGTGTTGGAACAGGAAAAGTGGCCCACGGAAGGGGTATATATTTTGATTGACCGCCTCGAAGTGTCCGACGACAAGCTCTTTAGGAACAGATTAGCTGACTCCGTGGAAACGGCTTTCTACGAAGGGCATGAGACATGCCGCCTCAGCGTCTACGCTAAGCCTGGGGCCGATCCTGAGGTCCTCGAATTTTCCAAACGTTTCGAGGCTGACGGCCTGACGTTCGAGGAACCGACCGAGATGATGTTCAATTTTAATAATCCGATGGGCGCCTGCCCGCAATGTGAGGGCTTCGGACGGGTAGTAGGTATCGATGAGGACCTTGTGATCCCGGATAAAAACCTGTCGGTCTATGAGGGCGCGGTCGCGTGCTGGAGGGGTGAGGTGATGGATCAGTGGCGACGCGATTTTATGCGGACGGCATCGAAAAAGGACTTCCCGATTCATCGTGCTTATTACGATCTAACGGATGAGGAGCGCCATCTGCTCTGGCATGGGGCAGAGGATGTGAATGGCATCGACGATTTTTTCGCAGACGTGGAGGTCAATGTGTATAAAATACAGTATCGCGTGTTGCTTGCGCGATATCGAGGAAAAACGACTTGCCCCACGTGCCACGGGACGCGCTTAAAACCCGAAGCGCTCTATGTCCGCGTCGGCGGACGGACAATCACCGAACTGGTATCTATGCCCATCACCGAACTACGTGCTTTTTTCTCCGATTTAAGGCTCAACGAGACCGAGGCAACGATTGGAAAGCGACTATTGGCCGAGATCACGACCCGGATTCAGTACCTTCTCGATGTGGGACTCGGTTACCTGACGCTCGATCGCCTATCTGCGTCGCTTTCAGGCGGCGAGAGTCAGCGCGTCAGCCTATCCACCTCGCTGGGAAGTAGCCTCGTGGGCTCGCTTTATATACTCGACGAACCGAGCATTGGTCTCCATCCGCACAATACGGATCAATTGATCCGAGTGCTCCGGCAATTGCAGACGCAGGGCAACACGGTCGTCGTAGTAGAGCATGACGAGGAGATTATTCGGGCTGCGGATTACATTATTGACATCGGCCCAGCCGCGGGAAGGCTTGGTGGCGAGGTGATATATCAAGGCCCGGTCAGCGAAATAGAAAAAGGCGCCAAGGAGAGCTTCACCGTGCGCTATCTGACGGGGGAAGAGCAGATTGAAGCCCCCGACGCGCCTCGGCTCTGGAACGAATTTATCGAAGTACGGGGCGCTCGGAAAAACAATCTGAAGCAAATCGATGTCAAGTTCCCACTTCACGCCATGACGGTCGTTACCGGGGTCAGTGGGTCGGGAAAAAGCTCGCTCGTTCGGGATATTTTGTATGAGGGATTGAAACAACTCTTAGACGATGCGCCTCTAACCGTGGAGTGCCTCGCTATCGAGGGCGATGTGCAGCATATCAAGAACATAGAGTTCATAGATCAAAATTCGATCGGGAAAAGTTCGCGGTCAAATCCCGTCACTTATATCGGGGCGTACGAAGAAATACGGAAACTCTTTGCCGAACAACCGCTTTCGAAGCAAATGGGTTACACACCAGCCCATTTCTCGTTCAATAAGGAGGGAGGTCGCTGCGAGGAGTGCAAAGGCGAGGGACGGATCACGGTCGAAATGCAGTTTATGGCCGACATCACGCTCGAGTGTGAGGCTTGTCACGGGCGGAGGTTCAACGCCGACACGCTGGAGGTGGAATATCACGGGGTGAACATTTACGACGTGCTCGAGATGACGGTTGCACAGGCAATGGAGTTCTTCAGCGCGCAGAAGGACGACAAACAAGCCAAGAAAATAGTCGCTCGCTTGACGCCTTTGCAAGAAGTAGGCTTGGGGTATATCAAACTCGGGCAATCCTCGTCGACCCTATCTGGAGGCGAGAACCAGCGCGTCAAATTGGCCTACTATTTAGGGTTAGAGAAGCAGCATCCGGCGACGATGTTCATCTTCGACGAACCTACGACTGGCCTTCATTTCCACGATATTAAGACCCTACTCAAAGCCTTCTCCGATCTGATCCGCCTGGGGCACACGGTAGTTATTATTGAGCACCATCCGGACGTAATCAAGTGTGCCGACTACGTCATTGACCTCGGTCCCGAAGGCGGGAAAGCCGGTGGACACCTGATCTGTGCCGGCACCCCGCGCGAGATTGCCGCCTGCCCCGAGTCCCTAACCGGCCGCTACCTCAAACTTTAGCAACTCATCAACGGTATATGTCCGCGATCGATCCACGGTTCGGGCCATTCGTTCCATAAATGGAACGTTTGTAGGGCGTATGCAATACGCCCCTACCTTGTTACCCGAAAACGTATCGATTTTTCAGGTCTCTGTGTAGGGGCGTATTGCATACGCCCCACCAGACGCCATTTTAATGATGGCGGATGCCGAAAACGTGATACATTTTTGGGGTACAAGGATCTAATAATCCCCAAACGCATCACGTTTTGGGCATTCATATTCAATGAATAATGGGAATGCGGTTCATTTTTCAGATATAACGATCTATTAATCCCAATACGCGGTACGTTTTCTGAATATATTGATCTTGGAGAATAAAAATCAGGGGCTTTGCCCTCATACCCCTACCTTCTTTTCTTTCCTTGATGAAAGAAAAGAAGGCAAAAGAAAATCAAGGCCTCTGCCGAGGCCGAGGAAGTTGACCGGGTACATGATTTACCTTGAAAATGTACCGTGTTTTGGGCATACATATTCCATGTATCCCTAAAAACACACCGCGCTACCCCCTCCTACTCCACGTGAGTACGTAGTCCGAGGTGAGGGAGAAGTCTATTTTGAAGGTGTATGTGTTCGGCGTGAGCGTTTCGTGGACTGTTAGCTGGTTGGAAGCGGGTTCGTAGGCCACGATACGCACTCCTCGGAGCCAGTCAGACGACCCCAGACGGAGCATTTTGAATGCCGCCTCCTTGGCACTCCAGCAGACCGTCAGCCGACGGACATCATCCGTGTTCGGGCCGCCGATGAGCGCCAGTTCATCCCTATCCAGAAAGCGGTCACGCAGCCCGACAATGCGCGGACGGAACCGTTCGATGTCAATACCGACGACCGTGTCGCGGGAACAGATGGCTGCGGCGTAGTGTCTCGTATGTGAGAAGCTGACGTGCCATCCATCGACCTCGGGGTAGCCTTCGGGGCGATAGTTGACGGTCGGTTCATAGCCGAGTAGGGCTCGCAACAGCGCGCGAACGGCTAACCATTCCGTGCGACGGCCCTCCGCGCGGACATTTTCGAGAAAATCTCGGTAGGCATCACGTCGCTCCAGCCCGTCGAGCAACTCCAATCCTGTTTCGTCTATGCGCCACAGTCCCCATCGGCACTTCGACCGCGTATGAATTTC
Source organism: Tannerella serpentiformis (assembly GCF_003033925.1). NCBI lineage: Bacteria > Pseudomonadati > Bacteroidota > Bacteroidia > Bacteroidales > Tannerellaceae > Tannerella > Tannerella serpentiformis. Next base: position 527,629 of record NZ_CP028365.1, read on the forward strand.
AAGCAATGGCACGGTAAGGGGGTACTTATTTCCAACGAAAGGTTTGGATCAGCACGGCGACGTCTCTAAGGAGGTAATCAGTCAGCGGCGCGACAGAGTCGGGGCTCACACGGTCGGAGTAATAGAGCGCGCCCTGAAAAAAGTGGGCTGCACTGTCGGTGAGCATGAAGCGGATAGGCGCGGGCGAATCTCCCTCGATGCGAAATAGGACGCCGTAGACGCGTGCGTCGGGATCCTCGTAGACTTGTTCGGTAACGGCGTGCACGTCGCGGACACTCCGGCGGACAAGCTCGCGACATTCGTCGGTGGCGGCGGCTAAGGTGGCCGAGGTAATGGCTGCCCCGCTGCAATAGATCGTTACGCCCCACTTGGGGTAGGTAATGTTGAGTCGGTCGTCAGCTTCACCGACGGGGGGAAGCTCCACATTCGCAAGGCGAGAGAAACGAAAGGTGTAGGGACGGCCTAGCGCGGAAAATTCGGCGTATCGTGGCGCGGGTAAGTCGATGCGCAGCATGCCGCGGGGCTTTGGCATGGGTGCATTGCAGGCCGTGAAGAGGGAAAAAAGGACTGCACAGAGGGTGACGAGAGTAGTCGGCCGCGGCTTCATGGCTTGGACAGTAGTTGGAGCGCCTCCGGAAGGGTACAGACGAAGTTCACTTGTCGTCCCTTGTTGCTTTCTCGGATAAAATCCTGCAAACTCTGGCTTGGAAACTTGGAAAAGTCGCCAATCAAGACCAATGGGAAACGATAGTTCGAGAATTTTTGAAGGATCTCGCCAGCCATTTTCGTTTTTAAGTCGAAGAATGCGGGGGTGACTTGCCCCTCATGCAGAATGAGTCCGTTGTAACCCTGATAATAGAGATCGCCCATCAGGTTCAAGGCATCTTCCGTGCTATGTATGACGATTCCGGATGCCTGTATCTCGGCGATTTTCTTGTTTCCGGCCTGGTGTACTGCTAAGTTCATTATGCGCTTGTTTTTCTTGAGAAAGAATGGGAGGTGGAAGCCCCCTCGTGCATCACGCTTTCGTGTTCTCGGCGGGTGACGTGAGGAGGCGATAGAATTTTACCTTGAGCACACGACGTTCATTGGCCTCAAGCACGCGAAAACGGTAGTGTCCATAGTCAATCGTCTCGCGACGTCGGGGCAGCGTGCCCTTGATTTTGAGTAGCAAGCCGGTGAGCGTCTCGACGTCCTCAGTCAAATCGCCAAACTCTTCCTCGTCGATGTCGGTTTCGCGAAAGAAATCGTTGAGTTGCGTCTTCCCCTCGAAAATGTAGCTACCGTCAGGCAGTCGGAAGAAGGGTTTTTGCTCCGTGTCGTACTCGTCACTGATGTCGCCCACGATTTCCTCGATAATATCCTCCATCGTTACCAGTCCGGAGGCGCAACCGAACTCGTCGACGACGATGGCAATGTGCACTTTGTTGGTTCGGAACTCTTCGAGGAGGTCTTCGATCTTCTTCGTTTCCGGAACGAAGTAGGCGGGGCGGATCAATTTCTGCCAGTTGAAGTCTTGCGGATCGCGGATGTAGAGCAGAAGGTCCTTGGCGTACAAAATGCCGGTGATGTTGTCGTCCGACTCTTCATAGATGGGGATGCGCGAGAAGCCGCTGCGGATAATGAGGTCGAGGGCCTCCTGAAACGTGCAATGGGCGCTGATCGCTTTCATGTCCATGCGGGAGACCATGATCTCGTCGGCCGTCTTGTTGTAAAACTGCCCGATCTCCTCGAGCATTTCGTGCTCATCGGCCGACTCTTTGGAGAGGATCGTGGCGGGTTCACTAGTTGCCACCTCGTTGCGATGCATGGCGTTCGAAGGGGCGACGGCTAATCGGCGACTGATGGGCGAACAGAGAAAATCGATGAACTTCAATACGGGTGCGATGGTCCGCGCCACGCGCAGATGGCCCTTCCTAAGCAGCCATCTCGGCACAAGTCCGCAGCAAAGGCACATCAAAAGGCTACCAACAAGGATCACCGACACGCATCCGACTGCCGACTGCAAGGCATCCGGCCACAACAACGCCACGCCATACAATCCGACTGTGCCAATGGCTAACGTCACGAGCGACTGGACGGCGGCCAGTGAGAAACGCGTCTGCTGCGGGCGATCAGACAATAAATGGAGGAAACGATCGGCAGGATTCTTCTCCTCACGCACCTCACTCAACTCTTCCAGGGTGAGCGCAAAGAGTGCGCGCCCACCCGCAGCAATTGCGCAAGCGAGAATCAGGAGAATACAGAGGATGACACAACAAAGGATGGCGTCCGGAACCGTCCATCCGGGGGCTGCTATTTGCAGCGAAAGGGGCGGGAAATAGTCTGAATCCAAGGAATGAGGGGGCTAAGGTTAGAAGGGCAAATCGTCCACCGGATCAGCGTCGGCGGGAGAGATCGGCTCGAGACCGGAGGCGGATGTCGTCGGTGTAGGTTCGGACTTGGCGGCGAAAGCATGCACTTCGGCGGCAGCGTCAGCCGGCTGGGTGGCGGCAGATGGGTCGCCCGCGTGTTCGGCATCCTGCGGACGGCGTCCACCGAGGGAAAAGAACTCAATGCGATCGGCGTAGATCTCTGTGATGTAGCGCTTGTTGCCCGAGGCATCGTCGTAGCTGCGGGTGCGGATCTTGCCTTCGACGTACACGAGCGATCCCTTATGGACGTGGCGCTCTACGAAGAGTGCACGATCGCGGCCGGCGACGATGTTGTGCCATTCGGTGCGCTCCGGGATCTCTGTGCCGTTGGCCAGGCGGTATCCGCGTTCGTTGGTAGCCAGCGTGAAGTTGGCTACGGCGTTCCCGCTGTCAAAGTAGCGGACGTCGGGTTCGCGCCCCACGTTTCCAATGAGGATGACTTTGTTCAGTGACATAGTTATCAGTCTTTTTTATCGTTTAAGTGCGCCAAAAGTATGGCTTAGAATAGGATCGCACAAAGCGGGGAGCGGTCAGTGGCCGTCGACGTGGATACGATCGATGAGTAGCGTGATGAGCCGCGGGAGGGGATAGCGATCCAGCTCGGCGCGCGAGGTGTGGGTGAGGCGGAGGAGGGCCTCGGAGGGGTGTTGGATGCGGGCGAGGTAGCAGGTGGCGTGGAGGATGCGATGGGTGAGGACGTGGCGGACGTCGGCGGCGACAAGCGCAAACTGCGTGCTGCCCGTGTCGGCGAAGAGCGCGCGGAAGTCGTCCGTACCCATGAGCGCGTCGAGGTCGGCGGGGGCGGACGTCTCGATGAGCGGGAGTTCGAAGAGGCCTTGCCAGATGTCGCCCGCGGGCCGTCGGCGGAGGAAGAGGTCGTCACCCGTGGTGACGTAGAAATAATGGAAGTAACGGTCGACGGTCTTCGTGCGGTGCTGCTTGACGGGGAAGCGCTCCGGTGTGCCGGCGGCATGGGCGGCGCAACGCGCGGCGAGCGGGCAGACGCTGCAATCGGGGTTGCGGGGGACGCACTGCAGGGCGCCGAACTCCATGATGGCTTGGTTGTGTTCGCCGGCATGATCGGGCGGGAGGAGGCTGCGGGCCAGATCGTTGTAGAGGCGTCGGCCGGCGGAGGTGTCGGTGGGCGTGTCGAGGGCGAAGAGTCGGCCGATGACGCGCAACACATTCCCGTCGACGACGGCATACGGGGCGCCGGTGGCGAAGGAGACGATGGCGGCGGCCGTGTAGTCGCCGATGCCGCTGAGGGAGCGGACGTCGGCATACGCCGTCGGGAAGCGCCCGGCGAAGCGATCGCGGACGTCGCGCGCAGCAGCGTGAAGGTTGCGGGCGCGGGAGTAGTAGCCGAGGCCCTGCCAGAGCCGGAGGACGTCCTGCTCGGCGGCGTCGGCCAGGGCGCGGACGTCGGGGAAGCGCTCGAGGAAGCGGTGGTAATAGTCCATCCCCTGCGCCACACGGGTCTGCTGGAGGATGACCTCGGAGATCCAGATGCGGTAGGGGTCGCGGGTGTCGCGCCAGGGGAGCGCGCGGCGGTGCGTGTCGTACCACCGGCAGAGCGTGCGGCTCACGTCATAATCGTTAGGCATGGGGTGATGTGTGAAACGAGGCGTTGTTTAGCAAAGAAAGTGCCAACGGCCTCCCCGGATCATCTCCGGTTGTGGCCATTGGCACTTTAAGACGGCTTCGGGCGGCTGCGACCGCCGACTAAACGACCCTCCTTATTCCTCCGGCAGATGGATGTCCGGATCGCCGCCCGTACCCGGTTTCTTCGGCGTGTCCGGCTTCTTCGGGTCGGCGGGCTTTTTGGGGTCGGCGGGCTGCTTCGGGTCGGCAGGCTTGTTGGGATCGTCTTTCGACTTCTTGTTTGGACGCTCGTAGCGCTTACTCATCTCAGCTACAAGGGCTTTCACGGCAGCGTTCTTACCGCTGGCCGATTTCAAGTACTCATAAACCTCGTCTGCGGCCTTTATTGCGTCGGCCGATGCGCCATAGATGGTATCGTCAATCTTCTCAAGCAGCGAGGCCACGTCTACACGGATCTTCCACAGCTTGTTAATCAACTCGATGTCCTTTGCCATCTCAGCCTTGTTGAAGGAAGAGAGCAGATACTCCGAAAAAGATTCAGCGCCGTTCAATGCCAGGTTGACAAATTCGACACTTTTATGTCCCATCACTCTTGTCCTCCTTCTTTCTTCCGCACTCAATACGATCAAGAATGGAAGAGCGGTTGCGATGTCTCCAAGACCCTTCTTTACAGCGGTCATTGCTTCATCCGTTATGGATGCTGATACTAAATTTTTCCGTGCCATATAATCTATGATTTTTAGATGGCGTAAAGATAATGCTTCATTTTTTACGGGAAAGGTGTCCGCACATCCACGAGACGTTTTTTACCTCTCGCGAGACCTTCAGAACCTCTCGTGAGACCTTTTTTACCTCTCCGAAGACGTTCAGAACCTCTTACGAGACCTTTTCTACCTCTCGCGAGACCTTCAGAACCTCTCGTGAGACCTTTTCTACCTCTCGCGAGACGTTCAGAACCTCTCGCGAGACCTTTTTTACCTCTCCGGAGACGTTTAGAACCTCTCAGCCCATTTTTCGCGCCTTTCTGACATGAAAAAGCGCCTCAAAAATCATAGAGGCGGACACTTTGTCACCCCTCACCCCTCCTACCGTTAGGGTGGGGGCGTAAAAACATACGTTGAATACCCTTCCGAAAACGCATTCGACATGTTTCACGCCCTCGCAAAATCCAAAGGTTACGATCAATCCCCGGCCACAAAAAAGCCTCCCGCCGTCCGGATACTCTCCAAGGAGAAGATCCAAACGGCGGGAGGCTAAAGGGAGAGATGCTGGATTATATCTTACTCCAATCTACATCATAGCCGGCTTTCTCGAGTTCTTTAGCCACTTGATACTTCCAGTCATTACTTCCATCTTTCACTTCGATGTACAAAATGCCTTGGGCATCGGAAGGCATTTCTACCTCGCTCTTCCGTAGAGCACAAACGCGCCTCGCACCCAGCTTGCCCATAAATAGGCCGTGTTCGAAAACTACATTCTGCCGAGCACGAGGCTTACTGTTCTCACTTCCTCTCTTTCTGCCCTCATCACAGAGTGTATACAGTATGATTGCATAACCCACATCTGCCTGCTTTTCCAACTTCTGAATGATTGTCAGGCCCTCATTGGCTTGTTCATGTAGGATAACAGCCTCAAGCCCGATCTTTTCAACTAATCGTGCCGCGCTTTCTTTAAGCTCATCATCGTGCCCATGAACGATAAATACCTTCTTGTTTTTGACAACATCTGTATTAGCTAATCGCGCTTTCGGATGATTCTCTTCATCAACTACCTTCTGCATACGTTCGATAAATGAGGTCGTGACATCATCTTTTGTATCTCTTCTCACAATAAAAAATGTGTCGGCTCCTGAAGGTCCTAGGAGGATTGGTAATGGATTTAGAGCTCGAGCTCGATCCTCAGCAAATCCATGAACAGCTTTTCGGGTTTGCACGATTATCATCTGTGGATATTCCTGAAGATCTATATGCGTACTCTTAAGTAGAAAAGGTTCCTTCTTAATGTATTCGCGAACGATTTTTTCTACCTTCTCCTTTTTAATATTTAGTTCGTAGTAAGGATAATACGCACTCTCCTTTTTTTCGTGCTCTCCCTTTGTTACAGCAATATGATAGTACATTATGTCATGTGTTTTGATTAGTTGCCCGCAAAGATAGACTTCCCCAAAAGGTTCCTCTCTGAACCTTCAACCTTCACACCACGTTCGTCACAGATTGGCAGGCACATTCGTTCATCCGCTCTTCCTTCCACGTGAAAAGGCCATGCAATGCAACCACAGAAAGCTCTCTCTACTCAAAAAAGCTCGCCGATGAGCTTCCCCTTGCTCGTCTGCCAACAAAAAACGCTTATTGATCAGCGATTTACGAGAAACACACACTCCGCCCCCCTCTCCCCTCACCCCCAATCGCTCACCCATCAGCTTCAATTGGTCTGCAAAGAAGAATGGTTTATAAAATAAACTGATATACATTTGCCCCCGTCATCGAACCCATTCAATGACGATTCAAACCCCATTAAAATAGGAGATAAACAAGATGAAAACACTGAGAATGGCCTGCCTCGCAGGCGTGTTTTGCATGATGACGGGCGCCGCGATGGTGGCGCAAAGTAGGCCCCTGCCTATGTCGGACAAGGTGAACGTGAACCTGCTCCTTTCAGGCGTACGCGCTGACGGCGGCAAGCTGATGGCCTCGGCCGTCGACCCGAAAGACAGCAAGCACACGGTCTACGCCATGGTGGATCCGACGGCCGACGAGCTGCAGGCGGTCGTACTGGAGAACGTGCCCGTGGGCATGTGCGACATCTACGTCTTTCAAGACCTGAACGGCAACAAAAAGCTCGATTGCAACGCGGACGGCGTGCCCACTGAGCCTTGCTACATGAAGCAGAAGGTGAAGGTTGCTGACCACGGCGTTCTTCTGAGGGCGCACCTCGTGAACCCGGCCGAGATGATGGGCAAATAGCGGCTACGGCTATGCGCTATACCTTATATATGGTGGCGCTGGCGGCGGCGATGCTCGCCCATGAGGCGCGGGCACAGGAGGTCCGCGGCCGGGTGACGGACGCCGAGGGCCGGGCGGTGGAGCCTGCCACGGTGGCCGTCTTCCGCGGCGATCGACAGCTGGCAGCCGACGTGACAGACACAGCGGGGCGATTCCGATTGGCCGCTCCTGACGAGCCATACACGCTCCGTGTGCGGCATGTGGCCTATCGACCGTTGGACACGCTGATCTCGGTGCGCGGCCATTCGGGTGACGAATTGTCACTCGTCATGGCTGAGGCGTCCGTGGGTCTTGGCGAGGTGACGGTGCAGGCCGAGCGGATCGTGCGTGAGGCGGATCGCTTCGTGGTGCACGTGGGCGATGCGCCGGCGATGGCCGGCCGCGATGGCGCGGAGTTGCTCCGCACGGCGCCGGGCGTCTGGGTGACGGACGACGGCGTGTCAGTCAATGGCGCGGCCGGCGCGCGGGTCTATGTGGACGACCGCGAGCTGCGGCTCTCGGGGCGCGCGCTGACGGCTTACTTGCGCACGCTACGGGCAGCCGATGTGGCGCGGGTGGAGGTCTTACCCCAAGCTGATGCGTCGTACGGCGCGGATGTGCGGGGCGGCGTCGTTCGGATCGTGCTGCGTCGTCGGCGCGAGCGGGGCGTGGATGCCAACGTGTCAGCCGAGGCCGACTTCGGCCGGCAGTACGGCGGCGTCCGGCCCTCGGCTTCTGTCCGGGCGCACGCCGGGCGCTGGACGTGGCACGCCTCCGCCGCGGGTGACCATCTATATAAAGGTATAGGGCAGCTATCGGCCGAGCGTTTTTATGTGAACCGCGAAGCCGGCTCGTTCGCGTCCCAGTCGGTGACGGACGGCCGGCGACGCAACGTCACGGGGCGCGTGGGGGCGATCTTCGACGCCAACCCGCGGACGTCCGTCGGCGCCGAGGCGGAGCTGTCGCGCGGGCGAGAAACGGAGCCGTCGGAGGTGGAGACCCGGATCAATCAACACGGCCAGCTGCGGTCTATCACGGGTCACTACGACCGCGAGGAGACGGATCGCACAGCCGTGGCAGCCCTGAACGTGACACACCGCACGGACACGATCGGCTCGCGACTCAAGCTCGTGGCCGACTACACCGACCGCAGCCTCGGCGGCGAGACGGACGAACGTTCGACGGCGGGCTGGACGAACCGCGACATCACGGCCTCGCGCTACCGAGTGTTGGCCATCGACGCCTCCGCCTTGCGCGTCCTCCGGTCGGGCATGCGGCTCTCCGCCGGCGCGAAGTACACCCGCAACCGCATGCGTGACTCTGTCCGACGTGAGGGCGCGGCGTCCGACCCGGGTTTCCTGACGGATTACACCGAGCAGATCGCGGCCGGCTACGCTTCGCTCGCCCTCGAGCTCGGTCGCCTCAGCCTCACCGCCGGACTGCGCGCAGAGTGGACACACACGGCCGGTCGCGAGGGTGTGCGGCGCGCCTATGCCGACCTCTTCGAGAACGCCACCGCGACGTACGCCTTCGATCCGATGCGCCTCTTCATGCTCGTCGCGCAGTATGCCCGCAACGTGGAGCGGCCCAACTTCCGCTACCTCAATCCGCGGCGCGTCCGCTCGTCGGACTTCGCCTACATCGAGGGCAACCCGGCGCTCCGCCCGACCTACATCCGGCGCCTCAGCCTGACGGCCGTCTGGCACTACCGCTACACGCTGACCGTCGGCGGCAACCTCCACCGCGACCTCGTCCGTGAGGAGGCGCACACCGACGCTTCGGCGCCCGAGGTCCGCATCGTGCGGCCCGAGAATCACGACCGCGAGAACCATTGGTTCGTCGCCCTGAGCGCGCCCCTCCGCCCCATGCGCGGGTGGGAACTCAACGCCAACCTCGTCGGTGTGCGGCAAGATCTGCGCGCCACATCCTCCGATCCGTGGGCAACGCACTGGCTCGGCTTTGCTCGCCTCACGCTCGGCGTCACCCTCCCCCGCGACGCGTACGCGGAGCTGACCTACAACGCGTCGAGTCGGCTCTATTCGGCCAACTCCGGCATCGAGCCACGCCACACGTTCGACGTCGCGCTCAAGAAGCAGTTCGCCGACCGTCGGCTGACCGTCACCCTTGGCGTAAGCAACATCTTCGACCGCGGCGTGACGTACTTCTCGCACACCGAGCGCTTCGACGAGCGCACGTCCGTCTCCGGAGGATCAGCCGGGCGACGCGTCACGGTCGGGTTGCATTACGTGCTGCGTTCCGGCAAGTCCGGCAAGTCGCGCACCGTGGAGCGTGCCTCGTCCGACGACACCCGGCGGATGGATCGGGTGAAGAATGAGAAGTGAAAAGGAAAAAATGATCGGGAATACATGCCTGTAACAGGCAAGGATGGCTGGCGCCCCTTGGCGCCTTGACTTTCTTCTGCTTCCTTTTCTTGTGTCAAGACAAGAAAAGGAAGTCAGGGGCGCCCCCAATAGGCTCAGCCGGTAGCCGGTAAATCATCCAAACAGATAAGAATCGAAATAACGAATCATGACAATGAAAGAAGAGAAGAAGATCCTGCGGGACGTCCCGCCGAATGAAGAAGAAAGTATGGCGCTGATCGCGGAGATGATCCGCAACACGCAGCGCAAGATGGAGCGTGGCGCGGGTACGCCGATGCTCGTGTGGGGCTACGCCACGATACTGGCCACGCTGGCGGTCTGGGCCGGCTTGAAGTTCACGAACGACCCTCGGATGCAGTACCTCTGGTTCCTAATCCCCGCCATCGGGCTGCCGTGGCAGCTATTTCAGAAACGCCGGCCGCCGGAGGTCCGCACGTATGTCGACAAAGTGGTGTCGTACATCTGGATCGTCATGGGCTGGAGCGGCTTCATCGTCTCTTGCCTCTCGTTCCTCGGTGCAATGCGGACGACGATCCTGTTCCTCATCACGCTGATGATGGGTCAGGGCAGCGTCATCACGGGGTTAGTCACGCGCTTCCGGCCGCTCACCATCGGCGGCATCGTCGCGCTGTTGCTCAGCTTCGCGCTCCTCCATCTCACGGACATAGACTTGCACCTGCTGACCTTCGCCTTGGCTTTCGTGGCGATGGATATCATCCCCGGACACATCTTGAACCGTCGCGCAAAGAAGGCATGCTCCCCGGACTGAATCCGCTGCTCCACAGCGAACTTCGGCTGGGCGTGATGTCCATCCTGATCGGCGTAGAAAGTGCCGACTTCACCTACCTGCGCAAGGAGACGGGCGCGACGGCCGGCAACCTGAGTGTGCAGTTGGAGAAGCTCTCTCAAGCGGGTTATATCGCTATAGAGAAAGGTTTCAGGGGAAAAATTCCACGTACCACCTGCCGTATCACGCCCGAGGGCACGGAAGCTCTCCATCAATACGTCAAGGCGTTGGACCACTACCTCAAGGGAGTGAAAAACGGAAAATGAAATGGCATGCTCGATTTCACCTATTGAATTTAGACTGCAATGAATGACTTGTTCACACAAAACCCTGACCTCCTGTTCCTGATCGAGCAGGCCGTCAAAGCCCCGTCGGGGCATAACACACAGCCGTGGCTGTTCCGAATCGGCAAGACGGAGATCGACATCTGCCCCGACTACAGCCGGGCATTGCCCGTAGTCGATCCGGACAATCGGGAGTTGTTCGTCAGCCTCGGTTGCGCGACGGAAAACCTCTGCATAGCCGCCTCGCATAAGGGCTACTGCCCGACGGTGACCGTTGCAGAAGACGGTACGATCTGCATCCGGCTTGATCGCCACGCCGACGTAACGCCGTCGCCGCTCTTCGCACAAATCGCCCTCCGTCAGACTAATCGTCGGGTGTACGATGGGCGCACGATCCCCGCGGCAAACATCGACCAACTGCGGGCCGTCGAAGTCGCGCCCTCGGTCCACATCCATTTCTACGAGCGTGGCACGCCTGCTTTTAACGCTATCGCCGAACTGATCTACCGCGGCAACAGCCTGCAAATGCAGGACGACGCATTCAAAGCCGAACTCCGCAGCTGGATGCGTTACAACAAAAAGCACCGCGACGCTCAGCACGACGGACTGAGTTACGACGTCTTCGGCGCCCCTAATCTGCCGCGCTTCATCTCCGAAAACGTGATCGCCGGTGCACTCAACGAGCGATCGCAGAACCGCGCCGACCGCAAAAAGATCGCCTCGGCCTCCCACTTGATCCTGCTCACCACCCGCAGCAATACCGTGGAGCAATGGGTAGCGCTGGGTCGGACGTTGGAGCGCCTCTTGCTCACGTCGACGGCGATGGGCCTCGTCCATGCGTACCTCAACCCACCGAACGAGCTTCCGGAACTCACCCATGAGTTGGCCGACACGCTCGGTCTTCCGAGTGAGTATCCGACAATCTTGCTGCGCATAGGATACGCTAAACGTATGCCGCATTCAGTGCGGATCCCAGCCGAACAGCGGGTCCGGTAACAGACAATGAGAAGAGGGTAAGACCACGACGTCCTACCCTCTTTTTATTTGCTCTGGGCGGCCACATCGGTACACCCCCGCAAGCACACGATAACACCTCACCGCTTAGCACGGAAGAAAGCTGTCATCTCGGCAGCGCATTCCGCCTCCATCACGCCGCCACGCACCTCCGTCCGCGGATGGAACGCCTGCGGAGCGTAAACGGTGAAGCCGCGCTTGGCGTCTGGCGCACCGTAGACGACGGCGCCTAATTGTGCCCAACCGATGGCGCCAGCACACATGACGCAAGGCTCGACGGTAACGTAGAGACGACATTCGGGCAAATATTTCGCTCCCATAGCCCCGGTGGCGGCGGTGATCGCCAGCATCTCGGCATGCGCAGTCGGGTCGTTGAGGCGCTCCGTTTGGTTGTGGGCACGGGCAATGACGCGATCGCCGCAAACTACGACCGCTCCGACGGGCACTTCGCCCTCTGCAGCGGCCTGACGCGCCTCATCGAGGGCACGGCGCATGAAGTATTCGTCATTAAAAGGCTGTACGGTCATCGGCGCATTTCGTTTTCGTTGAAGAGTGTCGGATGATCCTCGCTCATAACGCGAAAAACGTGGGTGAGAATCGTCATGCGAAGCCAATTCGAACGGTTTTTAATCTTGTATCTTGCTAAATGATGCGTGACAGCCCGATATTCTTCTTCGTTCATCAAAAATGATACGCGATGCATGCGCGGCTTGCGTTCCGAACGAGGCACCGCACCTTTTTGAGCTTTCTTCATGGCTTGCCCTCCTGTTCGACATCGACGGAGAAGGTCGAAGCGGGCAGTCCTGCGCCATTCGTTAGGTTGGCCCGATTGAATGACGCCCAACCGTAGCGCACGCGATGCGGACGGGGGACGTGTGGTGAGTAAGCGCTCAGCCTGTCCTCGATAATCTCGGCCGTAGCGGGGTAAAACGGGCCTTCGGCATCGGCCAACTCGACCGTGCGAACTGGCTGACGGTCAGACGTGATGAGATCCGCAGCCGATCGGAAGTAAATCGTCACTCGGCCATCGTGTTGCACGGCGCGTTCGACGATCGGACCGTCGGCGATCACGTCCGTGTGGCCGTAGCTGTGATAAAGGGCCTGTCGCGCTAGCCGTTCCCCGACGTCGATCTTATGCGGGAAATGGATGTCGATCGAATCGCCACGGTCGCTGCTGATGGCCATGTAACAGGCGGGGACGCACTCGGGCAGGCGGCGCTGCATGTCGCGAAAACGACCCCAATCGGGCTTTTCGGTAGTGGAAATTTGGACAAAATAGAACGGTAATGTGGCGTCGCTGAAGCAACGCCGCCAACTGCTGACGAGTAACGGGAAGAAGCGCGCGTAACCCGCCGCATCGTGCGCGTTCGACTCGCCTTGATACCACAACACGCCGCGGACGGGAAGCTGCGCAAGGGGCCAAACGCCGGTCTCAAAGAGGTACGTGGGCGCGTACGGGTGGCGTTGTCGATTCGATGTCGCACGCCGTAGGTTGAACGCAGTGCGGCTGCGCACCCAGGGATGAATGAGCACGTTCGACGCGAAGTCGCTGAGCATCTCCGGGCCGTCAGCTTCTAAGGTCTCGCGATCGATCCAAGCCTCAAGCGGTGAGCCATCGACAGCATTGAGGATGAGGCCAATAGGAACGTTCTCCGTCTCCTGAATCCGCTTAGCGAAGACCATCGCTATAGCTGAAAAATGGCCGACCGTGGAATCGTCGCACTGCTCCCAGCGCGCGGGCAGGAAATATTCCAAGCGGTTGAGGCTGTCGAGCATCGGCGCCTCCCATTCCTCGGCAAAGGGGATCCGCGAGGGCTGCATGAGGAAGAGACGCACGGCGGGAAGGGTCTTCGCGAAGGCGCGCAATACGGCGCGCTCGGCCGGCACGACGCTGTCCGTGGGGTAGGCCATGTTCGACTGCCCGGAGCAGAGCCAAACGTCGCCCACGGCTACGTCGTCAAAGCGGAGTTTGCGCTTCGGGGTGGCCACTTCAAGCGTGAGACCGGTGGCGGCGGGCATGGCGTCGAGCGTGACGAGCCAGCGCCCGTCGGCTGCGGCCTGCGCCGAGTGCGTGCGATCGGCTATGCGCACGGTTACGGTCTCACCGGCGTCGGCCGTGCCCTCGATCTTGATCGGCCGGTCGCGCTGGAGCACCATGTGATCGGTGTACATGGCAGGCATGCGCAGCCCGCCGTGCCTCCCGGTCAGGGCCTCGCCAATGGTTGCGGCCAACAAGCGTGCGCCCTCGGCGTTCGGATGGAGGCCGTCAAAAAGTAGGTCGAGGCGATGGCGGAACGGCTCGCGAAGGTCGATCAGTGAGGCGCCTGTTTCGCGAGCCACATCCGCAATTTTCTGTCGAATCATGGCATAGCGCTCACGAAGGCCGTGGAAATAGTTCGGATAGTCATACGCGATCGGCGTCATGTGGCAAATCCAAATGCGACACCGCGGATTGACCCGACGGAAGGCGTCGATCAGCTCGCGGTAGTCGCGAGTAAAGGCCGTGTCGTTGGGTGTCCAATTCATCGGATCTACATCGTTCATTCCGAGGTCAATAACGACGTAATCAGGGGCAAAAGCAAGGGCGCGTTTACACTCGCTCTGAAGACGGTAGGTCGTGCCACTGCCATGCATGAGGGTGGCGCCATTGCGGCCGAAGTTGCGCACGTCAAACGTATCGCCGAGCAGCTTTTGCAGCTGTGCGGGATAAGCGTCGGTGGCAGGATTCGGCAAACCATAGCCATAGGTTACGCTGTTGCCCACGCATGCGACCTTGATCCGCTGGCCGACTACCGCGGTAAAGCTCGTAATCATGATCAGGGTGATTATCAGTTTGGACATATTGTCAAGAATGGGAAAAGATGAAGCTATTAGCGGTTGATTAATAATCAGTTATACATGACAGAAAGAAATTCTAATCGATGTCTCGCCCAGTTTACCCTAAAAAGAGTTTTTCCGAAGAAAGTACTCACTAAATATCTGATAAACAGGACGCCAACTCAGAATTTACCCGGCAAAGATAGCGACACTCGTAATGCCCCGATCCTCTTTCCCTCCCTTTCTCTCATTAAGAAGGGAAAAGACCTCTTCGGAGGCGGGGAAGTTTGCCTAATACCAAGCCCATTCATCCAAAATCCCTGACATTTTGGCGCTATTTTACTCCTTTTTTACTGGATACCCGGCCAGTTTGGCTAACACTCTTGATCTCTTAATCTACTTCCCGCCCTTTTCTCTCATCAAGGATAAAAAAGGAAGAAGAAATTCAAGAGGAACGTCTATAAAAAAGTATAGACGAAGGGCGCACTCGCTAAATATCCTCTATACGAACACTTTACGAATAGAAACAAAGCCAAGATTTCGCTACAGATAGGCAAAATGAAAGGCGCACGAACCAAGGTTTCCCTTCGCCGTGCACCCAGTCATTATCTATCTCATCAAAAGGTAGTTAGGGCATTACAAACGATTCCCAGACCTGCCCAGTCTATGCATCTATTCTTTCGGGAGATGAATTTCGGGGCCGCCTCCGCCGCCGCCTTCCGTTCCGCCACCAGCAGACCCGCCGCCTCCTTCAGGCTTTTTGTCCTTGCCATCCTCAGGCTTCTTAGGTTCCTCTTTCTCAGGCAGATGGATATCCGGATCATTGTCCTTTTTCTTGGGCTTTTTCGGTTTAGGATCCTTTGGCTGACCGGGATCTTTCTTCCGATTGGCCTTTTTCTCCGCCAAACTGCGGTGATAAGCCTCCTCGATCTCTCGGGTACGCTGATTCATCTCGGCTACCATCTTCGTAATCAGCTCCTTTTCTACGGGTGCGGTGCCAAAAGTGTAAGCGCTCTGTATCGCAAAGACAATGTGGTCAAAAACCTCGTCCGTCTTTGGGCGGACTACCCGAGCCGGAGGCAGTTCGGCGGCCGCTGTACGATCTTTTGCCCGTTTTGCGACAAATTCGTCGTACGCTTTGTTCACCGTCTCCAATTTATTCACGGCGTTTGTCAAATGAAGGGCTGTAACAAACGAAGCATTTTCAGTTTTCCGTAAGTCGGTCACTAAGCCAAAGATATCGGCAGACTTGCGCTCGTGCGCTTCCTGTTGCAGACCATCGTAAGAGCGAATCACGGTGTACAGCGTCATAGCCGCATCGGATTCGTTGTCGTCGGGAGACTGCCGCGCGTTCCGAATAGCATTAAAAATGAACGTGATCAGCTTGCCACGCTCTTCGTCTTTCTTAAGCATGCGCTCTGTGTTCACATTCATGCCTGCCTCTTTGTTAATATCGCCCTCTAAATTGATGTCGCCATTCCATTCATCCATCAAAGCGGTCGTAAGGCCAATCTTGGTCAGATCATACTGTTTTACAATGCCATAGATCTCGCTGTGATAACGTACATGAAGAGAGTTGTCGTACTTTTTCATGCCCACTCTCTTAACTTCAATCGTTCTTGCCATCTTTTTCCTGTTTATATTTAGTATTATAATTTACATCTGGAAGAGAATCTACTACCCGCTGTGACTTATAAGTCTCATATCGGCAACGATTCCCTTCGTTTCATGGCCACAAAGTTAGAACATGTTTTTGAAACAAACACCAAGCACAATCGAAAAAAAATGGAGGCACTTTTTCCTCATATATAAAGTACGGAGAAGCAAGCCCTCGGCAAAGATGGCTCTCCCCTCCCCCAATCGTACCAAACATCGCCCATTAACTATATGTACAAGGCAAAAATAGATGGCGATCATCGCCTTGATTTTCTTTTGATTCTTTTTCTTTCATCAAGGAAAGAAAAGAAGAACCGTTCCGAGAGGCAACCACATGGCCAAACCCATGCAAAGCAGCGCTATCCCGATAAAAGATCAGACTATCTTTCTATAGATCAAACTTAGAGCATGCTCTCAAAAACGAAAACCTCACAAGGACACTCCCCTCCCTCTCCAATTGTACAAAATACTGCCCATTAATTACATGTACAAGGTAAAAATAGATGGCGATCATCGCCTTGATTTTCTTTTGATTCTTTTCTTTCATCAAGGAAAGAAAAGAAGAACCGTTCCGAGAGGCAACCACATGGCCAAGCCTATGCAAAGCAGCGCTATCACAATAAAATATCAGCCTATCTTTATACAGATTAGACTTATAGAGCACTCTCAAAAGCAAAAAACCAGCGAGGATGCTCTTCCTATCCCCTAGGTGCACAAAATACTGCCCATTAACTACATGTACAAGGCAACAATAGATGGCGATCATCGCCTTGATTTTCTTTTGATTCTTTTCTTTCATCAAGGAAAGAAAAGAAGAACTGTTCCGAGAAGCAATCACATAGCCAAACTCATATAAAGTAGCGTTACCACGATAAAAGATCAGCCCATTTTTATATAGATCAGACTTAGAGCGCGCTCTTAAAAGTAAAAACCCGGTGAGGATTCACATCCAAGAGCCAAAAGACACGAAAAACCCATCGAGGATTCCTATCCAAGAGCTAAAAGACATGAAAGACCTGCCGGGGATTCCCATCCAAGAGACAAAAGATACGAAAGGCCTGCCGGGGATTTCTATCGAAGAGCCAAAAGACACGAAAAACCCGGCGAGGATTCCTATCCAAGAGCCAAAAGATACGAAAAATCCGGCAAGGATTCCCATCCAAGAGTGCCAATGAAGCAAATTCCCGCCAATTTTTAGATCTGGTATGTATCAGAGAAGCAAATCTTTGATAGGTTTTGAGTGCAAAGTGAGTCAGAGAAGCATATCTTGATCTAATTTGAAGTAGGAAAAGTGTCAGTGAAGAAAATCATCGATAGGTGCTCTGCCATTTTCTTTTCATGGAAGCAGATTCTTGGTAGATTCTAGATACTCTTCTTTTCTCGGAATTGAATTTATGACAGACTGATGATCAAAATCTACTTGTGGAAGTGATTTTTCGATGGATTTAGGGTATAAATCTTCTCGATGAAGATAAGAAACGCCGATATTTTAGATCAAAAAAAGACCGGAAAGCGCAAAGCCTTCCGGTCTTTCGTTATGGGATAGAGTCGCGTCAGCCGACTCGCCTCCTTTGCGCTTCATTTTACGCCTGCGTACGGCAATAAGGCTACGAAAAGGTTTATCTGGCGGTCAAAGAATGTCATTTTGTCACTTTGCGCGGTCCTTTTTGATGTATTTCTCCCAAAACTTGACAGCTCCTATCTGCCATCCCTCGGCGGTAGTGCCAATGCCCATACCGAAACCGTGAACAAGGTTCGGGTAAACGTGCACCTCGGCGTCGATGCCGGCAGCCTTGAGGTTAGCTACGCGGCGACGCATGGCGGAAGCCTTCGTGACACGATCGTCAGCGCCAACAACGGCGTAAGTGGGTGGGTCGTGACGGGTGTAATCGGCGTGCTCGGTATAGCAGAGGATGACCGCGGCCGGGCGAGGCCGAACAATGCTCGGGACATAGTGCCGTGTGCCGTGCGAACCGAGCGCAGCGGCCATTTCAGCCCCCGCCGAGGCGCCCCAAAGGGAATAGTCGGCGGTACCGACCTTCCATTCGTCGGCGTGCTTGAAAACGTAATCGATGCCGCGGGCCAAATCTTTGCAAGCGATCTGAAACCCGCCGGTGCGATACTGAAGAACGAAGGCGTTATAGCCTAAGTCGCTGAGTGCCATCGCCAACGGGAAGCCCTCATGGATGGATCCGACGTAGTAAAACCCGCCGCCGGCACTGATAATGGCAAACGGGGCGCCGGGCCGACCGCGGAAGAAGAAAAGACCGACGTCCTGCCCAATGCTGTGGTAGCTCATCCGACCGGCATCGACGCGCTCGATCATTTTGTTAATGCAATCGGCAGCCTGATTGGCGTCAACGTTACGGTGGAAGGGCAATGTCTTGGCCACATCGGCTAACTTCATGTGGGGCTTGTATCCGATGCGCTCGCGAGCCAAAATGTACTGGCCGAAGCCCTTGAACTGGGGTATGGTAACGATTTCGGACCAGGTTGTTTCGGTCGTTACCTTCGGGCGAACGGGTTCGGGGGCAGGTGTGGCGATCGACGGCGCTGTGTCAATCTGTGTCTCGCCACGTTTCGCATCAGCCTGCACCACAGGATCTTTCGCCTCGCGCGACATGCAGGCCATTTCCGTCGCTACACACGCGGAAGCGACGATCAACAGTAAAAATGTCTTTTTCATAACGGGAATTTATGGGAGTTGTGCTCCCGGGTGATTGGGGGAAGAGAGGATTTGGGCGTCCTCCCGATCGTGTTGTGAATCGTAAAGCGTGCCCCGCCGAGGATCACCATCTGAGCCTCGCTCCTAACGCTTGACCCGCCACACCCAGGGTAATAAAAACGGGTATCGTCCATAACGGTACGCCGAGTCCTATACGCAGTGGGATAACGATGGGGATCGAGGCATGTATCAGCACCCACCACATGGGGCTGAATTTCCGATAGCGTACGCGCCACCGTCCTAGTAACAGGTTGATAGCGAACGTCACAATGGCAACGATAAGGATGTCCATAGGGCAGGCGGTTAAGGGCTTGGATGGGGTGCGCAGAGTGGCGACAATAAACAGAAAGAGCCCGACCTTCATCGGGCCGAGCTCCTTCAACGATCTATTTTCTCACATTATCTTTTCATCGTCACTTCGCGATCTTGGCAATAACGGCCTTGAACGCCTCGGGGTGATTGACGGCAAGGTCGGCCAACACTTTGCGGTTGATTTCGATACCGGCCTCACGCAACCCACCCATCAGTCGGGAGTACGACAGCCCTTCAAGGCGTGCCGCAGCGTTGATACGCTGAATCCACAGGGCGCGGAAGTTGCGCTTCTTGTTTCGACGATCGCGGAAGGCGTAGGTCAGACCTTTCTCCCACGTGTTTTTAGCTACCGTCCACACGTTCTTACGGGCGCCATAGTAGCCGCGCGTAAGTTTCAGAATCCGTTTTCTTTTTGCTCTCGAAGCAACATGATTTACTGATCTTGGCATAAGTTCTTGTTTTTGAATGTCAGCGTCATCCCTTCTGCAAGCGATGATCTTTGGCGCTGATTCATTCGGTTAGTAAAATGATATTCTGTCCTCTCTGTTTTGCGGATCAACTTACTTCATGCAAAGCATTTCCTTCACGCTACGAACATTGGCGCGATCCACGAGACCGGTGGCGGTCAGGTTGCGCTTTTGCTTTTTCGTCTTCTTAGTCAGGATGTGACTTTTGAAGGCATGTTTTCTTTTGATCTTCCCTGTTCCGGTAAGGGCGAACCTCTTTTTGGCACCGGAATTAGTCTTCAACTTTGGCATAATCTACTCTTAATTAATACTGTATATCGATGTATATATCATTCTTCCTCGTCGGAGTCAGCGGATTCTGTGGGCTGGGTGTCATCGGCGTTCTTGGCGGCTTTCTGTACCGCAGCGGCCTGCTGTTTAGCGGCAGCGGCCTTGCTCGATACGCTCTTCTTAGGCGAAAGCATGATGGTCATGCGCTTACCCTCTAAGACAGGCATCTGATCCAGCTTGGCATACTCTTCCAGATCGTTAGCAAATCGCAGCAGCAGCACCTCTCCCTGCTCCTTAAACAGGATCGAGCGGCCTTTGAAAAATACGTAGGCCTTAACCTTGGCACCCTCGTCCAAAAACTCTTTGGCGTGGCGGAGCTTGAAGTTATAATCGTGATCGTCAGTCTGCGGTCCGAAGCGGATCTCCTTCACGACGACTCTGACCGACTTAGCTTTTTGCTCTTTCTGCCGCTTTTTCTGCTGATAAAGAAACTTCTGATAGTCGGTGATTCTACACACCGGGGGATCGGCGTTGGGAGAGATCTCCACCAGATCCATCTCGTGGCTCTCTGCTATCTGCAATGCTTTTTCTATCGGATAGACTCCGTTAGTCACATTCTCGCCGACCAAACGAACTTCAGGTACGCGAATCCGGTCGTTGATCCGGTATTGGTCCTTCAGTTTGTCGTTTCTCATCTTACCTCTCGTATCCAAATGAGTAATATATCCTCCTTTTTAATTGTACGGTGAAATCAATTTATCTGTTCTTTTTCCCAGCGATGCATCATGTCGTTGACCTCGTCTGTTAAAAGCGCGGCAAATGTAGAAATTTCCATTACTCCTTTATCGCCCTCACCTTGTTTCCTGACAGATACGGAATTGCTTTCCTGCTCCTTCTCTCCGACGACAAGCATGTAGGGGATACGTTTGAGCTCGTTGTCACGAATCTTACGTCCGATTTTCTCGTTACGGTCGTCTACGAGGACACGGATGTCATGCTGCTCCAGCTCTTTGGCCACGCGATGAGCATAGTCATTGTAGCGCTCGCCTACGGGAAGTACGACAACTTGGTCAGGAGTAAGCCAGAGGGGAAACTTTCCGCCGGTATGCTCGATCAATACGGCAACAAAGCGTTCGATGGAGCCGAAGGGCGCACGGTGGATCATCACTGGGCGATGCTTCTGGTTATCCTCGCCTGTGTACTCCAACTCGAATCGTTCGGGCAGATTATAGTCGACTTGGATAGTACCCAGTTGCCAACGGCGTCCAATAGCATCCTTGACCATGAAATCGAGTTTGGGACCGTAGAAAGCGGCCTCGCCAAGCTCTACTTTGGCTGGAAGACCTTTCTCTTCGCAGGCTTCGATGATGGCACGTTCAGCTTTTTCCCAGTTCTCATCGGAGCCGATGTATTTCTCTTTGTTGTTAGGATCGCGGAGGGAGATCTGCGCCTCGAAGCTCTCAAAGTTGAGCGCTTTGAAGATGATGAAGATGATATCCATCACCTTGAGGAACTCGTCCTTAAGCTGATCGGGGCGGCAGAAGATATGGGCGTCATCTTGCGTGAAGCCGCGGACGCGCGTCAGGCCGTGCAATTCGCCGCTCTGTTCGTAACGGTAAACCGTGCCGAACTCAGCCAGGCGCAAAGGCAGATCACGGTAGGAACGTGGGAAAGATTTGTATATCTCGCAGTGGTGCGGGCAATTCATAGGCTTGAGAAGGAACTCTTCGCCTTCCTGCGGCGTGTGGATAGGCTGGAAAGAGTCCTTGCCGTATTTGGCATAGTGGCCGGAGGTGACGTAGAGGTGTTTGCTGCCGATATGCGGTGTCATAACCTGCTTGTAACCATACTTCTTCTGGATCTGCTTGAGAAACTCCTCCAGTTTGAGTCGGAGCTGTGTGCCACGAGGGAGCCACAGAGGCAGACCGGCACCTACGGCAGGTGAGAAGGTGAACAGCTCTAGTTCGCGGCCTACCTTACGATGGTCTCGCTTCTTCGCCTCCTCGAGCATGGTAAGGTAGTCGTCGAGCATCTTCTTTTTCGGGAAAGTAATGCCGTAGAGACGCACGAGTTGCTTGCGTTTCTCGTCGCCGCGCCAATAGGCTCCGGCCACGCTGGTGATTTTGACCGCTTTGATGTACGATGTATCCGGAACGTGCGGACCACGGCAGAGGTCGGTGAAAGAGCCTTGCGTATAGGTGGAAATCTTACCGTCTTCGAGTTCGCTGATTAGTTCCGTCTTGTACACCTCGCCACGGTCGCCAAACATCTTCATGGCGTCAGCCTTGGAGATGCTCCGGCGGACAATCGGTTCGGCGCGTGCAGCCAATTCCTGCATGCGAGCTTCGATGCGTGAGAAGTCTTCGTCTGTGATGGTGCGGTCGCCCAGATCGACATCGTAGTAGAAGCCGTTTTCTATGGCGGGGCCGATACCGAACTTAACGTCGGGATAGAGTTGCTGGAGGGCTTCGGCCATAAGGTGTGCGCTGGAGTGCCAATAAGTGTGTTTACCGCCTTCGTCCTCCCATTTGAGGAGTTCAACTTGGGCGTCTTCGTTGAGAGGTCGTGTGAGGTCCCAAACGGTGCCGTTAACTTTGGCCGCGAGCACCTCTTTGGCCAGTCTGGGGCTGATGCTTTCGGCTATCTGCATGGAGGTCGTTCCCTCTGCAAATTCTTTTACGGAGTGATCCGGGAATGTGACTTTTATCATTATTGCTATTTGAAAATCTGTCTGCTGTAAATATGGGCGCAAAGTAAAGACATGCGTACGGATCTAAAAACGGGGGCCATAAGACACCTCCGTTTCCATTGCAAAAAGTTACCCTTCGAAAAACACGCCCTTGATCCCATTGACACCCTCCGTCGGGGTGCAAAACCGAGCAAGGATCGCTATCCGACCTCCCCTCACAGCGGAAAATCAATCCAGTTTTTCGATCGATAATCCCGACAGGGCGAAAAACAGGGTAAATGTCCCGAAAGATCACTTCTCACCAAGGAAAAAGTGATCGGGAGCGCGGTCAGCCTTCGTCTTGAAGCAGACGGAGCTCGAGGCCGTCCCAGACGGCGTAAGAGAAATACTGCATCCAGTCGCCGAGGACAATCATGCGAGTGTGGGGCGTGAGCTGGCGGTCAAGCATGAGGTGGAGATGGCCGAAGAGGAAAAAATCCGTCTCGGGATGGGATTGCAAATAAGTGCGGGCAAAGGCGTCGAGCGAGCGTGTGTTGCGTTCCTGTGCGGCTGCGCGACGTGTCTCGGCGAGGCCTTTGCGACGGCTGCTGAGCGACCATCCCCGGGCAAAACCGAACGTCCACCGAGGGTGGATCGAGGCATAGAGCACTTGACAGAGTCGATTGCGAAAGATGCGCTGAATGAAGCGGTATT
Source organism: Tannerella serpentiformis (assembly GCF_003033925.1). Classification (NCBI taxonomy): domain Bacteria; kingdom Pseudomonadati; phylum Bacteroidota; class Bacteroidia; order Bacteroidales; family Tannerellaceae; genus Tannerella; species Tannerella serpentiformis. The sequence continues at coordinate 550,721 of NZ_CP028365.1, forward strand.
TTCGGGGCTGGTAGCCCACCTCATCGCCGTGAGCGAGGAAAAAGTGATGGCCGAGCAGCTCCACAGTCAGCGGGCCGCGATGGATGACAGCGCCCACCTCGGCGGGTAGGTAATCGAACATCCAAATGTCATGGTTGCCGATGAAGAGGTGGATTTCCACGCCGGCGTCGTGCAGCTCGGCCAGTTTGCCCAAGAAACGCACGTGGCCGCGGGGCACGACGTAGCGGTACTCGTACCAATAGTCGAACATGTCACCCAGAAAGTAGATGGCCGCGGCATCCGGGGCAATGCGGTCCATCCAGCGGACGAGCCGCTTCTCGTCGGCCATGGGATCGGCCGCGTAACGGTTGCCGAGATGGGCGTCGGAGGCAAAGTAGATCTTCTTCACAGAGGGAAGGTCGGCGGAGGGGCGGGATTAGAACAGGCCCAGCTCGAGCTTAGCCTCGTCGGTCATCATGTCCTTGTTCCACTCGGGCTCAAAGACAAGATTGATCGTCACGCCATGCACGCCAGCGATGCCCTCCACTTTTTGCTGCACATCGTCCAGGATAAAGTCGGCGGCTGGGCAACTGGGCGCGGTGAAGGTCATGTCGATCGTCACATCCTTATCGTCGTCGACTTCGACGCGGTAGACTAGTCCCAGATCGTAAATATTGACGGGTATCTCGGGGTCAAAAACGGTGCGAAGGACCTTCACGATCTCTTCTTCTATTCTCAGGAATTCGTTATCCATAATGGAGTTAAAAAGTAGTTATGCAACCTTGCGGGCTGCGGGATTTGGCGCACCCTTGGGGGCGACTTTCGTTTGGCCTCAAGGCCGTTCGGGTTGCGGATTGATCCGCGGTATCCTTGGCCGAAAGAGGTCTAAAGAACATTCATGCAACCCTGCGGGCTGCGAGATTTGGCGTACCCTTGGGGGCGACAGTCGTTTGGCCCCAAGACTGGGCAAGTTGCGGGCTGCGCCCGCGACACCTTGGCCCAAAGGGTCTAAAAAAACATTCATGCAACCCTGTGGGCTGCGGGATTTGGCGCGCCCTCGGGGGCGACTTTCGTTTGGCCTCAAGACCAAGCAAGTTACGGATTGAGTCCGCGGTACCCTTGGCCCAAAAAGGGCTAAAAAACAATCATGCAACCTTGCGAGCTGCGGGATTTGGCGCACCCTTGGGAGCGACAGTCGTTTGGCCTCAAGGCCGGGCGGGTTGCAGACTGCGCCCGCGGCACCTTGGCCCAAAGGGGTCTAAAAAACATTCATGCAGCCTTGCGGGCTGCGAGATTTGGCGCACCCTCGGGGGCGACTTTCGTTTGGCCTCAAAACCAAGCGATTTGCGGGCTACGCTCGCGGCACCTTGGCCCAAAGGGGGCTAAAAAAACATTCATGCAACCCTGCGGGCTGCGGGATTTGGCGCGCCCTCGGGGGCGACGGTCGTTTGGCCTCAAGGCCGGGCAATTTGCGGACTGAGTCCGCGGTACCCTTGGCCGAAAGGGCGCTAAAAAAAACATTCATGCAGCCCTGCGGGCTGCGGGATTTGGCGTGTCCTCGGGGGCAACTTTCGTTTGGCCTCAAGGCCGGGCAAGTTGCGGGCTGCGCCCGCGGCACCTTGGCCCAAAGGGGGCTAAAAAACATTTCTGCAACCCTGCGGGCTGCGGGATTTGGCGTGCCCTTGGGGGCGACGGTCGTTTGGCCTCAAGGCCGGGCGATTTGCGGGCTGCGCCCGCGGCACCTTGGCCGAAAGGGGTCAAAAAAACATTCATGCAACCCTGCGGGCTGCGGGATTTGGCGCGCCCTTGGGGGCAACTTTCGTTTGGCCTCAAAGCCGGGTGGGTTGAGGATTGAGTCCGCGGCACCTTGACCGAAAGAGGTACGCTTCGGAGCGTGAACGAGGGTTAGGTGCGCGGCAGGCGACCTTCGTCGGCGTAACTATAATATCGCTTGTCGCAGAGGATGATATGATCAATCAGCTGGATGCCGAGGAGCGCAGCGGCGCGGGCGATGCGATCGGTCAGGGCGTCGTCCTGCCTACTGGGGCGGGGATCGCCTGAGGGATGGTTGTGGCAAAGCACAATGCCCGAGCAGAGGTTGTTGATCGCTGCTTTGAGAACGATCAGCACGTCGGCGGAGGTATGATCTGTGCCGCCGCGACTGATCATCGTCCGGGCGATCACCTTGGCACTGCGATTGGTGAAGGCCGCCCAGAGTTCCTCGTGCGGCAAGTCGCAGAGGTGCGGATGGAAGAGGCGAAAGGCTTCGGCGCTGCTTCGGATCGTGTCGCGGTCCGCGTCGTCGTTGGTGAGTCCCTTGCGCCGCCCCAGCTCCATCGCGGCGGCGATGGTGATGGCTTTCGCCTCGCCGATGCCACGAAAAGCCATCAGCTCGTCGACGGTCAGGCGGGCGAGCCGCCCGAGACTGTTATCGACGGTGCCGAGGATACGCTGCGAGAGCTGCACGGCCGTTTCGGTACTGCTACCGGATCCGATCAAGATCGCGATCAGCTCGGCGTCGCTCAGCACAGCGGCCCCTTTGAGCCGCATTTTCTCGCGCGGCCGATCTTCCTCGGCCAACTCCTTGATGCGCAGCCTGTCGTCCATTGCGCCCAATCGTTACGCGTTACGAATGGTAAGTAACCGCTACGGGTGATTGACAAACGGGGCGAGCATGCGTATGCTCCCCCTTGCCGCACCCCTATATATATAGGTATAGGACGGCGACGCGCGTCACTTCACGCGACCCGTGTAGGATCCGTCCTGGGTGTTGATCTCGATCACATCCCCCTCGTTGATGAAGAGCGGCACGCGCACTTCAGCGCCTGACTCAACCTTGGCCGGCTTCAGCGTGTTCGTCGCCGTGTCTCCCTTGATGCCCGGCTCGGTGTACGTCACGGCCAGCTGCACTTTGATGGGCATGTCGGCAAAGAGAATCGTGTCCGTAGAGGCATCCGAGACGACGTCTACAATCTGACCCTCTTTCATAAAGTCTACCCCGTTGATCAGCGACTTGGCAATAGGGATTTGCTCGAAAGTTTCCTGATTCATGAAGATAAACTCTTCGCCCTCTTGGTAAAGGTACTGGTACGGGCGACGCTCCACACGTACGTCTTCCAGTTTCTCCCCGATGTTGAATCGGCGTTCGATCACATTGCCGCGAACGACGTCTTTCAGGGTCGTGCGCATGATCGTATTGCCTTTCCCGGGCTTTACGTGAAGGAAGTCGATGCAGAAGTAGAGCTTGCCGTCGAGGCGGATACAGGTCCCTTTCTTGATGTCTTGAGAGTTAATCATTTTCTTATTCTGTTATTACTGTAATTCGTTGAAAATTAAACTGGCCGCAAAAGTAGACCAATCTCGCAAAAGTCAAAAGCCGCTTCCGGAGCGGGATCTGAGGCGCCCAAGGAGGGCGTGATCGGGACTAAAGATAGATGTCGGCCGGATAGTGCACCTCGACGAGTGCGAGACCTTCGGCGGCGGCCGAGTCGCCCGCCTGACTGCGGTCGAGGGCTTCGATCACGTGTCGAAAGCCCTCCTCGCTCAGTCGGCCGCGCCCCACCTCGAGAAGGGTGCCGACGATGGCGCGGACCATGTTGCGCAGGAAGCGGTCGGCCGTGATCGTGAACGTCCAGCGGTCGCCCTGGCGTCGCCATTCGGCGCGCGTCACGTGGCAGAGGTTGGTCTTCACATCGGTGTGTAACTTGCTGAAAGAAGTGAAGTCGCGATAGTCCAGCAGCGTCGCCGCGGCGCGGTTCATAGCCTCAAAATCGACGCCTCGCAAGACCATCCGATGTACGGCCGGAGGCGCGAAGGGGTCTTTGACGCCCGTCACGGTGTACTCGTAGGTGCGCGCCGTGGCCGAAAACCGGGCGTGGGCGTCGGGCCGCACGGCGTCGAGGCTCCACACGGCGATGTCGGGCGGTAGGAGTCGGTTGAGCCGACCCACCAACCCGGCGGGATCGTCGATCGGGACGTCCGTATCTAAGTGCGCCGCCATGCGTCGGGCATGCACGCCGGCGTCTGTACGGCCGGCTCCGGTGAGGGGCGTGGGCTGACGAAGGATGGTGGCCAAGGCCTCCTCCACGCGCTGTTGCACACTCATGCCGTTGGGCTGTCGCTGCCAGCCGCAGTAGGCGCCACCGGTGTATGATAGCCAAATGAAGTATCTCATCAGAAGGGTTGTTATGCGGCCTAATGGCCGCGGTAGTAAGGGCGCCGCTCATGGTGCCCGGTAGTAAAAAGTAGTAAGAAGTAGGGGGGTCTTTTTGCGCGGCTTCGCCCCGCGCCTCATCTTCTTTTCTTGTCTTGATACAAGAAAAGAAACAAAAGAAAATCAAGGCGTCAGGGACGCCGGCCCGTCTTTACCTCGTGGCGCCCTATCCGAACAGCGTCGCGATGTCCGACTCGCCCCAATAGAGGTGGGTATAGCTGGCCAGGACGTTGGCGTGGCGATAAACGGGGGTATCGACCGTGCCGCCCTTGGCATTGTACTGCTGGGCGACGCTGGGCGGGGCGTCGGGCGAGGGAACAACCGAGGAGTAGTGGAACTCGTGGCCGCGCCAGTCTGTCCCGCCAAGCTCGAAACGGCGATAGCCGAGGCGCAGCCGCATACCCTCCATCGTGGCGTCCTGAGCGAGGATGCCGACCATCTCCCGCCGCACGCCGTCCATCCCCGTCACGGCGCGACAGAGATACATCATGCCGCCGCATTCGGCCAGTATCCGGCCGCCGCGCTCGGCATAGTGACGGATCGCGTCGCGCATCGGGGTGTTCGCCGTGAGGGCGTCGAGATGGAACTCGGGGTATCCGCCCGGCAGGTAGACCAGATCGGCCTCCGGCAGCCGCTCGTCTCGCATCGGGCTGAAGCGGACGACCTCGGCGGCCTGCTCGAGCCTGGCGATGTTCTCGCGATAGACGAAGGCAAACGCCTCATCGTCGGCCACGGCCACGCGTCCGATGGGGCGCATGAGGGGCGGGGCCTGGCCGGCGGGGGGCGTGGGGCGACGGCAGACGCTGAGCAAATGATCCAGATCGACGTGCTGCTCGACGGTGTCGGCTACGCGATCGATCCATTGTTCGAGTTGGAAATTCGTATCGAGCGTCAGCCCGAGGTGTCGCGAGGGCACCTCCAGCTCCGCCAGCCGAGGCAGGCAGCCGAGACAAGGCACACCGACGTCGGCACACGCCTCCCGGAGGTAAGCGGCATGCGACGTCGAGGCGACCATATTAAAGACCACGCCGGCCACCTCGACACGCGGATCAAAGTACGCAAAGCCGTGGATGAGAGCCGCCACGGAGTAGGCCGTCGAACGGGCATTGACGACGAGCACGACCGGCAGGCCGAGCGTCCGCGCCACCTCGGACGAGCTTCCACGCGTCTTGTCGAAGCCGTCAAAGAGCCCCATCACGCCCTCGGCCACGCACGCATCGGCCGACCCGCCGTATTTGCCATATATATATTGTATATGATCGGGCGACGCCATCCAAGTGTCGAGGTTCACGGACGCCAGGCCCGCGGCCCGGGTGTGATAGCGTGCGTCGATATAGTCCGGCCCACATTTGAAAGGTTGCACGGAGAGCCCGCGTCGCCGGAGTGCGCGCAGTAGCCCGATGGTGAATGTGGTCTTGCCACAGCCTGAGTTTGTGGCCGCGATGAGCCATTGAGGAATCATATCTGTAGAAAATGTAGGGCGTCGCGTCAGTGCGCCGCCGGGTTGTTCAAAATCGCCTGCAAAAGAAGCGTACGCGCACCGATATTGAAGCTCCCGCCAGACAAATATCGGTCAGCGACCGACGGAGCAAAGAAAAAAGTACCCCATTTTCCACCCCCACCCGTATCCGGCCTAATTCCCCGCCCTCTTTTCCGTTCCCACATGTACCCGGCCAACTTCCCCGGCCTCGGTGAGGCCTTGATCTTCTTTTGCTTCTTTTCTTCCATCAAGGGAAGGCCCCTACCGGGGCAGGGAAGTTTTTCCCGGTACATTTTTAAGACCGATCATGTACCCGGCCAAATTCCCCGGCCTCGGTGAGGCCTTGATCTTCTTTTGCTTCTTTTCTTGTATCAAGACAAGAAAAGAAGAACATGAAGGCAAGAAAAAATACCCCTTTTTTGATGTCGATCATTCGTTTCCTACCGGAAACGTCCAAAGGGCGTATGCAATACGCCCCTACCGCCTGCCGGCCGATGGGTTTCGGATTCGTTTTGCCACAAGTTTCAGTAAAACCCACCGGGTTTCACTCAGACTTGTGGCAAAGTCCAAAACCCGCCGGGTTTCGCGCCATGTCGTGTGGCAAAGTCCAAAACCCGCCGGGTTTCACGCCATGTCGTGTGGCAGAGTCCAAAACTCGCCGGGTTTCACGCCATGTCGTGTGGCAGAGTCCAAAACCCGCCGGGTTTCGCGCTATGTCGTGTGGCAAGGTCCAAAACCCGACGGGTTTCACGCTATGTCGTGTGGCAGAATCCAAAACCCGCCGGGTTTCGTGCTATGTCGTTTGGCGGAATCCAAAACCCGGCAGGTTTTGGGGCCTTGCTATGATCTTCTTTTCTTCCCTTGATGGAAGAAAAGAAGCAAAAGAAGATCAAGGCCTCACCGAGGCCGGGGAATTTGACCGGATACATGATCGGTCTTAAAAATGTACCAGGAAAAACTTCCCTGCCCCGGAAGGGGCCTTTTCTTGTATCAAGGGAAGAAAAGAAGATCCTGAAGGCAAGAAAAAAAACGCCCATTTTCGGTATCGATCATTCGCTTCCTACCGAAAACATCCAAGGGGCGTATGCAATACGCCCCTACCCGGGTACATGTGGGTAATTTTTTGATCCCCGATAACTGTCGGACTCAAATCCTTGCCTCTTATCGGAAGGCACGCTTCGGCTTCATTCCCTCAGACATCTTGAAAAGGGTGCCTGTCGGGCAGACAAATCGGCAGTAGGGACGAGGAATGAAGGCCGAAAGGAGGGTCACTATGGCGGTGAGGATGATTAGGACCACGGGCGCGGTGCGGACAAGGAAGGCGGGGAAGAGTTCCCAGTCGATCCAGTCGGCCAGTACGCCGGTCCAGAGGCAAATCATCAGCGCCACCCAAAGCCCTTTGCGAAAACGCTCCAATAGGCGGACGGTACGGCTGCTGAGGTGCCACTTGCGTCGGTTGACGCGCCCGGCCAACTGTTGCAGCGATCCGAGGGGGCAGATGTGGGTGCAGTAGTACTGCGGATGACCGAAAAGGGGGTAGATGAAGGCGGTGACGAGCATCACGATCGGAACGATCGACAGGAGCAGCTGGGCACCGTTGGTGAGGTATCCCAAAAAGAGCGTGTAGGAGAGAAAGGAGCCGCTCCAGAAGCCGAGCACAGCCACGTTAAGCACCTGCTGCACGGTCTGATACGTGCGATTGTACACGAAAAGGGGCAGGATGGCGGCCAGGAGTACGACCAAGAGCGCGGCGATCGACCCGGGCGAGAGGTCGAGCGTGTCCCAGAGCGAGGGTGCGGCGGGATGGTCTGTCGCATAGGCAGCGGCGCGGCGAACGTTTCCGATCAGTGCGCGCGAGGTGAACGTGGCGCCGGAAACGACATCCACCTCCATCGTGGCCGCCTCTTCCGCAGTGTGCCCGACCCAGCGCGCGGGCAGCTCATCGGTCACCGCCTCGAGGAACGAGGGCGTCTCGCTGTTCGGTAGCACCTCGAGGCGCTCAATGCGCCCGTCACGCAGATGGAGTTCGATCGGCACCGGGCCGGCGTAGCCGACAAGGTCGGCCCCCAGCGCGGTGGTGTTGATCACTGTCGTGCCGTCGGACGAGGTGCGTATCGTGGGCACGGTGTCCTTCGGTGCCTCCGTCGAGGTGGATTTTTTGGCCGTAAAATCGTGCCCGAAAAGTTTGCCACCGCGCAACAGGGCGATGGACATCATCATCAAAAAGCAGGTCACCAAACAAAGGAGCTGCATCCATTTTCTTCTATTCATTGGGTCTAAAATTCGATAGGGAAAGCGATCGATCTGCCCGCCATCCTCTCGGAAAGGGCAAAAAAAGAAGGTAGGGCATCCGGGGTTTTGGAGATTCATTGCGTAAATGAAAAAAAGATATGGTCCCGGACGCCCCCACCTAAAGATATGGATTTCGGGGACAAAGATAAAGCGCTGGCGCCAATTTTTCGGCAGCGATAACTGACGAAGTTCCTCCCCTGCCACGCTGCACACCAAGTAAATATGTCGACTGCCCAACCTGCCCCGCGGAGCATCTCCCCCACTCGATCGATTGCCCCAAGCATTACTTTTTTCAGCCCTACATTTTTCGGAAAGCATCTCCCGCCACGCCGCAGATCCTGAAAATAGGCCGCCCCCGACGCCGTGGCGTTTTGGACGGAGATTCTACATTTGCGACCGCTTCGAACGAGGCTTTTTATTCACAGAATGAACGAACAAGATTTACGAACATGATTACGATAGACCAACTGAAGGATATGTTGGAACGCGAGCAGGCGTTGAGGAGGTTTCTTTGACGTCGATGCGAAAACCGTTCAATTAGAGGAAGAAGAGCTGCGCACGCGCGACCCGGCCTTCTGGGAAGACGCCCAACGGGCGGAGGCGCAGATGAAAGTGGTCAAGGATCTGAAGAAATGGATTGAGCTATACCGCGCTGTCCACGATGCGACGGAGGAGCTGAGCCTGGCTTTCGAATACGTCAAGGAGGGCGTGACGACCGAGGACGAGGTCGACGCCGCCTATGCGCGCACGAAGGAACTGGTGGAGAACCTCGAATTTCGCAACATGTTGCGCGGCGAGGCCGACGCGATGAACTGCGTGCTCAAGATTAACTCCGGCGCCGGTGGTACCGAAAGCCAAGACTGGGCTTCGATGCTTATGCGCATGTATATGCGTTGGGGCGAGGCCAATGGATACAAGGTGACCATCAGCAACCTACAAGAAGGCGACGAGGCAGGCATAAAAACCGTCACGATGAATATCGAAGGTGACTATGCTTACGGCTATCTCAAAGGGGAGAATGGCGTCCATCGCCTCGTGCGCGTCTCGCCATACAATGCGCAAGGAAAACGCATGACGTCGTTCGCCTCCGTCTTTGTCACACCGCTCGTCGACGACACGATCGAGGTCAACGTGGAGCAGGCGCGCATTTCTTGGGACACTTTCCGCTCCGGCGGCGCGGGAGGTCAGAACGTCAACAAGGTAGAGTCTGGTGTCCGTCTGCGCTATCAGTACAAAGACCCGTACACGGGTGCCGAGGAGGAGATCCTCATCGAAAACACCGAGACGCGCGATCAGCCGAAGAACCGCGAGAACGCCCTCCGTCAACTCCGATCCATCCTCTACGACCGCGAAATGCAGCATCGGATGGAGGAGCAAAACAAGGTGGAGGCCGGAAAAAAGAAGATCGAATGGGGGTCGCAAATCCGCAGCTACGTCTTTGACGACCGCCGCGTGAAGGATCACCGGACGAACTTCCAAACCTCCGACGTGGGCGGCGTGATGGACGGTAAGATTGATGGATTTATTAAGGCTTACTTGATGGAGTTCGCAGCCGTAGAAAATTAGGCGAGATCGTCTGTCAGACGTCCAAACAGGTCTACGATTCACTACTTCAACTACCTCCGAACTACTTCTGACTCCCTATCCCAATGAATGAAGCAACCCGCCCACTGCGGTTCCTGTTTATTGTCCAAGGTGAGGGGCGCGGCCACCTGACGCAAGCGCTCTCACTCGCCGATATGTTGCGGCGCCACGGCCACGAGGTCGTGGAGGTACTGGTCGGTAAGAGTCACGGGCGCGAAGTGCCCTCCTTCTTTCGATCGAAGGTCAAAGCGCCGGTGCGCGCCTACGAAGCCCCGTCGCTGATCTATAAGAAGGATCATAAGCGTCTCGACAAGCTCCGCACAGCATTTTACAACGGCAATCCGCGAAAGCTGCGGCAGTACGGCCAAAGCATTGAAATGATTCACCGACGGATCAAGAAGCAGCAGCCGGACGTGGTGGTGAACTTTTACGAGATGCTCCCCGCCCTGGCGCAGCTGCGCTTCCGCATAGACATCCCCTTTGTCAACATCGCCCACCAATACCTGCTGCGCCACCCCGATTATCGGCATGGCACGGGCGACGCACAGAGCCTCCTCGTCCTGCGTCTGCACACGCTGCTGACGGGTATCGGCGCTACGAAGCTCCTGGCCCTATCCTTCTATCCGATGAAGTCATGCGTCAGGGAACGCATCGTGGTCGTGCCGCCGCTCCTCAGGCGTGAGGTGCTCGACCTGCAAGCCACGGAAGGGGATTACATCCTCGGCTATATGCTCAATCAGGGCTTTGAGAACGAAGTGCGCCGCTGGCACGACGCCCACCCGGACGTCCGCCTGCATTTCTTCTGGGACAAGCGTGACGCTCCGGCGGAACTCCGGGTGGACGACACGCTGACGCTTCACCGCATCGACGATGAGCAATTCCTCCATTACATGGCTGGCTGCCGCGGTTACATCACCACGGCCGGATTCGAGTCGGTCTGCGAAGCGCTCTATCTGAATAAGCCCGTGATGCTCATCCCCGCGCACCTGGAACAAGAGATCAATGCCGCCGACGCCTCGTCGATCCCCGGCGCCGCCACGACGGGTGACTCGTTCGACCTCTCGCGGCTGCTGAACTTCATGCAGACTCCGCGCACGTTTGATCACGACACCTTCCGCCGCTGGCTGCTCTCGGCCGAAGAGACTTTCGTCCGCGAACTGACGTCCGTGGTCGATCGGGAGTAGCGCGTGGAGAGCGGCGCGTTGAGGGGTAGATGACTCTTCGCCCAGCCCTAAGCGCCATCCTCCGGCCTCAGTAAATGGAGAAGCCTTCGGGCTTGATCACCATCCCTAGGCGGAGGACACTCTTGAAACGGTCGTAGTCGAGGAGGTTTTCGCCGTAGCCGTTGTAGTACTGGAAGAAGAGGTACTGATTGGCGTGACGGCTGATCTTGAGGCTAAGCTCCCATTGGGTGTTGAAGCTGAAGGAGTGCGCCCGCCAAGTGGCCAGCATGCCTGCCTGCACACGCCGATTGTCCGTGCGATAGAGCAGTCCCATCTGTGCCAAACCCGAGTAGCGGAGGATGTTGCGATTGTTCTCGCCGTCCACGATGGGGATCCAGGCCTTGAGCTGCATTTCCATGTGGCGATTGAGGAGGAGGGTGCTGCTGAGCGAGACTTTGTTCCAACTGCGTGACGCGGGGCCGTCCTTGCCGTTCGACTCATGCTCCAACATGAAGAGGGCGTGACCGATATACTTGTTGTGGTAGACGATGAGGTGGCCCAAGCCTACGCCGGGATTGAAGTTCAGATCTCGCATCGGGAGCGACTCCTCTAAGACGTTCCAGATCGTCTTCTGCGTGAATTGCAGGAAGAGATACGTGTCGAAAGGCAGGCGACTCTTGGTCAGGCGATGGATGATGCTGATCTGAAACTTCACGTTGGCGTTGTCGCGGCGGACAGGCCCGCCAATCGGAATGCCGCCGATGAAGTAGTTGTCGCGGAAGATGCCGAAGTATGGCCCGCTCTCGATGACCGCCCGCACGCTGTCGGCATTGTAGTCCGGGCGTGCATCCTCGATGCGGCGCAGGAGCTCCGTGCGGAGGCTGTCGCCACGCATGCGGCCACGCTTGAAGGCCGACACGTCTTGTTGCGCATGCGTGGCCGTCGGCAGGGCCAGAAGCAAAAGGGATAAGAGATAAACGTAATTCATAAACAGGGGGCGTGATTTTACAGGTGGCAAACGTAGCCACGATGCCCCCACAGCGAGCGTGGGCAGCCACCGGAGGCCCACAAAAAGCGCCTTCAGGGGGTTCACCCGAAAGCGCAAGTTTCACCTATTCAAAATATAGATACATAGTCATGGCGAAAAAGAAAAAAGCGGCTGCTACCCAAGCCCGAAAAGAAGAAGAGGCACGACGATACAACGTCTACAAGAAACGCGTCTTCAACCTGCTCCGCGAGCTGGGGTATAGTGAAGCCATACAGTACATCGACCGTTCCATGTTGCGCGTCCTCTACTCCGCTCGACCGACGCTGCTCCGCATCAACGCCGCGGATATGACCATCTTCAACAAGGAAGACTTGGACATCATCAAGAGCGAGTTCTACTACTACATGGACTTCGACAAGATGCCCTTCACCCTGCGCGAAGGCGAGAAACGCACCATCTCGGCCCTCGACTTCTACGACATTTGGATGCCCCTCTCGCTCTACCTCCTGCGCGAGCCCAAGTATCCGGAGGACAAGATCTACGCCCGCATTGTAGACATCATCGAGGCGGGCGGATTCTCCATGCGCGGCATCAACAACCCCTACGAGTTCTCGGCCGAGTTCGACCGCGTGCTGGTGCGCATGGAGTATCAGTACACCAGCACCCTGATGACCTACATCTTCCAGCTCTCCAACCCCTGCATGCACCTCCTGTGGTTCAAGAAGCGCAACTTCGAAATGTTGCGTAACCGCGTCGGACGCACGGTCGACTTCTCCTCCTGCAAGCCGCAATCCATCTGGGGCACCGACCGCAAGGGCGAGCGACGGCTACTCTTCCGCGTCGGCTTTCCGGACATCCTCAACGACGGCCTCCGCTGGCTCTCGGCCTGCATCCCCCACAACCCCTACATCCCCGAGCTGGACCCCGACCGCCCCTACGACGTCTACATCCAGGAGCACGCCATCAAGCGCATGTTCGAGCGCGTCGACGGCCTCTCGCCCAACGTGGTCAATACGTACATGAACTTCTGCTTCACCTCCTTCGACGTGGATTGGTACAAGGGTTCGCTGCTGATCTCCTTCAGCGTCTTCAGCTTCCGGGTGGGGTATTTCTTTGCCGACTTCACGCGCGACCGTAAGATCGTCATCCGCACCTTCTACTTCATCACCTACGACCACACGCCCGAGGGAGAGATACTCTCCAGCTACGCCGGCCTCAAGGCCCTCGACAAGCGTTACCTCTGCATCGACCGCCTCAGCACCTTCTTTGCCTCCAAGATCGACCAGCGTTCGCGTCTGGCGAGTCTCTTCCGCGAGGCCGGCTGTGAGCACCTGCTCCGCCTCAACGAGATGCGCGAGTTGGCCGACCGCGAAGAGAAGCTGACCAGCATCTCCAACGAGTTCATCGAGAAATACCTCTCCTCACTCGACGACGACGTCTGACCGCAAGCGAAAACGTGGGGGGGGGCTCACACGCCCCCTTTCCCGAATCTTTCTACTTTCGCCCCCGCTGCGGGGCGGAGGTCCATTTCGGGCAACTTTGGCGAAAGTGATCCGGGGCGAGGTCCATTTCAGGCAACTTTGGCGAAAGCGATCCGGGGCGAGGTCCATTTCGGGCAACTTTGGCGAAAGTGATCCGGGGCGAGGTCCATTTCGGGCAGCTTTGGCGAAAGTGATCCGGGGCGAGGTCCATTTCGGGCAGCTTTGGCGAAAGCGACCCGGGGCGAGGTCCATTTCGGGTAGCTTTGGCGAAAGTGACCCGGGGCGAGGTCCATTTGGGGTAGCTTTGGCGAAAGTGACCCGGGGCGAGGTCCATTTCGGGCAACTTTGGCGAAAGCAACCCGGGGCGCAACAGAAATAGAGCCCCCCACTATGCAGCATAGTAGTACACGACATAAACGCGAACTAAAAAGTACACACAATGAAAAAGACAGTAGAGATCAGGAAGCCGGGAATGAGCAAATTGGACAATTCCCTGCATGTGCAATTTCACAGCTTAGCCTATGGCCTGGTTAAGGGTGCCGACATCACCAAACTGGGCATCCCGAACGAGCTGATGGTCGAGTGGGACGGCAATAAGAGTATCGAGACGGACATCACCAAGGTCTCGCAAATAAGCGCTGAGACAAGGTTGATGCAGGAGAAAGATGGGGAACGCGATGGGCTGTTGACTTACATCATGGGCACCATTCGCAATGCCCAGTTCCTGCCTGATAAGGACATCGTAGAGGCTGCGATTCGTATTGCGGCAGTAGTCAAACCGTACAACGGGATGCAGAACGAAGGCTTCGATCGTGAAACGGCGGACATCAGGGGGCTGGTGGCCGACCTGAAAAAGACGGAGAACGCAGCAGATATAGCCAAGCTCGGACTCACGCCGATGCTCACAAAACTGGAAACGACGAACCAAGAGTTCGACGACTTATACACGAAGCGCATGACGTCTGACACGGGTGCGAAACTTCCACTTTCCAGCAAGATCCGCCCCGAAACAGATGCCATCTACGACCGCGTAATCCTCATCCTACAGTGGAACTATCTCAATGGTGCTACGCCGATCGACCCCGAGGTTATCGCTACGTTGGCTGAGAACCTTTGCAAGCTGGCCGATCGTATCGATGCCGATTATAATCGGAGCCTTGCTCAGAAGAAGGCTGCTGCAAAGAAGAAGCCCAAGGAACCTAAGCAACCGAAAGAGCCTAAGCAACCCAAGGACCCCAAGACGCCCGATCAGCCGAAGGATCCGAAGCAGCCGGAGACGCCTCAGCCACCGAAACCGGATGGCGAGAAACCGAAGGATCCGAAGAAACCGGGTGGCGACGGTAATCCTGACATCACGTTGCCGGAGGAATAGGGTACCCGGTTGTAGGGGCGAATTGCATTCGCCCCACAGGTACCCGGAATGATTAAAGGGCATCCCCAAACAGATGGGGGTGCCCTTTTTTGTACCCGGTTGGCATGGATCGTTCGGCCCCGTTGGGACCGTTCGGTGGGGCGTATGCAATACGCCCCTACATGGGTACACGCCATTCATGTACCAGGCAAACTTGGCTGGCATCCCTGATGCCTTTCTACTTTGCTTTCTGATTCTATTTTTGCCGCCGTTTTCGGTGACGCATCGTAGGCCGTCCGGCCCACGGCGTAAAAAGGGAATCCAGTGAAAGACTGGAACAGTGCCCGCTACTGTAACACCCCGCCTATCGAACAAAGGAGAGCACCCGCAAGACGTGCCACTGCCGCCCCCGGAGCGGCGGGAAGGCCCACAGCCCCCCTTCAGGGTGAAGTCAGGAAACCTGCCGGAAACAACACGTATACCGCCCCTCGGGGTCAAGGGGCGGAGGTTACAAAAGGGATGTTTCACACATACGAGATACATAGGAGATGCCTGTCGGACGTCGCACTGCGGCGCGCCCTGATGCTGCTTGCCGGGCTGCTTTACCTTCTCGACGCCGCCTCACAGGGCACGGTGCGAGGTACGGTGCGCGACGCTGCGGGTAGACCTGTCGTGGCCGCCACGGTCGCTGCCGGTGCACAGCGTGGCACATCCACCGACGACCGCGGTGCCTATGCCCTCGAACTGCCCGCCGGACGCACGACGCTCACCGTTTCGTCCGTCGGTTACAAGACGGTTAAGGCCGAGGTGGACGCAGCGCGAACCCCCACGCAGAACTTTGTGCTCGAGGAAGACGCCGTCACACTCAACGTTGTCGAAGTCTACGCCAAAAGCCCCGCACAGCGTCTCCGCGAGAGCGCCTTCGCCGCCGCGGCCCCCGATGTCAAGGCGCAGCTGAGTCAGCTGCACGACCTCAACACCCTCGTCGGCCGCACCGCCGGCGTCAAGGTGCGCGAGGAGGGCGGCGTCGGCTCCGACTTCGAGCTATCGATCAACGGCCTCTCGGGCAACTCCATCCGCTACTTCATGGACGGCCTGCCGCTCGCCACGAAGGGCAGCGGCGTATCGCCCGCCAACCTCCCGGTCAACCTCATCGAGCGCGTGGAGATCTACAAAGGCGTCGTCCCGGCCTACCTCGGCGCCGACGCGCTGGGGGGCGCCATCAACATCATCACCCGCCGCGAGCAGCGCAACTACCTCGACGCTTCGTACGGCATCGGCTCCTTCCACACGCATAAGGCCGACCTCTTTGCGCAGGTCGTCGATCGGCGCACGGGGATTATCGTGCGGCCTGCGGCAGGCTTCAACTTCTCCAAGAACGACTACCGAGTGCGCGGCGTGGAGCTGTGGGACGAGGCGGCGCAGGAGTTCCGCCTCACCGATCGGCGTCGCTTCCACGACGACTACCTCTCCGCCCTCATGCAGCTCGAGGCCGGCGTCAGCCGCCGCACCTGGGCCGACGAGCTGTTCGTCTCTGCCTCCTACTCCACCACCCGCAAGCAGCTTCAGACGGGCGCCATGCAGACCATCGTCTACGGCGCCGCCGAACGTCAGACGGAGGCCTGGAACATCGCCGCGCGGTATGCCAAGAAGGCCCTCTTCCTGCCCGGACTCAACGCCTCGCTCTCGGCCTCACACACCTGGGATCACGCCCAGACGATCGACACCACCTTCCGCAAATACCGCTGGGACGGCTCCTACATCGAGTCCGCCCGCAGCGAGATCTTAGGCCGCGACCGCATGCACCGACACTATCGCCGCCCCTTAATGCTCGTCCGCCTCGGGCTGGATTACCACTTCAGCCTGCACCACTCGCTGAACCTGAACTACCTCATGAACCGCACCGGCAATCGCCGTACGGACGACGTGGATTCGGACTTTGCGCCCTCGGACGACATCTTCGCCAAGCATACACTCGGCCTCTCCTATAGCCAGCTGCTCGTCGAAGACCGTTGGCAGAACACGTTCTTCGTCAAGAACTACACGAACTACCTGAAGGTTGGGCAGCAGGAACTCCCCTGGATCACCGGTTCGGGTGAGGTGCAGGGCTCTTCGACAAAGAATCATACGGGCTACGGCCTGGCCACGCGTTACGCCTTCCCCTCCGACGCCTTCGCTGTGAAAGCCTCCTACGAGCACAGTCTGCGTCTACCCATGTCGCGCGAGCTGCTCGGCAACGGCACCACCGTCTATGCCAACCTACGTCTGCGTCCGGAGAACAGTCACAATATCAACCTCGGCTTCTTCGGTGCGCTCCGCCCCGCCCCCGGTCATCGGTTGGATTACGAGTTGAACGCCTTCTATCGCGACGTGAAGGATTACATCCGCCTCGTCGTCTCCGAGACCGAAGGCACCAGCCAGTACGACAACGTGCCCGGCGTGGGCATCCGGGGCCTCGAGGGCGAGCTGCGCTATGCCTACTCCGACCTGCTGCAGGTCGTGGCCAACGGCAGCTGGGAGGACGCCCGCAGCATGACGCGCTACTATCCCGACGGCAAGGAGATGATCACCTATCGCAACCGCATCCCCAATCGCCCGTGGCTCTTTGCCCACGTCGAGGCGACGCTGAAGCGGCGCGACCTCCTCATCCCCCGCAGCACGGTGCGGCTGACGTACAACTTCGACTTTGTCCGCAGCTTCTTCCTCACCTGGGAGGGCTACGGCAGCCTCGACAGCAAGTCGCGCATCCCCACGCAGTATCGCCACGACGTCTCCCTCTCCGTCTCCTTCGCCGATGAGCGCTACAACATCTCGCTCTCGTGCAACAACCTCTTCGACCGTACGCTCTACGACAACTATAAACTCCAGAAGCCGGGCCGTGCCTTCTTCTGCAAGTTCCGTGTGTTCATTAATTAGAGGGTAGAGGGTAGAGGGTAGAGAGTAGAGAGTAGAGGGTAGAGAGTAGAGGGTAGAGAGTAGAGGGTAGAGAGTAGAGAGTAGAGGGTAGAGAGTAGAGAGTAGAGGGTAGAATAGAGGGCAGAGGGTTGACTGAAGCCCTTCCATTAAGAATGACAATTGACTTACACCAATAAATAGACACAGAGATGAAAGCAATCAAATGTTACGCTTGGGCGCTGATCATGGCGCTAACGACAGCCGTTTTCACGGCATGTAATGATGATCCGGAACCAACACCGAATCCGGGTCCTACGCAGAAAGCCCACTTCGACCTTTGGGTGGCTGTGGGCGAAGAGGGTGGCATGGGCTCGACCGCAGCGCTGCTGGTCAAGAGTACCCAGTCGCTCGACGCACAAACGCAGCTCGACTTCAAAGGCTCGGGCGTAGACGTGACGAAGAAACTCTATCAAGAGACCATCATCCGCGGTAAGTATTACTACCAGATTCCGCAGGAGAAGGATCGCTTCGGCAAGTATCAAATTGTTGACGCCGGAGGGACGCATCAGATAGCCGTCGTCAAGGAGGTCAGCTTCAAAAAGAACACGCTGAAGGACCGCCGCTACACGCACGCCTGGATCAACGACCACACCCTGGTGCTGATCGGCTCGAATGGCAAGTCGGACAAGATCCTTTGGATCAAGATCGACACCGAGAACATGACCATCCTCGGCGAGGGCGAGCTCGACCTGCCCGCACCGCCAGACAAAGACAAGTTCAACACCTCCGGCATCGCTAACTATCGTGACGGCAAGATTCTCTATGCCTTCACCTACAGCAACGATAAGAGTGGCTTCCAGCTGGCCTTCATCAACGCCGCAGACATGAAGACGGAGAAGGTGGTCAAGGAGACGCGCGCCGAGTTCATGGCCGGCACGGCTTACGGCGAACTGCTCCAGCACAAGAGCTTCTTCACCCCCAACGGCGACTATTATCTGGCTTGCAACAGTGTGAACGCCGGCGCCAAGAGCTCCACGCAACAGCACGGTGCCCTGCTGCGCATCAAGAAGGGCGCGACGGAGTTCGACAAGAGCTACCGCGGCTACAACCACCCCAAAGGCAAGATCGTTACCGCCGACTGTCTCTCTCCGACCAAGGCGCTGCTCTACATCCAAGATCCGGAGCACACCGGTGCCAAGGGCTGGGGTGCTGACTACAACTGCTATTACGCCATCCTCGACCTGACGACGGATCAGCTGACCGAGATCCAATACAACGGCACCAACCTGCCCTTCAGCAGCGGTACCTTCTCGCAGCGCTCACTCGTCCTCGGTAACAAGGCCTACATCGGTGTCAACCCGAAGGACGCACCTACGTGTATCTACATCTACGACATCCCGTCGGGCCAGGTGACCAAGGGCATGACCATCGCCAAGGGTTACCACTTCGAACGCATCGTGGGCATCGAGGAATAAACGATATCAACGCACAGAAGATTGATGAATAAGTGGCTGTTTCGGATCCACCGCTGGGTGGGCGCAGTCGTCGGACTGTTCTTTCTGATGTGGTGCTTGTCGGGGTTGGTGCTCGTCTACCATCCTTTCCCCAACGTAGACGAGCGCGACCTGCAAGCGCGCATGGAGCCGCTGCCCGACTCCCTTCCCGCCGTCGACTCGGTAGCCAAACGGCTACCCGAGGGCGCGGCGGCGAAGGTGCGGACGGTCACGGTGCGGCGCTTCCAAGGCCAAACGCTCTTCGACTTTGAGACGAAGGACACGACCTACACCCTCTGCGCCGACTCCGCCGAGGTCCGGCGGCCCGTCACCGCGGAGACCATCCGCAACGTGGCCCGCCGCTGGGTCGACGCCCCCATCGCACGCATCGACACGCTCCACAGCCGTGATCAGTGGATCATGTACTCCCGCTATCTGGACGAGATGCCCATCGCCAAGTGCTACTTCGACGATGCCGCGGGCCATGAGCTCTACATCTCTATCCGCACGGGCGAAGTGCTCCAGTTCACCGACCGCAGCAGTCGCCTCTGGGCCTACGTCGGCGCCATCCCGCACAAGTTCTACCTGCCCATCCTGCGCCGCGATAACGACGTCTGGATCCGCAGCCTGACCACCGGCGGTGTCGTAGCGCTCATCGCGATACTCACCGGTATCATCGTCGGCCTCATCATGCTCCGGCGTAACCGGAAGGCGCGGGGTAAGCTCGGCAGCCCTTATAAGAAGGCCTGGTTGAAGGCGCACCACGTCACCGGACTCACGTTCGGACTCGTCCTCATCGGCTTTGCCTTCAGCGGCGCAATGGCCCTGCAACGCATCCCCGAATGGGTCATCCCTACGCACGGCGACTATCGCGTGTCGGACGCCAAGATGCGTGGCAAGTCACTGCCCCTCTCGGCCTACACGGACTATCGCGCCGTCCGGCAGTTGCACCCCGAAGCGCGGCAAATCGTCTGGAACCACTTCCGCGATGTGCCTATCTACGACGTGACGACCGACACAGCCACCTTCAGCCTCGATGCCTCCACGCCCGACTTGCCCCCGCTCCAACTCTCTCCGGCCACGGTAGAGAAAGCGATCGGCGCACTGCACAAGGGTGAGTCTTTCACCATCTCGCAGATCGAACGCTACGAAGAGTATTACATCTCCCGCTGGACAGCACTCCCGCTCCCGGCCTACAAGGTGATGGTGGACAACGCCGACCGGACCCGTTACTACGTCGATCCGGCCACGGGCAACTTCCGCAACCTCAACCGCGCGCGCATGGCCAAGAAGTGGGTCTTCAGCGGCTTGCACTACTTCAACATCCGCTGGCTCGTAGAGCGCCCCACGCTCTGGACCATCGCTATCTGGACGGCCTGCCTCGGTGGTGCCTTTGTCTCCCTCTCTGGCGTGTGGATCAACCTCAAGCGACTCCGCCGCAAAAGCAAAAAGCGGAGAGCTTGAGGCTGTTTGACTACGCTGACTACTACTTCTTATTACCCCCTAACTGCTTATTCGAATGAAAACCTATTTCATCGCCTTTCTACTGATGATTACCGCAATCAGCTACGCGCATGACGGAGAGAATTTCGTCGCCTCCGACATGCTCAAGTCCATGCAGCCCGGCGACAAAGCCGCCATCGTCATGGTCTATTTCGGGTCCACGCACGACGACACCCGAGCTCTCACCATCGATGCCCTGACCCGCGAGGTACGCGCCGCCTACCCGACGCTGGAGGTACGCGAGGCCTACACCTCACGCATCGTGCGCCGCCGGCTTCGCGATCGCGGCGTTGAGACATCTGCTCCGCTTGAAGTGCTGAAGCAGCTCAAATCCGACGGCTTCACCCACCTTGTCATCCAATCCGCCAACATCATCGAAGGCGTGGAGATGGAGGCCTTGCGTCGCGAGGTGGCGTCCGTAGCCGCTGACTTCAAGGAGGTGCGTATCGGCACCCCGCTGCTCTACATGCCGGAGGATTACGCGGCCGTGATCCGCGCCCTCGCCCCCGCGCCCGCTGATGACGCCGCCGACGTCTGGGTGGGCCACGGCAGCTACGATCCCGCCACGGCACAGTACGCCATGCTCGGCTACATGCTCGCCGCCGAGGGCCGCGCACGCTGCTTCGTGACCACCATCGAGGGCTACCCCACGTTCGACGACCTCCGGGCAAAGCTCAAGCAGAGCGGTGCGAAACGCGTCACCCTGCGCCCCTTCATGTTCGTCGCTGGAGACCACGCTAAGAATGACATCGCCACCGATATGAAGCAAGAGCTCGAAAAGGAAGGCTACCGCGTCAACGTCCTCCTCGAAGGCCTCGGCCAGAGCGACGCCATCCGTGCCCTCTACCTGGCCCACATCCGCTTTGCACTGAACCACCGCATGTTCGACATCCTCTCCAAAAAGAAACATTACGAGACGAACGATCGCGACTAAGACGCTGACACAAATGCGGGGACGGATTCTCCCCCTCTTAGAACAACACTACACTACACATTACACCCATCCGTCCCCGCACACTTATGGAACGCATCGAATCAGTCCTCCCTCGTCGTCGATTGAATTGACGAGGCTATCTCACCAATTAAGTAACGTGAGTTCGACGAAAGCATGAGGCGTCTTGTCTCTGGAGAAGGTCTTGCAGCAATGCTGCAAATGCTTCGAAAAACTTTTCAGCGTTTGCAACACCGTTGCGAGTCTCACGAAAAACTTTTCGGCGTTTGCAACACCGTTGCAAGTCTCACGAAAAACTTTCTGGCGTTTGCAACACTGTTGCAAGTCTCACGAAAAACTTTCTGGCGTTTGCAACACCGTTGCAAGTCTCACGAAAAACTTTTTGGTGTTTGCAACACCGTTGCAAGTCCCACGAAAAACTTTTTGGCGTTTGCAACACTGTTGCAAGCATTTCCAAAAGCGTTTTGGCTATCGCGTGGCTTCCGTAAAGAGTCTCTGCTGGTTTTATGCTTACATCGAACTCACATTAAGTATCACCCAAACATTATATCAGAATGAAATCATCACTTACCCTTTTCCTCGGCCTCGGCCTTACCCTCACCACCACACTTCACGCGCAGGACGGTCAGCCCAAACGCGAGTACACCAACTTCCAGGACACCACCTTCCAGCTCTCCGAAATTTCTGTCACCGCCAAGCGCCCCATGCAAGTGGAGGTGATGAAGCTGGGTGTCCCTGCGGCTTACCTGCCCGTCACCACCAACACCCTGCCCTCACGGCTGCTTGCCAACCACGGCATCACGAACATTCAAGACGCCGCACGCTTCCTGCCCGGCGTACGCGTACAGACCAGCTACGGCGCCTTCCAGCAGATTTCCATCCGCGGTTTTGACCACTCTATCATCATGGTCGACGGCGTGCGTGACGAGCGTTCGTCCATCAACAATTCCTACCCTTTCATGGATCTGACTTCCGTGGAGCGTATTGAACTGCTCAAAGGCCCGGCATCGGTGCTCTACGGACAATCGGCCGTGGGCGGCGTGCTCAACATCGTGCGTAAGGCACCTACCGCACAGCAACACGTCAATGCACGCGTGGCTTATGGCAGCTATCAGAACCTGCAAACGACGCTCGGCTTCGGCGGACGCCTCTTTGGCCCGCTCAACTACTCCGCCAACTTCAATTATCAAACGCAAGATGGCTGGCGAGACAACGCCATGCGACGCCTCTCGGGCTACCTCGCCTTGGGTGGTAAACTCTCTGAAGCGGACGAATTAGATATCCGCATCGGCGCCCTCCGCGACTTTTACCCGACGGAGATCGGTCTGCCCGACGTCATGCCCGCTGACATCTATCGCACGGCCGACGACACAAAGGCTTACGACCGTGGCGACATGTTGCCCGGCCTCGACAAGAAAGCCCGCTACAACAGCGAGTCGGACTTCATGTACAACCGTAACTTCAACGCCTCCATCATGTGGCGGCACACCTTTGGCGAAGCAGCTCGCCTAACCGACAAGCTCTCCTACACCTACGACGACATTGACTACTTCGGCACCGAGGACTTGGCCTACCTTACCAGCGATAAGCCCATCTATAAACACTATTACAAGTCGGGCAACCGCAAGGTCTACATCAACCTCGACTCCCTGCGCTACGACTTTCCCCTGCGCTTCGAGCACATCGCCCGCACTTGGAACAACCAGTTAGAGCTGAACGGACGTTTCGCCACCGGATCTGTCAAGCACAACTACCTCGGCGGCTATTCGCTCATCGCCCTCTACCGCAACTCCTTCAGCGGCTACGACCTCGGGAAGGATGTTTACGGCCCCGGACTCACGGGCATCGGCTCGGTCTACAATCCGCACAGCATCGGTTGGATGGAGACACGCTTCAGCAAAGCCTTCGTGTCACGCATCTACATGCACGGCTTCTACCTGCAAGACCTGCTCGAGCTGAACGAGAAGCTGAAGATGCTACTGGCCGGGCGTTACGACCTCTATTCCTACAAGCGCGTCTCCGGTGTCCCCACCATTGACGGACGCGCAGAATTTGAGATGCCTGCAGACAGTCTCTTCACTCGCACCGCCACGAGCACCTTCTCCTTCCGCACCGGGTTGGTTTACATTCCCGTCCAGCCGCTGTCCCTCTTCGCCTCGGTCGGCTCCTACTTCAAGCCCGACAACACCACCTACAGTGACAACACCCGCTACTTCGACCGGAACGGCCGCGAGTTCTTCCCCAACAAAGACAGCCGCAAGATCTTCGACCCCGAGCGCGGCATACAAGTGGAGGTCGGGGCGCGCTATGAGCTGGACGATAAGCTGAGCGCTGACTTCAGCCTCTTCTACATCAATCGCGAGAACGAGCGCCAATACATGGCCTACAAGGGCGAAGTCATCAATGGCGAGAAGCTCGACAAATACGTCGTGGGCCAGGTGGGACGCATGGATTCGCGCGGCTTCGATTTAGAGCTGACTTATCGCCCCATCCGCGGTCTTTCGCTCACGGCCGGCTATGGCTACACCGATACCCGCCTTCGTAAGATCGCCACCAATCCTTACTTGGACGGCGAGAATCTGGTCGGTAAGCGCTACGCCTATTCGCCACTCCACTCTTTCTACGTCTACGCCGACTATACGATTCGCGAAGGTGTGTTGCGCGGATTAGGCTTCAACTTCGACGTCACGTATCAAGATGAGGTCTACCGCGACTTCTCCAACACCTCCACCTTCCCTTCGTATTGGATGACTGACGCCAGCATCTCTTACCGCCTGCCCAACCGCGTCCGGCTGCGTTTGAACGTCAACAACGTCTTCAACACAGACTACTACAACGAAGCCCTCGACAGCCAGTACGTGCCCGGCATGCCCCGCAACTTCCTCATCTCTGCTGCGTACAGCCTGTAATCTCATCCTTCAAGGATATGGGGGGCGAATCGCACTACACCCTATTCACCGATTCGCCCCCGCTACCCTAAGCATGCATTTACCTGTCGCAGAAATAATCGCACAAAACATTTGTCACAATCAAACACTACACGAGAATGAAATCATCCCTTACCCTTTTCCTCGGCCTTGCCCTCTGCCCGATGCTTCACGCGCAGGACGGCCACACCAAACGCGAGTACACCAACTTCCAGGACACCACCTTCCGACTCGACGAGGTATCCGTCACCGCCACGCGCCAGCGGCCGATGTCAATCACGAAGCTCGGTGTGCCCAATGCTTACCTGCCCGTATCGGGCTCCGTGATCCCCACCTCCATGCTCACAGACCGCGGCATCGTCAACCTGCAAGACGCCGTCAAGTTCCTGCCCGGCACCCGCATGCGCACTACTTATGGCGCCTACCAACAGTTCCAAGTGCGCGGCTTCGACCACACCCCGGTGATGATCGACGGTGTGCGTGACGAGCGCACCTCGATCAACAACTCCGCTCCGATGGGCGACTTAGCTTCCGTAGAGCGTATCGAGCTGCTCAAAGGCCCTGCCTCCGTGCTCTATGGCCACTCGACCGTCGGCGGCATCCTCAACATCATCCGTAAATCGCCTACCGCCCGCACGACGCTCAACACGCGCCTCACCTACGGCTCATGGAACGACCGCCGCGCCATGATCGACATAGGCGGACGACTCATCGGACCGTTCAACTACCGCGCCGTCCTCAACTGGCAAGACGTGGAGGGTTATCGCTACGCCAACGACCGCCGCTTCTCGGGCTACGCCGCCATCGGTGCCCGCTGGGAGAATCAGGAGCTGGACATCCGCGGCGGCTTCAACCGTGACAGTTATGGCACGGATATCGGTCTGCCGAAGCTCATGGCTAACGACATCTTCAACGCCGACGGCACGCCGTATCTCTCCAAGGGCGAGAGCCTGCCGGGACTCAATCCTCGCTGGCGCTACAATAATGAATCGGACTTCATGCTGCACCACGGCTCGAACGTATCGGTGAAGTACAACTACCGCTTCTCGCCCGCTTTCAAGCTCGAGAATCGATTGGCGTACACCTACGACAACATTGACTACTTCAGCACCGAGGAGCTCAGCTATCCCACCAGCGATGAGCCGATCTACAAGCATTACTATATGGCTGGCGGCAAGAAGAAGTTCATCGACCTCGACACCGTGCAGCTGACCTACCCGCTGCGATTCGCCTACACCGTGCACACCGTCAACGAGCAGCTCGAGGCTTCCGGTAGCGTCTCGCTCGGCCGCGGCATGAAGTACAATTACCTCGCGGGCTACAACTATGTCTATTTCTTCCGTGACACCTATCGCGGCTATGGCGGCGGTTACAAGCTCTCTGACCTGATCGAGGGCCCTGGGTTGAACTCTAAAGTGGCCGTCCGCAACCCGCACAGCATGGGTTACATGGAGCCTCATTTCAGCGGCGGAACGTCCACGCGTAACTATACGCATAGCGTCTACCTGCAAAACCTCTTGGAGCTCTCTGAGAAGTTCAAAGTGATGGTCTCCGGCCGCTTCGATCAGTTCATTTTCAAGACCGCCACGGCCAAGATCAACCGCCTCAAGACGCGCGAATACAGCGAACTGCCGGACTACGACCAGACGTCTACCTCGGCCTTCACCTACCGCATCGGCGCCGTCTACCTGCCTACGCCGGGCCTCTCCCTCTATGGCTCATTCGCCAACTTCTTCCAGCCCTACCGCAACATCGTGAATACGGCCACCACGGTCTACATCGGCGCCGACGGCAACCGCTTCTATCCGACCTCGGGCGAAGAAGCATTCAAAGCGCAGAAGGGGTATCAGGGTGAGATCGGTGCCCGTTACAACCTCACGTCTCGCCTCCAGGCCACGGCCAGCCTCTTCTACATCCGCCGCGAAAACGAGAACAAGACGCTCAACAGTCGCTACGTCGATCCCACGGACGGGAAGACGAAGAGCGTGGTCGCTCAGGTGGCCGGATCAGACTCTAAGGGCCTTGAGGTGGAAGTGGCTTACACGCCGACGGAAGGTCTTTCACTCCTGGCCGGCTACGGCTACACCGACGCCCGTATCCGCAAGTTCAGCTTCAGCCCCGAACGCCTGATCGAAGACGGGTTCATGGACAAGGGAACCAAAATGCAGGACGGCATGCGCCAGGCCGGTATCCCCATGAACACGTTCTACCTCGCAGCCGGCTACACCTTCACCCGCGGACCGCTCCAGGGCCTCGGCTTGAACGCCACGGCCAACTACATGGATAACGTCTACCGCGACCTGAACAAGACCCTCATCTACGGCGCCTATTGGGACACCGACCTCGGCATCGCTTATCGCCTGAAGAATGGTATTCGTCTGCAAGTGAACATCAACAACGTCCTCGACGACCGCACCTTTACGCAGTCGCTCGGCACACAGATCACGCCCCGCACACCGCGCAGCTACTTGTTTACGATCGGGTACAGTCTGTAATCTGTTCTTTTTATGCCTGGGGGCGGATCAGCAATGATTCGCCCCCTCTATTTTATCTCACCCTCTAAAGATTCAAACCTTCATCCGCTATGTTCACCCGCTTTATGTTCACCCTGCATCGTGTCACGGGCACGCTGCTGAGTCTACTCTTCGTCGCCTGGTTCGTCTCCGGGATTGTGATGATGTACCACGGCTTCCCACGCGTCACAGCCGACGATCGACTCGCCCGACTCGACCCCTTAGACACGGCCGATCTGCCTCCGGTCGAGTCCGTGCTTTGCCGAGTGCCCGACTCGCTCGGCCACATCGACGGACTTTCCGTCAGCCGTTATCTCGGGCAGACGGTCTTTGAGGTGCACGCTGGCGACGAGACACTCCGCCTCCCGGCCGACAGCACCCAGTCGCTGCCCACCATCGACGCAGCCTACCTCCGCCGCGTGGCCGCCGCGTGGTGCGACGCACCCATAGCCGCCGTCGACACCCTCCGCGACCTCGACCAGTGGATCCCCTTCGGCCGACTGCGCGAGGAGCTGCCCATCCTCCGCTTCCGCTTTGCCGACGCCGACCATACGCAGCTCTACGTCGCCTCACGCACCGGCGAAGTGCTCCAACGCACCACCCTCAAAGAGCGCATCTGGGCTTGGCTCGGGCCCATCCCGCATTGGGTCTACTTCACCCGCCTCAGGCAGGACGTCGACCTCTGGCGCCGCACCGTCATCTGGCTCTCCGGCATTGGTTGCATCATGGTCATCGCCGGCCTCTACGTCGGCATCTACACCACCGTCCAGGCGCGGCGCCGCCGACAGAAACGGTTCATCCCTTACAAAAAGCGGTGGTATTACTGGCACCACCTCACGGGGCTCGTCTTCGGCCTCTTCACCCTCACGTGGGCCTTCAGCGGCATGATGTCGCTGGCCGATCCGCCCGAATGGTTTATGCCGCAACATGCGCCCTCGGCCGCCCAAGACACGATCAAGGCCCTCGCGCCCAACCCCGCGTCGTACCCGATGGACTACCGCGAGGCCTTTACGACGGACTATACCTACTTCGAAGCGCCCATCACGCAGATCCGCTGGACGCACTTCTTCGGCCGCCCCGCTTATGAGGTGCGTCTACAAGACGAAAAAGAGGGACAGACCTTGGACGCCACTACGCTCCGTCCGCTGGCTCTCACCCGCGAGCAAGTGACCGAAGCCGTTCGGCGACTCCACGCTTCAGACGCCCAACTCAGCACGGAATCGATGGTAGACTATGACACCTATTACTTCGACCGCAAGGGGCGCCTCCCGCTGCCCGTCTACCGCATTCGCGTAGCCGACGCCGATCATACCACGTACTACATCAACCCCGCGAACGGCCAGCTGCGCGACTACAGCGACCACCGCCGCGCGGGCTTTTGGATGTACAAGGGGCTGCACAGTCTACGGTTCCCGTTCCTGATCGATCATCCCGCGCTGTGGACGGTCGTCATGTGGGTGTTACTGCTTGGCGGCACGGCCGTTTCGGTCAGCGGCTTTGTCCTCGGCCTGCGTTACATCGGCCGTCTCTTCCGCCGCAAGCGACGGGGAAAACGAAAAGCTGGAGACGTGTAGGCCGGGGTACACGTGGGGAACCGAATAATCGTACCCGGGTAGAGGCGTATTGCATACGGGCGTCTGCGGACGCCGGCGAATTTGGCCGGGTACCTGTGGGGCGAATGCAATTCGCCCCTACAACCGGATACAAAAAAGCCGGGTACATGTGAATCGAATCAACATGTACCCGGCCAATTTGGCAGGCGTCCCTGACGCCCCTATTCCTCCGGCAACGTGATGTCAGGGTTACCGTCGTCACCCGGTTTCTTCGGATCCTTCGGTTTCTCGTCCGGTTTCTTGGGCTGTTCGCCAGCGCCACCACCGGGCTTCTCCGGCTGCTTCGGTTCCTTCGGCTGATCGGGAGTCTTGGGGTCCTTGGGTTGCTTGGGGTCTTTCGGTTGCTTGGGCTCTTTAGGAGCGTTCGGATCCTTAGGCTTGCGACTGGCCAAGATCTGACGCTGGTTGCCCTTAATGTCGATCACAACCTTATTCATACGATCGACGAGCTGCTCAATCATCGCCTTGTCCTCGTCGGCCGTAGCGGTGAGGTAGGCTGACTGAATGTACTGGCAAACGACATCGTAGGCGGCGTCAGTCAGCGGACGCACCTGCTGAGCTGTCGGGAGTTTCTCGTCGGAGGTTTGGATACGGCGATCGGTGCGGAGCTTTTCGTACTCCTCATTGACGGTATGCAGTCGCGTCAGAACGTCGGTGAGGCCAACGGCTGCAATGTCCGCCGTCTTTGTCTTCATGTCGTCTTCCAAGCCGCGTATACCCACACTTTCCATTTCGAACGGGCGACTGCGGAGGTTGGTGTACGGTTTCAGTTTGGCCTCGAGGCGTAGCGCGGCTTCGCGGGTAGCTTCCGTGGGCGAGTACTTCAAACCGCTGACGACATGAAAGATGCCGTCCAGCAGGTTGTCGCGTTCGTTGTCCAGAGCCAGCATTTTGGCGGTACGCTCGGAAGCGGCCGATTGTTCGACGAGCTTCGTCTGCGCGCCGATCGTCGTGTCCCAAGCGTTCATCACTGTGACAGGGATTTTGAGCTTTGTCTGATCCACCGCCTTCACCAGTCCGTATTGCAGGTAGTGAAACTGGGTGTGGAGCGAGATGTTCAACATCTGTCTGTTGCCCCCTTCAAATTTCATGACCCGGGGCAAGGTCACTTCGAGTATTTTCATTTCTCTCAGGGTGTTTATTAACCATGCAAAGGTGCATGAAATGCCAGAAGATTCGATGCTCCCCCTGAATTGGAGCAAGATGTTTTTGAAGCAGAAAGGTCGTCCTCAAACACGAAATGGATCTCTGCTCCCGTGAAACGCCAAAATGAAACGCGAAACCGATCGCTGATTTCCAAAAACGCCTTCCCGCCGCGGGAAACCGATCAAAACTTCCGAAAAACGCCTTCCCGCGGCGGGAAATGGGGTAAATTCTCAGAAAAACGCCTTCCCGCGGCGGGAAATGGGAAAAATTCTCAGAAAAACGGTTTCCCGCGGCGGGAAAGCGATAAAATCTCCCGAAAAACGGTTTCGTGCGGCGGGAAGGCGGTAAAATTTGCTGGAGATCGGTTTCCCGCGGCGGGAAATGGGGCAAATTCTCCGAAAAACGCTTTCCGCCGCGCGAAGAGCATTTTCAAGAAGCCGCCGTCCCCGCCGCGGGAAGGTACAGGGTTGCGATTCCTTATCTATTTCTTTCGCGGGGTATAATGTCGATAGTGTAAGCTGTAATGGTTCATTTTCTTCTTTTCTGAAGGGTGATTGCGGCGACAAAAGTAACCGGAGATGTGAAATGTGAAAATCGTATGACTACACCTCCCTTATAGAGGTCAAAAAGGGGCGACCACTGAGGGCCGCCCCACACGTACGATTGCACCACCAGATTCACTTACCCGCTTATGCCTATTGCGATAATAGGGCTATGGGGTGGGGCGCGGAGGGTTAATCAGTTCTTCTTGTTTCCGGACAACACGTTCAAGACAAGTCCTACTGCAGTAGCGACCTCGATCACGACTTTGGCGATCTCGCCAACCGTCTTGACATGCTTCTTTGTGTTCTCAATTTTTTGTCCCATAAGAAATCTCGTTATTCAGTTAGTAGTATGAAGCTCCAAGTCATGCCACAAAAGCATGCCCCGTCGCTGTTTCCCTTTTATTCATTCCGTGACTATCATTGGAGGGCTTACTTCGACCGTACATCAAAATCGTCGTCGATAATGCCCTTGTTAGTAAGTCGAATGTCAACCGTACTAAAATTCCCAGCTTTCAAATTCTCTTCAGTAAGCCGCGTGATACTTGACCGTTGTCGCCGCTCTTCGCTCTTCTTCTGCATGAATGCCGAAGCCGCACCGATTCCCTTCGCGATGTTTGCGATGTCATCACCATGCTTATCTATAAAGTTGTGTGCGGACTTGAACCGCTCCTTGGTTGCGAACTTGCCCAGCATGAGGGCTGCTTTTATTAAATCCATGAGTGTAGATAATCTAAAGCCCCCCTTGTTACGAGGCTACGAGTTTGTAAACCAATCCACCCAGCAAGGCTATCAATAGCACAGCTATACCTCCCAGCAACCACAGTGTCCACTTGAAGAATTTCAGTATCCCTGCAAAGGCCGCATTGCTATCTTGAGCGAATCCTTGCATGACGCCCAATATGCTGCCTCCGGTAAACACCAAATCATCTACCCAGCCAAACACCGGCACGACGTCCGGCAATATGTCAACCGGACTGATCCCATATAAAACACCTAATACACCGATAATAATCGGCACAATCTTGTTACTGCTTTCTCCTGCCATAGTTCAATTAGTTGTTTGGGGAGTGCATACGAAAGATCTAACAACCTCATGGACATACTTCAGATGTCCCTTTACATTTCTAATTTCCTTTCTCATATAATACCTATCTATTAGTTGGTGCTTCATTGTACTCTTTTCTACAGCGCCGGCTCATGGTGGCCGCGATGGTGACCCTTGGGATGGTGTACGCAGGTGGAGGCCGTCAGGCGATCGATCGTGCGGGCTTCCGCGCCGCAGTATTTGCAGGTGTAGACCGTCTTCTCGGTCCCCTCATAGAGTTTGTGTTTCCCTCGGACGGGGCCGTCGGGGTGGCGCGCACACAGTCCTGCTCGCGTCAGCTCACTGACGCTCTTGAACGACTGGCCGCAGTAGGCACAATAACATTTTCCGTTACTCATATTTCGTGCTTGTTTGTTTCTCAGTTCTCCCTCCCCAACGGACACACCGACACGGCACGCATCCCCGGCAAAAGGGTGCGCGAACATGGCTGCGGACGGCAACAAGCATCCGCAGACAAGTAGGAGTCCGTAAATAATGGGCTTAACTGTTAAATAGGGGGGGGGTATTTTTAACAACCAGATCGCCAAACGCCTGCATAGGCGCTTGTTCGTGCAGCTCGTCGGAGGAGTGCGGTATGTCGAGGCTTGAAATAGTCATTCGGTTCTGTGTGGATCGGATGGTTGTCGTTTTTCTTCTTGCGGCCGCAAATATAGGTGGGGGGATCTAACGGCTAAAATCAAAAGCTAAAAAAACTGCCGCAACGACTTTCGTCGCTACGGCAGCAAAAAAATTATGTACAAAGTGCCTCCTCAGAGAGAGGAGGAAGTATCATTCGAATCGAATGCGATTGTCGGTGATCTTCGAGTCCTCCACCAACTTTTGAAGGGCGAAATAGCCCACGCGCGGTGCGGTGTTGGCCTCAATCTCCCGCATTTGCGCCTTCTCGTTGTAGGGCGTGGCGTCCTTCGTGCGGTTGTAGACTTGGAAGACGTAAACGCCGTTGTATCCCGCTACGGGTCCAGAGAGTGTGTTCGGCTTTGCATAGGCCACGTAGGCGTTCAGGATCGGTTCGAGTCCGATACCGTTGATGCGTGCCGTGTTCATCGTAATGAACTTCACGGTGTCAATGCGTGAGTTCATGGCCGAAGCGTAGGCCTGAAGCGAGGTCAGGTTCTTGGCCTTCAGTGCTGCGGCTACGTCCTCGCTCTTCTTGCGCATGGCCAGTTCACGACGGATCAGCGGGGCCACGGTCTCAAACGATTGATAACCCTCTTTCAACACATCGCGCAGGATAGCCACGACGTAGGTCGTCTTGTAATCGCTCGTGCCTGGGATGCGCGACTTGCACTCCTTGATGTCGGACACCTTGCCTTTCGACTTGTTCTCAAAGGCCCAGCGCACTACCTGGCGGGCATCTTGGATCATGCCCAGCTGATGGTCTTCACCCGTTACGGTCACGTCTGGCGTCAACTCATAGCCATTCTCTTTAGCGGCAGCAGCGATCTGATCAGCCGTTTTATTCTTCGCCACAAAAGCGTTGAGGTCGTTGAAGACCTTGCTGTAAGTCTTGTTGGTCGGGCGCACATCCATGTAGACGACGGCTACCTTATACTTCGATACGGCGGCGGTACGCTCCGTCACCTTCAGCAGGTGATAGCCATTGTTGGTCTTGACCAGCGTCGGCTGGTTGATAGGGGCGCTGAAGACTTCACGGTCGAAGTCCTTGCCAAGGTTGGCTTGGGTAAGAGAGGCCTCGGTAAGCCAACCCAGATCGCCACCATTCTCGGCCGATCCGAAGGAGGAGTACTTCTTGGCCAGCTCGGCAAAGTCGGCGCCGCCCTTGAGCAGCGTCATGAGGCTGTCGGCCAGTCGGGTTAGGTCAGCGGTAATCGATCCGCTGGGGGCAGCCAGGAAGATGTCGCTGATTTTGGCGGAGTCCGGTGCAGACTTGCGACCGAGGAGCTTGTAGAGGCGATAGCTGTCATCCTTGAAGATCGGGCCTTCCATAGTGCCCACTTCAGCATTCTGAACGAAGCGTTTGAGGTCTTCGTCTCGCATATCGTTTTCGGAGATATAGAAGTCCATGTATGGCGTGCGGGAATATTTCGAGATCACATTCTCCACGCTGCTGCTACTGTCCGTAGCGGCAAGCTGCGCACGGGCCTCCTGCATGTCTTTATTGATGGCGTCGTAATCTTCCTTGCTCGGGCGAACCTCGACGGCCAGGTAATCGATCACGCGCGAATCTTTCTGCTTGAACTGCTCCTTGCGCTCGTTGTAGAGCTTGCGAATGGCCGACTCGTCCACCTGCACCGTAGAATCAGGTATCGAAGCCAGCGACTGCACGGCGTAAACAATGTCCGAGCTTACCACCGATCCTTCGTAAGCATCCTTGGCGTCGATGGGGTTGGCTACGATTGCTTTCGTTAAGAGGTTCATGTATTTCTCTTGCATGCGTTGCAGCTTCATGTTCTTCTCCCAGAAGAGCCAGAAGTTGCGCATCTGCTGCATTTCTTCGCGCTGCTCTTCGGGCACAGCGTCGATGTTCTCTAAGGCCTTCAACACACCCAGTGCACGTGCCTTGCTGAATCGCCGCGTCTGTGGATCCAAAAACAGCGGATTCTGCTGCACAATCGGGGGGATGTTGTCACCTTGAATCATGTCGAAGAGCTCGTCTGACGTCACGTCAATACCGATCTTATCCGCCACGTCTTTCATCACAATCTCACTCACGATCGAGTTATATACGCTCTGGCGGAGGTCCAGCGTCTGCTCTTCATTCAGGCTTTGGAGGCCGTACTGCAGCTTGGTGACTTCCGTCATTTCCTCGATGCGTTTTTGATATTCTTGATAGTCGACGGAGGTACCGTTGACGGTAACCACCTGGTTTTTTGATTGACGGAAATAGGTCGAACCCGAGTTCAGAAAGTCCTCGATGATGAACCCTAACAGGGCCAGACCGACGATAGTAACCAACAGCGGTGCGTGCCCTCTAATCTTCTCTAATGTAGCCATCTTTACTTCTGCAAATATGAATTGTCTTTTGATTTAGCGCGCGCAAAGGAGGTGCAAAAATTGGTATACGGCAAATTTGACGCGCTTTTTAGGTGGTGTTTGTGGGTTGTTTCGGGGGGATAAATACGTTCGTCTTATGTCGGCGGAAGTGGTGGCGCGACACCCATCGAATCGGACGAGGAGCGCTCATCAAAAGGGATCTCTGCTGCCGAATTAAAGATTCTGTATTGTGTCAACGCCTGATTCGATTCAAAGCCCTGCCCCGTGTTGACAAACTCGCCCTTCGTGATACGAATGAATTGGTCGGAGTAGATTTTCTCCGTGTTCTGATCCCAATAGAGGACGCTCGTTTCGAACTGTTCGCCTTGTAAGCTGCGGACACGCACGTTGCCAATTAGCTTCCAGAGCTTGCGCCGCTGATAGAAATAGGCCGTGTCGGCATCCACGCTGGCTTCGACGCGAAAGAGCGAGTCGAACTTTTCCAGATGCAGCTTTTTAGGGAAGTACCAATACGGTTCCGATGCCTCACCGAACATGTACCATTCATGCGTCTCCACCTTGTAGCGCGTGACCCCGGAGTCAGAGACGAGCGTGACCACGTCCACCGCCTTCATCGTGTAGGTGCTGTCGGGGTTGAAGCCAATTTCTACCTCCTCTTTCTTTTCGCGACTACACGAGACGATCGAGCAAAAAAGAAGCATAGCAACCGCTACAGAAGCGATTGCTATGCTGGGATTGTTTCTCTTGTGAATCATCACCTCTTCGATGGAGGGGGGGAAGAGGTTGGAGTTAGCGTATCGTAGTATGCTCACCGATCCAGCCACCGACGGTGAATCCAGCGCCCTTATTCAGATCGGGGTGCATGAAGATCTCTTCCGTCGAGGGGAAATACGAGCTGTAACGTCCGATCAGTGCATTAGCCTCAGAGGCCACCGAGGGGTCTACCGAGCGTGCCTTCTGGAGCTTGTCCACAGCGGCGTAGTAGACACATTTACGCTTCACAGGATCGTCCGGATAGATACCGCCAGCCGTGGCTGCGTACGCATTGCCGATCAGGATATACGCCTTGCCATTGTTTGGATTGAACTCCAGCGCCTTGTAGCAGTAGGTGCGCATTTTCGGATACGCACGCTGCTGAGAAGCCAGTACGGCCAGCGTATAGTAGACGTTCTCCTTCATCTCTTTGTCCTTAGCCATGTCGGCGGCCTCCAAGAGGTAACGCTCGGCGCTGGCGTAGTCACGCTTCTTGATAGCCTGATTACCCATGCCGAAAGCAATCTCTGCCGTCTTCTCCTTCTGGTAAGCGTACTCAGAGGCTTTGAAGTAGGCCTCGATCTCCTGGCATCCAGCACGGCGGAGCAGCGTGAGGGTCTCCTTCAGGAAGTCCAGATTGTCCTTGTTGGCCTCGATCTGATCGGCGTAGATGCTCTGGAGCGTCTGACAGTCGGCGGCACCACTACCCGAGAATCCTTTCTCGATACCGGCCTTCATGGCCATCAGGTTGTCCAGCTGCTTTTGGTTGTTAGCCTCCTGAGCAGCCTTGATTTGGGTGTCGAAGATGGATGAGCAGCGGAGGAAGTCCTGCACGAATTTGGCTTTGTGTCCGGCCTCGTCCTTCTCCATCATCTTATGCGAAAGGAACATGTACTCCGATACGGCCAACTCGTCCGTCTTCTCCTTGTACTCGTCCAGCACCTGAGTCAGCCAACCGTAGGCGGCAGCGATGTCGGCCTTATCGCCCTTGAGACGGAGATAATCCTCCACCTTACGCGCCAAGATCCAGTCCTTACCATATTTCTGATCGCCACCGAAGTATTTCACACGCTTGTCATAGACGGCCATCAGCTCATCGATGAGCGCAGCCTGCTTCGTCGGGTCTTTCTCCTGCGCAATCTTCCAATTCATGATGCGGACACCATAGAGATAGATGTCCTTCGTAGCAGCTGGGCATTCGTCGTAGGCGATCTTCCAATACGGATAGGCGTCCTGGAAGTTGTTCACCTTGGCATAAGGGATAAACAGGCTGATATTCGTCAGACACCGAATGCTGTCTTCTCCGGAACCGAATTGCGTCCCGTTGTCCACACCTTTTTGTGCATTTGCACTCATTACCGTCGCCAGGAACAGGGCGACACTCAAGAATCCTTTGATGTTCATATCCTCATTGTCTTTTTGTATTCACTAATCCGAAACAAGTCTCTCTCTGTTTTCTCTTTCAATCTATCTTGCGTTTGAAGAACCAATACTCATTAAACGTATAACTTACCGTCAACCGGAGGTACTGCTCATCGATCAGGCCCTTGCGTTCTGGCGCCACCTTGATGTACTCCAGCGAGGCGTTGATGAACGACCGATTGTCGAGCATCGGCAGGCCTACACCCAGCGTCACTCCGTACTCCTTATACCCACCGTTGCCATTCACCTTGACGTATGAATTGCCGTAGTGCAGACCGGCACGATAGCGAATGCGTTGCAGGTAGGCGCGGGTGAAGGCGTTGGGGATGTATTCGCCACCGAGGCCGACGCGGATCTGATCGTTGAAGTCGCCTTCGCGGTTGTAGAACTGCGCCTTCGACCATTGCCTGTAGGAGACGTCAGCCGCCAGCACCATCCGATTGTCTCTTGTGAAGGACAGCCCCACGCCGTACATATCCGGAAGGTCGAAGCCTGCGTTGCGCATCGTGTCGCCCTCGACGACGGTGGAGAAGTCTTCGCGGAAGCTGGTCTCGTTGCTCACCGTAGTGCCGAGGCGGAGCTTGGGCGAATAGACCGCGCCGAGGGTAAGTCGATCGGTCTTCGAGAGGGGATGCGTGTATTGCAGGCCGAAGTCGTACTTGACGTTGTGTACCCGGATCTTATTCCGCCAGTAAAACGTGTTCGTCAAGTTCGTCACGCTGCTGTGGGTGATCGTCCCGAACATGTAACTGATGTTGGCGCCTATGGATAATCTCTCTTTCCACGGCGCGAATGACAGGCCCCCGTAGATTTCGTTTAATCCCCCCGTGCCGCTGAATCGATCCGTATAGCGGGTGTCGCCCTGGCTGGGCGCGGTATAGTTGTAACCGACGGACGAGAAAGGCAGGAGGCCGATACTAACGGCCAGGCGACGATGGAGTGGGAACTGCATAGCAGCGTAATTGAAGCCGCCATTGAGGTCGCGCTGCCGATGGGTGCCATCGTTGAACCAGGACATTTGCGCCGATATGCCGCCGTCGAAAAGGAAGGTCAGCGAGTCCATGCCGGTGTACGACGCGGGGTTCATCGGATTGATTTGGCGTGCGGAGCGGAGGCCGTATCCGATGCCGCCCATCGCTCGCCCGGCCGCAAAGGAGCGGTCGGCCTGCATGCCATATCCGAAACGTGTATAAGGGGAGTTTGTGCTGTTTTGTGCCATCATCGGCAGGGCGCCACAAAGGAGGATGCCAAGGAGGAGGGAGAGGACTGACCTACTTGTCTTCATTATATTCAATAATTCGATTTAATCCGAGCCACACTAAATTTTCAGAGGCAAAGGTGCGGCATTTGAGCCTTCTATCAAAATAGGGGGCATGTCCGCCGGTGAGGAAGACAGCCGCATGAGGGTGCTTGGCGTGCATGGTCTCGATGTAGCCATTCATCTCGTAGACAATGCCGCGGACGACGCCCGAGAGGATCGCCTCTTCGGTGGTGACGCCCAGATCGGGCACCTCGTCGCGCTCGCTGATGAGGGGTAGGCGACGGGTGTAATCGTGCAGGGCACGGAAGCGGGTGGTGAGGCCGGGCGAGATGTTTCCGCCCACGAAATGGCCCGGCGGGAGGACGACGTCGTACGTGATGGCCGTACCCGCATCGATGATCAACAGCGGCACCTCTGGGCGGAGCGTCCAGGCCCCAACGGCAGCGGCGATGCGGTCGCGGCCGAGGGTCTCGGGCGTACGATAGCCGAGGGTGATGGGTAGGCGGATCGTCGGGTCGTCATTGAGGGAGAGGAAGCGGCAGAGGCGCCGGCGGAGCAACGGGAGCCAGGCGGGATCGGGCGTGGCGACGGAGGCGATGATGCCGCGCTCGGGGCGGTATCGATCGATGAGTGCAGCGAGCTCCTCCGACGTCAGGCGGGAGCAGGCGGCGGTGTAGACGGCCTCTCCGCGGTCGACGAGGACAATTTTCGTGGCCGTGTTGCCTTGATCCAATATGAGATTCATCTAAAAACGAGTTACGAGCGAATGGTTACGAGTTACAAGAGCTAAGTGACCGTAGATTGGGGGTCGAAAGCGGCGGCAAAGAAAGAGAAAAGCGAAAGCGAACATCCGACGGTGATCACGATGAGGCTGTCTGACGTTGTAAAGCCGCTCACGGGATAAAAATTCAGATCTTCGTGCACGCACATCAATCTTTGATGAATTATCTATACTGAAAAATGCACACACATATAGGATGTTATATTCGTTTGAAATTCATCCTGCACACACGAAATAGCAAATAACTATATGCTAAATAATTCGTGTATACCTATCGCAACACAAAAATAGATTATAGATTTCACTCCAAGCATGTACAGTTAAGAATGATCATATCTATATATTCATCCATACCATAGAATAGAATATCATCTATATGCAGTTCATACTGCATGGATTTTAATTACTATACAATATGATTAAACTATACACGCATGGAAGTGAACATAGATATCATATTCATATAATATACATGCGCGCACAGAAATAATCAAATCATTTTTTCTTATCTCCGTGACATCATGAAGTAGAGAACTCTATCTGATCTATTTTATAGGACATCCATATAATCATAGAGATAAGTAAATACAGATTCATGTTCGCGCACGAAGCGAATAAGATCATTTTAGACTTATCTTTGTGGCATCAAACAGAGATAAAACGAAAGGATGAGAACCTATTGCGAGGTCACACGACAGCGAAAATATTTCAGCGAAAGCTCCTCCAACGATCATCGACCCAAACGATTTTTGGTGGAACCTTTCTGCAAACGGAACTTACACCATTAATTATATGAAGGAGATCGATTATCCCGACATGAGGCGTGCGAACAACGGGGCGCATGGCATGTTCATGCAATCAGTCAGCGAGCGGCTGGAGAAGGAATCGGAGGTGATGAAAAACGCCGTGATGCAACGGGCGGCTATGGCGCTGAAGGCAGCTATGGAAGAGGAATCACTCTATCTGGGACGGTCACGCAAAAGCCTACTGACGGACGAAATCAAGACTGCGGACAAGGAGCGAGATGGCCTACTAACGGGCCTCCGTGCCACGGTGCGCGGACTTCGGCGTCTGCCCGATCCTGAGAAGGCCAAGGCTGCTCAAGAATTGGAGGTGATGCTGAGCGGCAACCGGGTAAAACGCAGCATGCAGCTGGATCGCGAAACAGGCATGATCACGAAGCTCACGGAGGAGCTGGAAACGACGTATGCCTCGCAAGTGTCACTACTTAGCATAGGCCTGTTCGTGAGTGGGCTCAAAGCGGCCAACGAGCGGGTGAAAGGCCTAATCGACGAACGATCAAATGGCGAGGTGGAGCGTAAACCGGCGGCTATGCAGCAGGCGCGGCTGCGGACCGATGCGGCCTTTAGGCAGGTGGCCCGGGTGGCCAACGCCATGGCTGTGCTGGAGGACGAAGCGGTGGTGGCGCCGTTCATCAACTTCGTGAACGAGCTGGTGCGGCGCTATCGGCAGCAGGTCTTCCCCAAACGGAAAAAGAAGGCGGAAAGCACAAAGACGGAAAACGCATGACAAAGCGAACCTACAACAGCATCGATGTGGCCAAATTGGTCAGCGCCTTTTTCGTGGCCGCCATCCACGCCAATCCCTTCAGCGGCCTCAGCTCCACGATTGCCATCAGCCTGTTTGCCCGCATGGCGGTGCCCTTTTTCTTCATGGTGAGCGCCTTTTTCTTCTTCCGGGCGGGGTGCGACGGGGAGAAGCTCGTCGCCTATCTGAAGCGCTTAGGGCGCCTGTATCTGATCTGGTTCATCGTCGGACTGCCGGTCATCATCAAGCGCTCATTCCTCGATCATGAGGGTGGATTCGGAGCGGATCTGCTCGTCCTGATTCGCAACTTTTTTCTGGGCAGCACCTTCCGCGGCTCCTGGTTCGTCATGGCGCTGATGATAGCCATCCCGTTGGTGTACGCCATCAGCAAACGGCTATCCACGCGGTGGGCCATCGGCATCGGGGCGCTCTGCTACCTGCCCGTGACGTTGCTCTCGAACTACCACAACTATCTGCCAGCGGGCGTCCAGCAATTCCACGACTGGACGGTGGCCACTTTCGGCCCGATACAATTCACCTTTTTGGCTGCCATCGTGTTTTGCAGCATCGGCAAATACCTCTCGGAAAAGCAAGACGCCATCGAGCGGATACCACGTTGGGCGACTGACACGGCTTTACTGCTAAGCATGGCCGGTGCGGCCCTCGAGGTGCTCTCTCACACGGCTTTTTCGGACGACACCTACTTCATGTTAGTGCCCGTGACGACCCTGCTTCTGGTGTTCGTTTTGCGTCATGAGGTGCATTGGAAGGTGAACTACGCCTTCATCCGCAATCAAAGTACAGTGACCTACTTCGCTCACTTCACCTTCATCAACTTCCTGGACGACATCATCGGCCTTGAGATGCACACGTGGCTGTTCTACGTTTTGGTCGTGGCGCCGTGCTTCTTCCTGACCATCTTCATGCGATGGATCGCGGAGAAGAAGTACTTCGGCTGGGTGAAGTACAGTTTCTAACCGTGTAGACGCCTCCCCTCCGGCACGCTTTTGCAAAGGTTTAGCCCCCCGGCTTACTTTTGCCGCGCTCTTAGGAACAACAGTAAAAACCACACGATGCAGGATTATATCAACAAGAGCTTCTTCGCGCTACTGGTCTTCACGCTCATCTTCGGCGTGATGTTTTACGACATGATCGACCGGCTGGGCTTTAGTTACGTCGACGAGATCTGCGCGCTGCTCATCTTCGGCCTTTTCGGCTACCACACGTCGCAGTCGCGCACGTGGGCCTTCAACCGAGGCTTCCTTTTCGTGATCGGCGTCTTCGTCTTCTACTTCATTTATTCCCTCCTCATCGGCAGCAACTCGGTGCAGGGTATCGCCATGGATTTCCTGATTCAGATCAAGCCCTACATCGCCTTCTTCTGCATCTATTCGCTCAGGACGAAGCTGACGGAGAACCAAAAGAGCATCCTGCGCAACTTGGTGGTACTCTTCACGCTTTACATGATTCCCATCGGGCTGGCCGAAGCCGTCTACGGAGGGCACATCATTCAAGCCTTCTTCGGCCACGAATCGCGTCTGGCCACATCGGCCACCATCCTGGCCATGATCTACCTTTATTGCAGCGACTTCACGTCGAAGGACAAGTTCGTCTACGTCTGCATTCTGGCCGTGGGGCTCTTCTCCGGGCGCTCGAAGCTGTTCGGCTTCTTGGCCCTATCCACCCTGATGCTGATCTACATGAACCGCTCGTTCCGCATGCGGTTCGACCTGCGCAACACCTTCTTCCTGCTCATGGCACTGGCGGCGACGGCCTATGTGGCTAAGGATAAGATCGAGCTTTACTTCATCACGGGAGGCTTCGGCGGTGGACGGTCGGAGGAGGATCTCTACGCCCGCATGGCGCTCTACTACTTCTCGATCCCGATTTTCCTGCAATACATCCCCTTCGGTTCCGGCTTCGCCTCGTACGGCACCTACGCCTCGGGCGTCTACTATTCCAAGCTCTACAATCGCTTCGGCATGGACCATTTATATGGCCTGACGGAATCGAATCCCAACTTCGTAGCCGACACGTATTACCCGGTGCTGGCCCAGTTCGGGTTCGTCGGTGTGGCGCTCTTTTTCTCCTTCTGGATCTACCTAACCTCGCGGGCCATGAAGGCCTATCGGGTGGGGATGAAAAAGGAGTCGATACTCGTCTTGCTGATCGTCTTCTTTTTCGCGATCGAAAGCACGTCCGACGCCACCATCACGCACAACCGCGGACTGTTTATTATGATGCTGCTCGGACTGCTCATGTCCGACATCCGTAGCGGGATGCAAGTCGCCACGGGCCCGAATCGTTACCCCGAAAGAAATCGCTTGAACGAATGAAAGTGCTCTTGATCGACGTGTACCATTACAACCGCGGCGGCGCCGAGACGGTCTGCTTCAATACCGGACAGCTATTGCAAGCACACGGCCACGAGGTGGTCTATTTCTGCCTCAAATGGAAGCGCAACCTCCCCTCCCCCTTCGAACACTACTTCCCCGAATCGAAAGAGACGCGCCGCGGGGTATTTCGCCAGGCCAAGAACCTCGTCAATTACTTCTACCACTTTGAGGCGGCCCGTAAGATGGACCAACTGCTCCGCGACGAGCAGCCAGACATCGCTCACATCCACCTTATCTGGGGACAGATCACGGAGTCCATCCTGCCCGTCCTGCGTCGCCACGGTGTGCCTGTCGTGCTGACGGCGCACGACTTCCGGGTGGTCTGCCCCGCCTACGTCTTTCGTGACGGCCGCGGACAGATCTGCGAGCGTTGCCAGGGGCGATCCTTCTACCACTGCTTCCTGCACAAATGCGCGAAAAACAACTGGGTAATGAGCGGCGTAATGGCCACCGAACAGTATTTCCGCAACGCCTTTTTCAACCCCTCGAAGCTGATCGACGGCTTTATCTATGTCAGCCATTTCACGAAGAAGAAGCACGAAACCTACATGCCCGCCCTGCGCCAAAAACCCAACATGGTACTCTATAACAGTGCGCCGGAGATCGCCGCGGAGCCATATAAGAAGCAAGGCGAACCGTATTTCCTATTCATGGGTCGGCTATCGGGCGAGAAGGGCATCCGCACCTTGGTGGAGGCCATGAACGGTCTGCCGTCATGTAGACTGAAGGTGGCCGGCACGGGTCCGCAGGAGGCCGAGTTGAAGCGTTACGCAGCGGAGCACGGGCTGAGCAACGTAGACTTTTGCGGCTACCAAACGGGCGAGCCACTGGCCACATTGGTACGGAATGCGCGCTTCATCGTCGTGCCGTCGGAGTGCTACGAGAACAATCCGATGAGCATCATCGAGGCCTACGCCATCGGTACGCCTGTCGTCGGTGCCAACATCGGCGGCATCCCTGAGATCGTACCCGAGGGCGTCACCGGCTTCCGCTTCGAGAGTCGCAACACCGACGATCTGCGTGCCAAACTGACCGCCGCCGCAAGCCTCTCGAGCGATGCCTATGCCGCTATGCAACGCGCCGCACTCGACTTCGCCCGCGAACATTTCAACACGGAGAACTACTACCCGCGGCTCATCGCGTTCTACCGACAGTGCATGAAAGCCCCATCGACAGCCCGCCCATGAGACCGATCGACATCCACGAATGCCACCGCTTGCTGCTCGACATGGCCGCCATCCTCGACCGTGTCTGCCGAGAGAACGCCATCCCTTACTACATGCTCGGCGGCACCATGCTCGGCGCTGTCCGTCACGGCGGATTTATCCCCTGGGACGACGACATGGATTTCGGTATCCCCCGCGACCACTTCGACCGCCTCACCCACCTGCTCACCGACGCCCTACGCGGCACACCCTACCGACTGCACACCTACCACAACTCGCCCAACAAGATCAACTATCTGAAGATGGTCGACACCCGCACCTGCATCCGCGGCGCATGGGAGACGACCGACACGGGCGTCAACATCGACCTCTTCCCGCTCGATCGCGGCCCACGTGTGGAGCTCCTCACGCGCCCTTTCGCCACCTACATCCACCTCCTGCTCTTCGTCAAGGATTACAAGCAACTCGACGCCTCGCCCCGACGCGGCCTGAAGCGCCTCATTGCCGACACGCTGAAGCGCCTGCCCTTCCGCACGGACACACTGATCGCGCATATCGACCGCTGCATCCTGCGCCACAGTCGGTCGGGGGCATCACGGTGCATCAACTATTTCGGCCATTGGCGGGCGCGCGAGATCTTCTCCGCCGACGTCTTCGGCGCGCCGGTGGACTACGCCTTCGAGGACATGACACTGAGTGGCGTCACCCATCCCGACGCCTACCTCGCCCAGCTCTACGGCGACTATATGCAGCTGCCTCCGCCCGAAAAACGCCTGGCGCACACGGACACGATCTTCTGGGCGTCTGCGGACGCCAGCGAAGTTGCCTCACGTGCACCCTCGGCTTAGCTCTTAGCTCTTCATTTTTAGATGTACCCTCTACCTTTACCGCGAAAATCAGAGCCATAGATCAGTGATAGAGAGGAGAAGGCAACCCATGCAACGGGATTTACGCATCTGTTTATACATCATTCTGTGTGTCTGCTGCGCGGGCGGCGTGCAGGCGGGCGGCCGGCGTGACGCGCTCCGGAGGCTGGACGACGTGATCCGACGACGGGCCGCTTTTCAGGCCGATAAGGAACGTGCGATCGACAGCCTGCGACGCCGTCTCTACAGGGCCCACACGGACGCCGCGCGGTTCGATCTCTACAGCCGACTCTATGAGGCTTACGTGGCCTATCAAACGGACTCCGCCCTGAAGCTGATCCATGAGAAGGAACGCCTGCTGCCCCGACTCACCGAACCCCGATTCCGTATCGACGCCCGACTCAACCGTGCCGGCGCACTCACCATCGCGGGCATGTATAA
Organism: Tannerella serpentiformis; assembly: GCF_003033925.1. Classification (NCBI taxonomy): domain Bacteria; kingdom Pseudomonadati; phylum Bacteroidota; class Bacteroidia; order Bacteroidales; family Tannerellaceae; genus Tannerella; species Tannerella serpentiformis. Next base: position 595,533 of record NZ_CP028365.1, read on the forward strand.
GGAAGCGCTGGAGGTGCTCCAAGAAACGACTCGCAGCGACATCCCGCCCGACCTCCTCCAGGCCTACTTCCACCACTTCCGCACCCTCTACGGACACATGGCAGGCTATGCCCTGACCCCCGACGAACGCCGCGAATACCTCCTCCGCGCCGACCGTTACCGCGACTCGCTCCTCTCCGTCATCCCCCCCGCGGACGTCAACCATCGCATCATCCGCGCCGACCAGCTCATTGCCCGCGGCCGACCGGCCGAAGCCGTCCGTCTGCTCCAGCCCGTGGCCGACACCTGCAGCCAGTCCGCCGTCATGCGCTTCTTGGCCTATACCCTGGCCGACGCTTACGGCCGACTGGGCGACCGCGAGCGGCAAAAGCGTTACCTGGCCCTATCGGCCGAGGCTGACCTCCGACTCTCTGTCCGCGAATACATCTCGCTGCGCCAACTGGCCTTCCTGCTCTACGAGGACGGCGACATTGACCGCGCCTACGACTACATGAAGTGCGCCCTCGAGGACGCCGGCGCCTGCAACGCCCGGGCACGCATCGTGGAGGCTGCCGAGATCTACCCCGTCATCGATCGCGCCTACCGTATCCGTAGCGACCGCAAGCAGCGCACCATCGTCGGACTGCTCTTGGGCAGCGTCCTTCTAGCCGCCAGCCTCGTCCTCAGCCTCCTGCATGTCTACCGACAAATGCAGCGCCTCCGCCAGGCCCGCCGCGCCCTCTCCGACGCCAACGCCCGTCTGCAAACCGCCAACGACGCCCTCTCCGACGTCAACCGCACCCTCCTTGAGGCCAACGCCATCAAAGAGGAATACATCGCCCAGTACATCAACCGCTGCTCCGTCTATATCGACAAGCTCGACCACTACCGCCGCCGACTGATGAAGCTCGCCCAGAGTGGCCGCACGGACGAACTGCTGCGCACGGTCCGCTCCACGGAGCTTATCGCCGACGAGCGCCGCGAGTTCTACGCCGAGTTCGACCGCACCTTCCTCGGCCTCTTCCCCCATTTCGTGGAGGAGTTCAACGCCCTGCTCCACCCCGCCGACCGCATCACGCCCAAAGCAGGCGAACGGCTCACGACCGAGCTGCGCATCTTCGCCCTCATCCGCCTCGGCATCACCGACAGCGCCCGCATAGCCGAATTCCTCGGCTACTCCGTGACCACCATCTACAACTACCGCAGCAAGACCCGTGGCAAGTCCACCCTCGACCGCGACGCCTTCGAATCCGCCGTCATGCGCATCGGCTGAGGCAATGACCCATAGGCCATTCTAAAAGGGAGAGATGCCGGCTGCGGAGACAACTGAATCTTTCCAGATCTCCCCGCGGGGTGGAGGCTTCGGGGGATTACAAATGCTTTTTGAGGTCCATTTCGGGTTGTTTTGACGAAAGTGACCCGGGGCGAGGTCCATTTCGGGCTGCTTTGGCGAAAGTGACCCGAGGCGAGGTCCATTTCGGGCTACTTTGGCGAAAGTGACCCGGGGCGAGGTCCATTTCGGGCTGCTTTGGCGAAAGTGACCCGGGGCGAGGTCCATTTCGGGTTGCTTTGGCGAAAGTGATCCGGGGCGAGGTCCATTTCGGGCAGCTTTGGCGAAAGTGATCCGAGGCGAGGTCCATTTCGGGTTGCTTTGACGAAAGTAACCCGGGGCGAGGTCCATTTCAGGCCGCTTTGGCGAAAGTGACCCGGGGCGAGGTCCATTTCGGACAGCTTTGGCGAAAGCGATCCGGAGCACAACGGAAACAGAGGTTCCCACTACGCAGCATAGCATTACACCACATAAACACGAACTAAAAAGTATACGCCCTACAGGTATCAGGTCCATTTCGCCGGCATCCGAAGATGCCCCAGCGCGCCTCGGATAATCGCCGATCATTAAACCTGAAGGAAAGCACCTATTTTTGGCGTCGCAAACAGAAAATAATAATAGAACCAGAAGTAACATGGCAAATGTGGTTAATATCAAACGGGGGCTCAACATCCAGCTGAAAGGCAAAGCCCCCCTGTCGGAACTGGAAAGGCACCAGTCCGAGGATTACGCCGTTGAGCCGGGCTGTTTCGCTGGCATTGTGCCCAAGGTCTTGGTCAAAGTCGGCGATAAAGTCAAGGTCGGTACGCCGCTGATGTGGGACAAGGTCCACCCGGAGATCCGCCTCGTAGCGCCCGTCAGCGGCGAAGTGACCGCCGTCCATCGCGGCGAGAAACGCAAGGTGCTCAGCGTCGTAGTCCGACCCGATGGCAGCTCAGACAGCGAGCCCTTCGACGCCCCCAAGAGTCCCGCCACGGCGGAACCGGAGGCCATCCGCACCCTCCTCCTCCAAACGGGCATATGGCCCTACATCAAGCAACGCCCGTACGATCGCGTGGCAGACCCGACGGTGACACCGCGCGACATTTTCGTGTCCGCACTCGACACCGCCCCCCTGGCGCCCGACTTTGACTACGTCGTCAACGGTCAGGAGGACACCCTCCAGGCTGGCCTCGCGGCCCTCGCCCGACTCACCCCGGGGCGCGTCTACCTCGGCGTCCGCCGCGGATCGCCGCTGCGCAACATGCAGGGCGTGGAGGTCGTCGAGCTTGAAGGCCCCCACCCGGCCGGCAACGTGGGCGTGATCATCAACCACGTCAAGCCCGTCAACAAGGGCGAGACGGTCTGGACCCTCCGCGCCGCCGACGTGCTCTTTATCGGCCGACTCTTCACCGCAGGCCGCATCGACTTCACCCGCACCGTAGCCCTCGTAGGCTCCGAGATGACGGAGCGCGGCTACGTCAAGGCCATCGCCGGATGCCGCATCAACAGCCTCATCGAAGAGCGGACGAAGCCTAACCTCGCGGCCCTTCGCATCATCAGCGGCAACGTCCTGACGGGTCACAAGGTCGACCCCGCCACCGGTTGGCTCGGCGCCTACGACACGCAAATCACAGCCATCCCCGAGGGCAACGACGTCAACGAGTTCCTCGGCTGGGGCATGCCCGGCCTCGGGAAATACAGCATGTCGCACAGCTACTTCTCCTGGCTCATGGGCTCCAAAAAGGAATATACCCTCGACGCCCGCATCAAGGGCGGCCGCCGCGCTATGATCATGTCCGGCGAATACGACCGCGTCTTCCCGATGGATATCTACCCCGAATACCTCCTCAAAGCCATCATCGCCTACGACATCGATAAGATGGAAGCCCTCGGCATCTACGAAGTGGCGCCAGAGGACTTCGCCCTTTGTGAGTTCGTAGACACCTCCAAGATCGAGATCCAACGGATCGTGCGTGGTGGCCTCGACCTACTCTACAAAGAGATGAATTGATCAACCACCATTAATCGGAAAATAGAAAGTGAAAGCATTAAGGAATTACCTCAATAAGATCAAGCCGACCTTCGAGGAGGGTGGCCGCCTGTCGATGTTTCGCTCCGTATTCGAGGGGTTCGAAACGTTCCTGTTCGTCCCCAGCGACACGTCGCAATCGGGCGTACACATCCACGACAGCATCGACTCCAAGCGCACGATGACGGTCGTCGTCATCGCCCTCATCCCAGCGCTGCTGTTCGGCATGTACAACGTGGGCTATCAGCACAACCTGGCCATCGGCGCCGAACAGCTCTTCTGGCCTGCGTTCCTCTTCGGCTTCCTGGCCGTGCTGCCCAAGATCATCGTCTCGTACGTCGTCGGGCTCGGCATCGAGTTCGCGGTGGCGCAATGGAAGAAAGAAGAGATACAGGAAGGCTTCCTCGTCTCGGGTATGCTGATCCCTATGATCGTGCCCGTGGATACGCCCCTGTGGATGATTGCCCTGGCCACGGCCTTCGCCGTCGTCTTCGCCAAGGAAGTGTTTGGCGGCACGGGCTACAACATTTTTAATGTCGCCCTCGTCACCCGCGCCTTCCTCTTCTTCGCCTACCCCGCCGCCATGTCGGGCGACAAGATCTTCGTCCGCACCGCCGACACGTTCGGCTTAGGCACCGGTAGCGTCGTCGACGGTTTCTCAGGCGCCACACCGCTGGGCATCGCCTCCACAGCCACATCGGGCACAGGCTATCCGGCCTTCTCAATGGATATGATCACCGGTCTCATCCCCGGCTCCATCGGCGAGACGAGCGTCATCGCCATCGCCATCGGCGCCGTGCTGCTGCTCTGGACGGGCATAGCCAGCTGGAAAACGATGCTGTCCGTCTTCGTGGGCGGCGCACTCACGGCCTGCATGTTCAACGCCATCGGTATGGAGAACAACGCCATGGCCAACATGCCGTGGTACGAGCACCTCGTGCTGGGCGGCTTCTGCTTCGGCGCCGTCTTCATGGCCACCGACCCGGTGACCTCAGCCCGCACCGAACGCGGCAAGTGGATCTACGGCTTCCTCATCGGCTTCTTGGCCATCTGCATCCGTGTCCTCAACCCGGGCTATCCCGAAGGCATGATGCTGGCCATATTGATGATGAACATCTTCGCTCCGCTGATCGACTATTACGTGGTCGACGCCAACATCAAACGTCGGGCTGCCCGACTCAAACAAACCGCTAACTAATCATGGGGAGACGGATAACATTATGGCAACTAAGTTGAATACAAACGGAAACGGATACACCGTGATTTATGCCACGGTGATGGTCGTCGTCGTGGCCCTGCTCTTGGCCTTCACCTCGCAGGCGCTCAGCTCGGCCCAGAAGGCGAACCAGGACAACGACAAGCGACAGCAGATCCTCCGCGCGGTGAACGTCAGCGTGCCCGCCAGTGAGGCTGAAGCGAAATACAAGGAACTGATCAAGGAGGCCTTCCTGGTCGATGCCGACGGCAATCGCGTAGACGGCGACGCCTTCAGCGACGACGTCAAGAAGCAGTTTGCCCGCGGCGTCTTCCCCGTCTTTGTCGCCACGGTAGACGGACAGACGAAGTACATTCTGGCCATGCGTGGCACCGGCCTCTGGGGTCCGCTGTGGGGCTATATGTCGGTCAACGACGACTGCAACACGGTCTTCGGCGCCGACTTTAGCCACGAGAGCGAAACGCCCGGTCTGGGTGCCGAGATCGTACAAAAAGCCTTCTCCGGACAGTTCGCCGGCAAAGAGCTCTTCAAGGACGGCGCCTTCAAATCGATCGCCGTCGTGAAGCATGGCAACAAAGCCGACGGCCAGGACTATGTGGACGGCATCTCTGGCGGCACCATCACCAGCAACGGCGTCAACGCCATGATCCAGACCAGCCTGGGGCACTACGCCGGATTCCTAACCAAGCAAAAACAATAAAGAGATATGGGTTTATCAGCAAAGAATAAAGAGATCCTGTTCAACCCCCTGAGCAAGGACAATCCGGTCATCGTGCAAATGCTGGGCATCTGCTCGGCCCTGGCCGTGACCGTCAAACTGCAGCCGGCGCTCGTCATGGCCATCTCCGTGACGGCCGTCGTGGCCTTCGCCAACGTCATCATTTCGCTGCTCCGCAAAACGATCCCCAACCGCATCCGCATCATCATCCAGTTGGTCGTTGTGGCCGCGTTGGTGACGATCGTCAACGAGATACTCAAGGCCTTCGCCTACGATGTCAGCAAGCAGCTCTCCGTCTACGTCGGGCTGATCATCACGAACTGTATCCTGATGGGGCGCCTCGAGGCCTTCGCCTTGGGCAACAAGCCCTGGGAGTCGTTCCTCGACGGTGTGGGCAATGGCGCCGGCTACGGCATTATCCTCGTCGTCGTAGCCTTCGTCCGCGAGCTCTTCGGATCGGGCACACTGCTCGGTTTCCGCATCATCCCGCAAGCTGTCTACGATGCAGGCTACGTCAACAACGGCCTGATGATCATGCCTCCGATGGCCCTCATCCTCTGCGCCGTCATCGTATGGATACACCGTGCACGCAACAAGGATTTGCAAGAGAAGTAACACACATGTCACTGACGAAAAAGAAAGGAGTAAACAATCATGGATAACCTATTAAGCACATTCATCCGGTCGATCTTCGTCGACAACATGATCTTCGCCTACTACTTAGGCATGTGTTCCTACCTCGCCGTGTCGAAGAACGTCAAGACCGCCCTCGGCCTCGGTCTGGCCGTCACCTTCGTCCAAGTCTGCACGCTACCGATCAACTACCTGCTCGAGAATTACGTCCTCAAAGAGGGCGCACTGGCCTGGCTCGGTGCGGGCTTCCAGGACGTCAACCTGAGCTTCCTGGCCTTCATCCTCTTCATCGCCGTGATCGCCTCGTTCGTGCAACTGGTCGAGATGGTAATCGAAAAGTTCGCCCCCGCGCTCTATTCATCGCTCGGCATCTTCCTGCCGCTCATCGCCGTGAACTGCGCCATCATGGGCGGCTCGCTCTTCATGCAGCAGAAAGCCTTCGACAACGTCGGCATCGCCACCGTCTACGGCCTCGGGTCGGGCATTGGCTGGATGCTGGCCATCGTCGGCATGGCCGCTATTCGCGAGAAGCTGGCCTATTCCGATGTCCCCAAACCGCTGCGTGGACTGGGCATCGCCTTCATCCTGACCGGCCTCATGGGTATGGCCTTCATGTGCTTCTCAGGGTTCAAAATTTGAGTGGTTTATAAACGTATAAGCAAGAATACAAGATGGTTTTATTGGAAATCTCAGGACTGACGATCGGAGCCAGCGTAGCGGTGTTTCTCATCATCGTGCTGCTGCTGGTCGTACTGCTGCTGGTTGCAAAAGCCAAGCTCATGCCGTCGGGCAACGTCAAGCTGACCGTCAACGGCGAAAAAGAAATCGAAACGCCCATCGGCGGCACCCTGCTCGGAGCCCTTCAGAGCGGCAACATCTTCCTCTCCTCCGCCTGCGGTGGCGGCGGTAAATGCGGCCAGTGCCGCGCGCAAGTCATCGAGGGAGGCGGCGACATTTTGCCCACCGAAAAGGTCTTCTTCAGCCGCAAACAGATGAAAGACCACTGGCGACTGGCCTGCCAAACGAAGGTCAGGAACGACATGACGGTGCAAGTGCCCGACGAAGTCTTCGGCGTCAAGGAGTACGAGTGCACCGTGGTCTCGAACAAGAACGTGGCCACCTTCATCAAGGAGTTCATCGTGGCCCTGCCCCCGGGCGAGCACATGGACTTCATCCCCGGCTCCTACGCCCAGATCAACATCCCCAAATTCTCGATGGATTACAACGTCGACATCGACAAAGACTCCATCGGCGCCGAGTACCTGCCCGCGTGGGAAAAGT